>NZ_JAHKRL010000098.1 GCF_019396405.1 Nonomuraea rhizosphaerae | reverse complement strand
CGTCAACCTGGCGCCGGCCGCCGGCTCGCAGGCCGCGGTGATCGAGCTGACCCGCGCGGCGGCGGCCGGGACCGGCGTGCGGGTCAACGCCGTGGCCGCCTGGCCGCGCGGGCTCGCCGAGGACGTGACCTCGTGGTCGCACAACCTCGCGGCCGGCGTGTCGGCCTGGCCGCACGGCCTCGTGGCCGACGTGGCGGGGGCCGTGGTGTGGCTCTGTTCGGACGACGCGTCGCTGGTCGCCGGGGAGACGTTGCACGTTCCGGGCAGACCAGCTCGTACGAGCTCTGCGCTCTCTCCGAAATGACGGATTAGTCTGGGGTTTCGGGGACACTCGGGCCGGGTGCCGGTCCGGCCGGAGCCTGGAGACGCGGATGGCGTTCTTGTCGCGGCTGTTCAAGCGGGACGACCCGCTTGCCGAGCGGGAGGAAGCGCACCGTCAGGGCATGCGGGACGCCCGGGAGCACCCGCTGGGCGAGTTCACCGACCCCGGCTTCCAACCCGCGTACGTGTCCGAGGTACGGGCCCGCGAACGCGAGCGGGTCACCGAGACCGACCTGCGGCTGGCCGCCAAGCGCCAGGAGCTGCTGGAGCGCGCGCTGGGCGAGCAGGAGACGATCCTGCGCGAGCTGGCCAGAGCCGACCTGCGGCCGCCGCCCCCGCCCTCGTCCCCGTCTCCGTCCCCGCACGTCAACGGCGCGGGCCCCGCCCCGGCGGAGGACGCGTTCATCTCCATCGCCGAGGCGCGGCGGCGGCGGGCCGAGGCGCGCAGGCAGGACGAGCTGCGGCGCTCCGCCGACGAGGTGCACCAGGCCAGGGCCCGGCTGCAGCGCATCGCCCAGGAGTGGGAGAGCGCGGTGATCGAGCGCAACCACGCGGTGGAGGCCGAGAACGCCCGCTCGCAGCGGCTCATCGCGGCCTACCGGGGCGGGGTGATGCGGACCCATCCGCGCAAGGAGGAGATCCCGTCGCTGTGGAAGGGGGAGGTCGTGGCCATGGACTCCTCGGCGGAGAGCGCGGCGGCGATCTCCGGGCGCGGGGAGATCGTCCGGATCATGGAGGAGGTCGAGACGCGGATCGAGGTGTGGCACGCCGAGGTCGGCCCGGCCGTCACCCGGCGATCACTCCCCCGCGACGCGACCCCGGATCCCGGCACCGGCCGCGGACCCGGCCACGATCCTGAGGACGAACCCGGCGACGAGCCCGATGACGATCCCGAGGACGAGCCCGGCGACAGGACCGGCGACTGGCCTCAGGGGAGACCCGGCGACAGGACCGACGACGACGGAGGGGCGCGATGACGGCGGACGGAGGTGACGCCGTCGCCGGGGCCCGCACTCGGCGCGTGGCGGCGCTCGGAGTGTTACTGCTGCTCGCGGGCGGCCTCACCGCCTGCGGCACGGAGTCCCGCGCGGTGTGCGGGGTGGTGGTCGACTCCACCAGCTACGCCGACCCGGCGACCTCGCGCGGCGACGTCACCTCCAAGCTGCCCGCCTTCGCCCAGGGCTGCGACTGGATCGGCTTCGCGGCGGTGACCGGCAGCTCGGAGAGCAGCACGTGCCGCCAGGACCCGGTGGCCGTGGCGGCGACGAAGGCGGAGAACCCCAACGAGAACCCGGTGGTCGAGGAGCGCATCCGCTCGCACCGCATCACCGAGGTGCTGCCGCGGGCGGCCAAGCTGTTCGACTGCCCGTCCGAGGGCGAGGGGTCGGACGTGCTGGGCGCGCTGCGGTACCTGGTCAAGCAGATGGCCGCGCAGCGGCAGCCGGACAAGGCACACCAGATCATCGTGTTCAGCGACCTGATCAACAACCGGGGCGAGCTGAACATCAACAAGCTCGACCTGAGCGAGGCCGCCAGGAAGCAGAAGGCCGAGCAGCTCCGGAAGGAGCAGCTGATGCCCGACCTGAGCGGCTACGGGGTGGTCGTCCACGGGTTCCTGCGGGAGAAGACCGCGAGCCCGGACCGGTTCCCGCTGCTGGAGGCCTTCTGGAAGGAGACGTTCGAGGCGGCCGGGGCGGCCCCGGTGGACCTCCTCTAGCGAGAGCGCTCTCACAGCTCTGACAGATCACGCGTGCGCTTTGTTGACAGGACATGACACCTGTGTTTGTCTCGGCGTGAGAGAGCGCTCTCTCGCAGTGCTCCGGCCCCCGTATCCCCCAGGAGCGACGACATGAGATCAACATCCCCCGTCCGCAGGCGCTTAGCCGCGGTGGCCGTGGCGCTGGCGGTGATCGCCGGGCTGCTCGTCCACGTGGCGGTGACCGCCTCCGCGTCCGTCCCGTCCACCCCGTCCGGCTGGACGCAGGTCTGGGCCGACGACTTCGACGGCGCCTCCGGCTCCCTGCCCTCCTCCAGCAACTGGATCATCGACACCGGCCACGCCTACCCGGGCGGACCCGGCAACTGGGGCACCGGTGAGATCCAGAACTACACCTCCAGCTCCGCCAACCTCGCGCTCGACGGCGGCGGCAACCTGCGCATCACCCCGCTGCGCAGCAGCTCGGGCGAGTGGACGTCCGGGCGCATCGAGACCAGGCGGGCCGACTTCAAGCCCGCCGACGGGCGCGTCCTGCGCATCGAGAGCCGCATCCAGATGCCGAACGTGACGGGACAAGCCGCGCTCGGCTACTGGCCGGCGTTCTGGGCGCTGGGCGCGCCGTACCGGGGCAACTACTGGAACTGGCCGGGCATCGGCGAGTTCGACATCATGGAGAACGTCAACGGCATCAACGCCGTCTGGGGCGTCCTGCACTGCGGCGTCAACCCCGGCGGGCCGTGCAACGAGACCACCGGCCTGGGCGCCAACCGCGCCTGCCCCGGCTCGACCTGCCAGTCGGCCTTCCACACCTACCGCTTCGAGTGGGACCGCAGCACCAGCCCCAACCAGTTGCGCTGGTACGTGGACGGCCAGCAGTTCCACAGCGTGACCCAGTCGCAGATGGACGCCACGTCCTGGAACAACATGACCTCGCACGCCGGCTACTTCCTGCTCCTGAACGTGGCCATCGGCGGGGCGTTCCCCAACGCGCTGGGCGGCTCGACGCCGACCTCCGCCACCGTGCCGGGACGGCCGATGGTGGTCGACTACGTGGCCGTGTGGCAGAGCGGCACCACCACGACCCCGCCCCCCGGCGGCAACGTGGACGCCCGCTCGACCATCCAGGCCGAGTCGTTCCAGGCGCAGTCGGGCACGATCACCGAGGCCACCACCGACAGCGGCGGCGGCCAGAACATCGGCGCCATCGCCAACGGCGACTGGCTGCGCTACGACGGCGTGAACTTCGGCTCCACCGCCGCCACGCAGTTCCGCGCCCGGGTCGCCTCCGGGGCCGGGACCAGCGTGAGCGGGCTGGTGCAGGTGCGGCTCGACAGCCCGACGGCCACGCCGATCGGTGACTTCGCGCTGGGCAACACGGGCGGCTGGCAGAGCTGGCGTACGGTGCCGGCGAACATCTCCGGCGTGACGGGGACGCACACGGTGTACCTGACGTTCAGCAGCGGTCAGCCGGCCGACTTCGTCAACGTCAACTGGTTCACCTTCTCGACCAACTGACCGACCGACCAACTGACCGGCCGACCTGCTGACCGGCCGATCGACCGGTCGCGGGACTCCCGGGGCGCCGGACTCAGGTGCCCCGGGTGCCTGCTTCGCGGCGGCGCACGACGATGCGCTCGGCCCAGCTCGCCGCCTCGGGGTCGCGCAGCCCCTCGACGACGCCGCCCAGGTAGGCCGTGCCGAGACTGTCGAAGCCGCTGTCGAGCTGGCGCATCCGGCTGGCCCGGCGGCGTTCGACGGCCTGGAGGTACTGGGCGACGCTCTCGACGTACCCGGCGTCGCGCTGGTAGTCCGTACGGGCGGCGGCGCACGCCTCGGCCTCGGCGTCGCGCTTGGCGCGCAGCTCGCGCAGGCGGCGGTCGTTGGGGTTGTGCATGCGGCGGCCCAGGTCGGCGGCGATGAGCGCGGTGGCGATGAGCAGCGCGAGCAGCAGGATCATGGTCGGGAGCTGGCTGACGCCCGAGGACGTGGCGCCGATGTCCTGGCCGTCCACGATCAGCGGCCTGACCAGGGCGTCGCGGCGCAGCACGGCCACAGCGACGATCAGGCCGAGCCAGACCAGCGCGACCCCGATCAGCAGCCAGCGTCCCCTGGCCGGGCTGCCGTGCTCCTGCCAGGCGCGGAACGCCCTGCCGTACATGTGCGGGGCGACCAGCATGATCAGGGCGGCGCCGGCGGCCAGCAGGGCGGTCATCGCGACGCTGTCGCCCCAGTTCAGGATGACCTGGTAGAGGATGGGCACCTCGACGATCAGCAGGAGCAGCAGCAGGAGCGCGGCCGGCAGCCAGCGGCGGACGACCGGCCAGCGACTGCCGGACAGCGCGATGGAGCTGGGACGGCCGTCGCCGGGGCGCCTGCTGGGCTGTTCCAGCTCGCCGACCTGGTGCTGGGTGGCGTCGAGCGCCTTGCGCGCCTCGCCGAACACGCGCTGCGACTCGGCCAGCTTGATCTTCTGCGCCTCGAACTCGGCGCGGGCCCGCTGGATCTCCCGTTCGGTGAGGTCCTCGATCTGGGCCAGCTCGGCCAGGCGCTCGTCCTCCAGCTCGTGGAAGCGCGGCACGCTGCCGGTCTCCAGGGTCAGCGTGTCGATCTGGCCCTCGGCGGCGTGGGCGCGGCCCAGCTCGCGTTCCTCGCCGCGGCGGTGCGCCCAGTCGGGCAGATGGTAGAGGTCCCCGTCGTACGCGACGGCGGGGGCGATGCGGGTGACCTGTCCCGGCTCGTCGGGCTCGTGCTCTTGCCTGTGCCTGCGAATGAAGCGCATGCGCTCTCCAAGCGGTCCCTGTGTTTCCATGCTAAGCGCCGTAAAACGGGAACAATGGGCCCGTGAGCGAATTGCCGGTGATTGATATCGGCGGGCGGCCGGCCGACGTGGCGGCGCGGATCGGCGACGCCTGCCAGGACAGCGGGTTCTTCTACGTGTCCGGGCACGGGGTGCCGGCCGAGCTGGTCAAGCGGCTGGACACGGCGGCGAGGCGCTTCTTCGAGCTGCCCGGGGAGGTCAAGGACGAGATCTCGATGGAGCGCGGCGGCCGGGCCTGGCGCGGCTTCTTCCCGGTCGGCGGGGAGCTGACCTCGGGCCGGCCGGACCAGAAGGAGGGGATCTACTTCGGCGCCGAGGAGCCGGAGAGCGGGCTGCCGCTGCACGGCCCGAACCTGTTCCCCGAGCGGGTGCCGGAGCTGCGCGAGGCGGTGCTGGAGTACCTGGACACGATGACGGGCGTCGCCCAGTCCGTGATGTCCGCGATCGCGGCGAGCCTGGGATTGGACAGGGACTACTTCAGCACCGGCTACACGGCCCGCCCCACCATCCTTTTCCGGATATTTCACTATCCGCCCACCCAGCCGGACGCGTGGGGCGTCGGTGAGCACACCGACTACGGCCTGCTCACCCTCCTCCTCCAGGACGGCAACGAGGGGCTCCAGGTCCACACCGCGAACGGCTGGATCGACGCCCCGCCGCTGCCCGGGACGTTCGTCTGCAACATCGGCGACATGCTGGACAAGCTGACCGGCGGCCTGTACCGCTCGACCCCGCACCGGGTGCGCAACGTCAGCGGGAACGAGCGGCTCAGCTTCCCGTTCTTCTTCGACCCCGGCTGGGACAGCGAGGTGCCGCCGCTGCCGTACACGGAAGGGGGGCGGGCCCGCTGGGACGGCCAGGACCTGCGCGCCTTCACCGGCACGTACGGCGACTACCTGCTGGGCAAGGTCTCCAAGGTCTTCCCCCAACTCGCCGAGGACCAGCTCGACTAGGTCCTTGCCGTACGGCCTAGGTCGACTCGCGGACGACCAGGCGGGCCGGGACGATCACCGACGTGGTGTGCCTGCCCTCCAGCCGCGACAGCAGCAGCCTGGCCAGCGCCATCGCCTGGTCGGCGACCGGCGCCCGCACGGTGGTCAGCGACGGCGTGGTGCACGAGGCGGCGTCGATGTCGCCGAAGCCGGCGACCGCCAGGTCCTGCGGCACCCGGCGACCCGCCTGCCCGGCCGCCCGCAGCGCGCCGATCGCCAGGTGGTCGCTGGTGGCGAAGACGGCGTCCAGCCGGGGGTTGTCGGCGAACAGCCGCAGCGCCGCCTCCGCGCCCGACTCCCGCGTCGGGTTGGCCGTGGCGATCAACGGGTGCAGGCCGGCCCGTTCGAGTGCCGTGCGGTGGCCCGCCAGCCGGTCCTGGGTGGCGACCAGGTCCAGCGGGCCGCAGATGATGCCCAGGTTGCGGCGGCCCGTGGCCAGCAGGTGCTCGGTGACGGCTGCCGCGCCGCCCGCGTGGTCCACGTCCACGTACGGCACCAGCGACGCGACCGGCGGCCGGCCCAGCAGCACCACCGGCAGGCCCGTGCGGGTCAGGCGCTCGGCGAGCGGGTCGGCGTCCGCCACGTTCCCGGCGCCCACGAAGCTCCCGACGCTCCCGACGCCTCCGGCACTCCCGGCTGCGCGGTCGGGCAGGACGAGGATGACGCCGTCCACCAGCCTGGCCTCGACGTGCTGGAGAATGCGCCGGTGGCTCTCGGCCGTGTCGGCGAGCATGAGCGTGATCCGCTTGCCGGCCGCCTCCAGGACGCTGGTGACGTACTGGACGACGGCCGCCGTCAGCGCCTCCCCGCCGGGGCCGGGCACGGACAGGACCAGCGCGATCGACTCCGTACGGCGGGTGACCAGGCTGCGCGCGGCGGCGTTGGGCACGTAGCCCAGCTCCTGCACGGCCCGCAGCACGGCGGCGCGCGCCTCGGGGCTGACCGACACCTCGCCGTTCATGACGCGGGAGGCCGTGGCCCGGGAGACGGAGGCGCGGGCGGCGACGGTCTCCAGGGTGGGCCGCCTGGGGCGGCTCTGCGCCAGGCCGTTGCGCCTGACGACGTCGCGGTACCAGTGGGCGCTGTCCTTCGGCCGCCGCCGCTGGGTGGCGAAGTCGACGTGGTAGATGCCGAACTTGCGCTGGTACCCGTCGGCCCATTCGAGGCAGTCGAGCAACGACCAGAGCAGATATCCGCCGACCTTGGCCCCTTCGTCGATGGAGACCTTCAGGGCCCGCAGATGCTCCTCGATGAAACCGATCCGGTCCACGTCGTGAATGCCGTCGCCGGAAATCACGTCCACGAAGTCGGCGCCGTTCTCGGTGATCATCAACGGGGTGCCGGGATATTCCCGGGAAAGGCGGCGCAACAACAACGGGAGGGCGTTCGGGACGATGGGCCAGCCCATGGCGGTGACGGCCGTGGGAACGGTGCAGAAGAGAATTCCCTCACTGCCCGGATAGGCCGGGTCGGCGGCCCGGCTCGGCTGGGCCTGCACGACGGTCGGCGCGTAGTAATTGACGCCCAGCAGGTCGATCGGCTCCGCGATCGCCTCCAGGTCGCCGTCCTGGATGTGGCCGAGCCCCGCGAACCGCTCCACCACCGGTAACAGCTCGTCGGGATAGGCCCCGCGCAGCACCGGCTCCAGGAACTGCCGGTGCAGCAGCGTGTCGATCCTGGCCACCGCCTCGGCGTCCTCCTCGGCCGGCTCCATCGTCAGGTCGCCGACCTGGCCGGGCGTCATGACCGGCCCGAAGTTCAGGACCAGCCCCACCTTCGCCGGCCGCAGCGCCTGCGTGGCGAGCCCGTGCGCGAGCAGCAGATGGTGGGCGGCGCGGAAGGCGTCGGCGGCCGAGGTACGCCCCGGCGCGTGAATGCCGGAGCCGTAACCGCAGAAGGCCGCCACCCACGGCTCGTTCACCGTGAACCACGTGTCCACCCGGTCGCCCAGCCGCTGACGCACCACCGCCGCGTACTCGGCGAAAAAGGCGGCCGTGTCGCGGGAGGCCCACCCGCCTTTGTCCTCGAGCGCCTGCGGCAGATCCCAGTGATAAAGCGTCGCGTACGGGGTGATGCCCGCGCCCAGCAATTCGTCCACGAGTTCGTCGTAGAAATCCAGGCCGGCCTCGTTGACCCGGCCCGCGCCCTCCGGCACGACCCGCGGCCAGCTCACCGAGAAACGGTAGGCCCCCACTCCCAGGTCCTTCAGCAGTCCGACGTCCTCGGCATGGCGGTGGTAATGGTCGCAGGCCGCCTGCGAATCGGAGAAGGAGTCCCAGATGGACGGGCCGCGACCGTCGGCCACATTGGCGCCCTCGATCTGGTAGGCCGACGTCGAGATCCCCCAGACGAAACCGTCGGGAAAGGCTGTTCCGCTCATCCGTACAGCATCCCGTGTGGCGCTCGTCGCGCGCCAGCCTGGCCAGGCGGTATACAGAGCGCGTGGAACTGGACCGGCTGGATCGTCACATCATCACCGCGCTGGTGGACGACGCCCGCGCGACCTACGCCGAGATCGGGCATCGGGTCGGGCTGAGCGCGTCCGCGGTGAAGCGTCGCGTCGATCGGTTGCGCGAGGTGGGGGCGATCACCGGGTTCAGCGCCAGGGTGGCGCCGCGGGCGCTCGGCTGGACCACCGAGGCGTACGTCGAGCTGTTCTGCCAGGGCAAGACCAAGCCGTCCGACATCGCGCTGGCCGTGTCCCGCTTCCCCGAGGTGGTGGCGGCGGCCACGATCACCGGCGAGGCCGATGCGTTGCTGCACATCAGGGCCACGGACGTGCGTCACGTGGAGCGGGTGATCGAGCGGCTGGCCGCCGAGGCGTTCGTGGTGCGGACCAAGAGTTCGATCGTGCTCTCCCGGCTCATCGACGAGCTGCCCGGCGCCGTACCGGACCCGCGCAACGAATCCCCGGCCGGTGGCTGAGACTCGCAACAGACCCGCGCGAACACGCAATGTAACCACTTGGCCTGCATAAAGGCTGATTTCTAGGCTGTGCACGTCCCCCCGACATCGACGATGACGGAGCCTTGCATGCCCAAGCACTTCCTCATGTGCCGCCCGGAACACTTCACGGTCGAGTACGCCATCAACCCGTGGATGCATCCCGAGGCGGACACGGACCGTGATCTCGCGATCCGTCAGTGGGAAGGGCTGAAGACGGCGTACGAGGATCTCGGTCACCGCGTCAGCCTGATCGACCCGATCGAGGGGCTGCCCGACATGGTCTTCGCCGCCAACGGCGCGCTGGTGGCCGGTGGGCGCGTCTACGGGGCGCGGTTCGCCTTCGCCGAGCGGGCCGCCGAGGGGCCCGCCTACCTGCGCTGGTTCGCCGAGCGCGGCTACCCGGTCAAGGAGCCGGCGCACGTCAACGAGGGTGAGGGCGACTTCCTGGCGCTCGACGAGGTCATCCTGGCCGGTACGGGCTTCCGTACGGACCTGGCCGCCCACCAGGAGGCGCAGGAGTTCACCGGGCGGCCGGTGGTCTCGCTGACGCTGACCGACCCGCGCTACTACCACCTCGACACGGCGCTGTTCCCGCTCGACGGCCGCAACGTCGCCTACTACCCCGGCGCCTTCTCGCGGGGCAGCCGCGAGGTGCTGGCCCGGATGTTCCCCGACGCGGTGCTCGCGAACGACGCCGACGCCGAGGTGCTCGGGCTCAACGCCGTCAGCGACGGCACCCACGTAGTGATCAACTCCGAGGCGGGTGACCTCCAGCTGGAGCTCAAGCGGCGCGGCTACGAGCCGATCCCCGTCGAGCTGTCGGAGTTGCGCAAGGCAGGTGGCGGCCCCAAGTGCTGCACACTGGAGATCAGGGGGGAGAACACGAAATGAGCACCACCGCCGAGCTGATCGAGGTCAGCGAGCGCCGTAGCGCGCACAACTACCACCCGCTGCCCGTGGTGATCCACGAGGCGCGGGGCGCGTGGGTCACCGACGTCGAGGGCAAGCGGTACCTGGACTTCCTGTCCGGCTACTCCTCGCTCAACTTCGGCCACGGCAACCCGAAGATCATCGAGGCCGCGCAGGAGCAGCTCAAGAACCTGACGCTGACCAGCCGGGCGTTCTACCACGACCAGTTCGCCAGGTTCTGCGCCGGGTTGGGCGACCTGACCGGCAAGGACATGATCCTGCCGATGAACACCGGCGCCGAGGCCGTCGAGACCGCGATCAAGGTCGCCCGCAAGTGGGGCTACCAGGTCAAGGGCGTGCAGCCGGAGCAGGCCAACATCATCGTGATGGAGGACAACTTCCACGGCCGCACCACCACGATCGTCAGCTTCTCCACCGACCCCGACGCCCGCGACGACTTCGGCCCGTACACGCCGGGCTTCCGCGTCGTGAAGTACGGCTCGGTCGAGGCGATCCGCGAGGCGCTCGACGAGAACACCGTCGCCGTGCTGCTGGAGCCCATCCAGGGCGAGGCCGGGGTGCTGGTGCCGCCGGACGGCTACCTCACCCAGGTGCGCGAGCTGTGCACGGCCGAGGGCGTGCTGATGATCGCCGACGAGATCCAGTCCGGGCTCGGCCGCACCGGCCGGACCTTCGCCTGCGACCACGAGAACGTCGTGCCCGACGTCTACGTCCTGGGCAAGGCCCTCGGCGGCGGCGTCGTCCCGGTCTCCGCCATCGCCGCCGACCAGGACGTGCTCGGCGTGATCAAGCCCGGCCAGCACGGCTCCACCTTCGGCGGCAACCCGCTGGCGTGCGCCGTCGGCAACGCGGTCATCGAGATCCTGAACACCGGCGAGTTCCAGGCCAGGGCCGCCGAGCTGGGCGACCTCCTGCACGCCCGGCTGCGCGGGATGATCGGCGACGGCGTGGTCACCGTACGCGGGCGCGGGCTGTGGGCGGGCGTGGACATCGACCCGTCGCTGGCCACCGGGCGCGAGGTGTCCAAGGCGCTGCTGGCGCGCGGCGTGCTGGCCAAGGACACGCACGGGTCGACGATCCGGCTGGCGCCGCCGATCGTGATCTCCGAGGAGGACCTGCTGTGGGCCGTTGAGCAGCTCGCGGACGCGATCGCCTCGTTCCGCTAGGCGGACGCGTCCGCACGGCCCGCGCCGTTCGCCGGCGCGGGCCGTCCGCCGGTCGGGCGGGTCAGCTTCCCGCCGGGGAGTCCTCCATGGGGGCAGGCTCCGGCGCGTCGTCGACCGGCGCCGGGGCCTCGGTGATGTTCGGTTCCGTCGGAGCGGGCTCGGCGGCCGGCTCGTCCGTGGCCGGCTCCTCCGTGAGCACCGCCTCGGTCGGCGCCGGCTGCGGGTCCGTCGGCCCTGGGGTCGGAACGGTGGTGGGCTGCGGCGACGCGGACGCCTGCTCCACCGAGCAGCTACCGTCCGCCGCCACGTTCGGCGCGTCCGGCAGCTTGTCCACCACCGACACGTTGAGCTGGGCCGTCAGCGCGAGCACACTGCCCACGGGCGGCCGGCCGTCCTTCTGGGCGATGACCGTCACACGCTCGCCGAGCAGCAGGTGGCTCTCCGGATCGAAGATCAGCTGTTCCAGCGTCCCGTTGTCGGAGTCGCGTCCCAGCGCCACGCCCTTGCGGCCGGCCGAGTCCTCGACATTTTGGGCCGCCTTCACCCCTGGGATCCCTCCGATCGCCATGAACAGCGCGTCACGCTGCTCCTTGGGCATGTACGTCTCCCGCAGCAGGTCCCCCGCCGCGACGAACGCCTGCTTGTCGGCGTCCGCGCCCGGCTTGCCGCCGGACGCCCGCTCGTACAGGCGCTTCCTCAGGATCACCGGGTCGGTGGGCAGCACGCTCAGGTACGCGTAGTCGGTACGCCACGCCGCCAACCGGCCGGGGCACGAGGCGAGCTGCATCCAGTCGGAGCCGCGCCAGTCCCGGGCCTGCTCCGGCAGCGCCTCGCCCGGGTACGGCTTCGGCTCCCTGCCCTCGATCAGCAGCAGGCCGTTCGCGCTCGCGTCCGCCGACCGCCAGATCTTCCTGTGCGTACGGTAGAGCCAGCGGGAGTGCCCGCTCCCGTCGACCGACTCCGAGGTGTACATGGTGTCGGACTCGACCACGATGAACTGCCCCGGCCTGGGGTCCAGCTCACCCGTGGTCAGCGCCACCGACGTCCCCACCCCCGGCCCCGGGCCGCCCGGCTGCCCCGACAGGACCACGGCCACGCCCCCGACAAGAGCGACCGTCACCCCGAACGCGGCCACGGCCTGCCAGCCCAGCCGGGGAAACCGGAACCCACGCCCCTCACGGGCCTCCCGCAGCAACCGCTCACGCGCCTTCGCGCGGGCCTCCGGCCAGTACGGCGGGACGTCCGGCGCCCCGTCGGCGAACGTGCGGATCTCGTCATCCATGCTGGGGCTCCTCTGCGAAGGGATCGATGCCGCCGAGAGCCCTGCGTAACTTGACACGCAGCCGGTGCAGCCGGGACCTGACCGTGCCCACCGGCACCCCCAGGGCGACGGCCGCGTCCTCGTACGTCAGGTCCGCCCACGCCACCAGCAGCAGCAGATCGCGCTCCGCCGCGCTCAGCCTGGTCAGCGCCCTGGCGAGCCTCGGCTGGAGCTGTTCGGCGGTGACGCGGTCGGCGCTGCGCTCGTCGAACGTCCCCGGCCGCTCCACGCTCACCTTCGCCATCGCGTTGATCCGCCGCCGCTCCGCCCGGCGATGCTGGGCGACGAGCTTGGTGGCGATGCCGTACAGCCACGGCCTGGCGTCCGGCCACGAACGGTCGTAACGCGCCCTGGAACGGAAGGCGACCAGGAACACCTCACCCGTCACGTCCTCGGCCGGCTCCTGCCCGAGGCGCCTGGCGGCGTACCGGTGGATCTCGTCGGCGTGCCGGTCGAACAGGGCCGCGAAACACTCCGGATCGGCCATCGACTGCGCGATCAGCGCTGAGTCGTCCAGCGTCTCGGGTATGTCCTGAACACCCACCACAGTGCCGGTCCTCTCTCATGCGGTCACCCTGTTGTTGGCCGCACGGCGAAGGCCGGTTCCCACTATTTCCACAAAACAAGGTCCTCGCTGCCGCTCGGATGCCCCCCGAACGCAAGCGGCCCCCTTGACCGGAGCAAGCCCGACTCCTGTCACCAGGGCGATCACAGGCGTCCTCAGCCTGGCGCGCGGTGCTCAACCTGGCGTGCGGTGCTAAGCAGGAGACACCGTGAAAGGGGCACCAATGGAGCAAGGCACCCGCGGCGAGCTCATCAGCCGGCTGGCCGAGGCGATCAGGTCCGTCGCGGCCGCGCACCCACTACGGGTCGCCATCGACGGCCCGCCCGCCGCCGGCAAGACCACGCTGGCCGACGAACTCGCCGTCGCCCTGCGCGCACGGGGCCGCGACGTCATCCGCGCGACCATCGACGACTTCCTCTTCCCCCGCGCTCAGCGCTACCGACGCGGCCAGTACTCGGCCGAAGGCTGCTACTTCGACGCCCACGACCACGCCGGGCTGTGCCGGGTCCTGCTCGATCCGCTGGGCCCAGGCGGAGACCGAAGGTTCCAACAGGCGGTCTACGACAGAGACACCGACACCCCGTCATCCCCGCCGGCCATGACCGCCCCCGCAGACGCCGTACTGCTCTTCGACGGCGTCTTCCTCCTGCGCCCAGAACTCGTCGATCGGTGGGACCTGCGGATCTTCGTGTCCGTCCCCTTCGAGCAGACGATCGATCGCGCCCAGGACCGAGGCGCGGCGCTGGCCGGATCCCCCGCTGACACCGCCGGCATCGAACGGTCCTGGCGCGACCGCTACATCCCCGCCCAGCGGCTCTACTTCGCCACGGCCCGACCGACCGACCACGCCGACGTCATCGTGTACAACGATCAGCTCCAACGGCCGGCCTGGGAAGTCCGGTCACATTGATCGACGCACGTCTCCGCCTATCGACCATCGACCTCCAGGAGCGACAGTCAAGAGGCGGAGGCGTGGCGGGTCAGGCGACCGTGAGCCGTCCCAGCGTGAGCAGCCCGGACTGCACGTCCTGCGTCACATTGGCGAACCGCAGGTCGTTCCCACCCGGCAGCGGGTTCGCCACCCGCACCGCGAGGTCGTACTCCCCCTTGCCGAGCCCGCCGACCGAAACCTGGGCGGTCAGCTGGGCGGGGACGGCGCCCGGCTGGATGCCGGTGATCTTCCAGGGGAGCGTCCACCGCTTGGCGACGCGGCCGGCGGCGTCGATGGCGGCCAGTTCGACGTCCCAGTCGTAGTAGAACGGCGCCAGGCCACGGTTGGCGACGCGCACCCCGACCGTCGCGTGGCCGCGGACCGGGGCCGCGGGCAGGGCGGCTTCGGTGACGGTCAGCTCGTAGCCGAGGGAGCGGGCGCCGGCCACGGCGCGGAACCATTCGTCGCCGGTGAAGCCGTCGCCCTCGAAGGGGGCCTGGTTGAGCAGGAACGACGCGTGCGACAGGGTCACCGACTCGGTGTAGTCCTCGTACTGGGAGCAGCTCACGGGAGCGTCGAAGACGCACGACTGGACCTCGGGCCGCAGCTCGCCGCCGATGGGCTCGTTCCGCCACTTCTCGGTGACGCCGTTGTCGATCAGGCGCTGGACGAAGTGCCATGAGGTGGGCGGGAGCGTCTCGAAGGCCATCGAGTCGTCGTGGTAGCCCATGCGCAGGTCCTTGTTGAGCGCCGACGGGTAGCGGACCAGCAGCCGGGTGCGGTTGAACGCCTTGTCGAAGCGGTTCAGGACCGCCGCCTGGGTCGCCTCGGAGGCCATCCAGTTCTCCGGGCGGGTGCCGCCGTCGTACGGCCAGGTGTGCCATTCGCCCCAGAAGCCGATCAGGCCGGCCTGGACGAAGCCGATGCGCGGGTCGCCGTCGTAGCGGCGGCCGAGCGCGGCGATGAACCGGTCGAGGGCGGCGACCAGGCGCGGGTCCTCGTAGTCGGGTGAGACGCTGAGGCCGTTGTTGCCGTGGTCGGGGTAGGAGTGGGTGGTCAGGCCCTGGTCAAGCAGGAACTGCGGGATGCCGGTGGGCTTGGCGGGATAGTCGAGGTAGACGCGGAAGGCGGCGTGGTGGCCGCGCCGGGCAATCGTGTTGAGCTGACGTTCCAGCGGGGTCCAGTCGAAGGTGGCCGGGCCGGTCATGAGGTCGCGCAGCGGCAGGTAGAACCACTCCATGCTGTGCGGGAAGGTCTGGTAGCTGCCGGTGTACGGCATGAAGCCCTTGAGCGGGTTGTCGGCGGGCGCCTGCCGGTAGGTCAGCGGCGTCCAGGTGAGGGAAGGGGCGGCGGACGCGGGAGCGGACACAGGGGCGGACATCGCGGCGAGGGCGAGTGCCAGGACGAGCACGGCCCGGACGGCTCGGGTCATTCGAGCGCTCCTGGAAAAAAGGGGGCGGGTGGCGGGTGGATGACGCCTGTTGAGCGCATCCAAACAGAGGAACGTAAGCAAACGCAATACGTAATTTTCTCTATCGCAAGTCAACTTCTTGCGATACGGCAAGCATCGTGGTCTCATGTGGATCGCCGGGCGGAGGCCCGTCAAGGGCACCCCCCACGCCTGTGCCGCCCTTTCCCCGGAGGGGATACATGAGACGCAGACTCTCCACGTTCCTGCTCACGATGGCCGCCGTCCTGCTGGCCGTGACGACCACGCTGACCAGCACGGCGACGGCCGCGGCGGGCCCGCCGTCCCGTCCGCCCGCCGGGCCGGGACCGGACCCCGGCCTGACCACCCACACCTACGCCTACGCCGACGCCCTGGTGGGCCAGCCGCTCAAGGGCTTCGCCCCCTACCTGTTCCCGGGCGACAACTACAACGGCAAGTACCCCGGCGGCGTGATGTGGACCTACTTCGCGCTGAACGAGGTGATGAAGGACCCGTCGAGCTGCTCGGTCTTCGACTGGAGCGTGTTCGACAAGGCCCTGGACGAGGCCGCCGTGTGGGGCCGTCAGCTCGCCTTCCGCTTCTACGTGGAGTATCCCGGCGGGTCGGGCACGCACCCGGGCAACGGCATCCCGCCCTGCCTCAACGGCAAGATGGCGCTGCGCAACAACGGTCAGTGGGGCACGGTCAGCCCCGACTACGACGACCCCGACGTGATCAACGCCTTCACCAGCTTCATCAACGCCTTCGCCGGCCGCTACGACCACGCCGGTCCCGGCGGCACCGCCGACCCGCGGGTGGGGTTCATGTCGCTGGGCCTGGTCGGGCTGTGGGGCGAGTGGCACACCTGGCCGTACGACCGCGACACCGCGGACGGCTACCCGGACCTGATGCCGACCGACGCCACGATCACCACGCTCATCCACGCCTACGACGCGGCCTTCGACAACATCCAGCTGGAGGTGCGCTACCCGCTGGCGGGGGCGGACACGCCGGGCATGGGCTTCCACGACGACTCCTGGCCGTACAAGGAGTGGCGCGGCGGCCAGCTCAAGAGCATGACGCTGCCGGTGTCGATGGGCGGCTGGGACGACGCGTTCACCCAGCTCCTGCTGAACCGGAACCTGGAGAACCGGTGGACCACCCAGTCGATCGGCGGCGAGGCGCGGCCGGAGATCCAAGGCAGCCTGTACGCCAACTACCCGGGCGGCGGCGGCCAGGTCGACGACGTGCTGGCGGCCACCGAGCTGACCCACATCACCTGGATGATCAACCAGACCGGCGCGGGCGGCTACAGCGCGACCGATCCGAAGGTCGCCGCCGGGGTCCGCAAGATGGGCTACAACCTGCACATCCCGCAGGCCAACTTCAACGCCTCCGCCTCCGGCCCGTTCCGGGTGGGGGTGACCATGCAGAACGACGGCGTGGCCCCCTTCTACTACCCGTGGAAGGTCGTCATCGGGCTGAAGAACGGCTCGGGCGCGGTGGTGAAGACCTGGGACACCGACTGGGACCTGCGTAAGGTGCAGCCGCTGCAGGTCCGTACGTTCCCGGACTGGAACGTCCCCGGCAACCCGGCCAGGATCGACTTCGGGCGGCCGGTGAACTTCTCCGCCGACCTCAGCACGGCGGGCGTCCCGGCGGGCAACTACAGCCTGGTGCTCAAGGTCCGCAACCCGCTGGAGGCGGTCACGCCGGACGTGCTGCGCTCCCGCCCGGCGGCGTCCCGGCTGTCCGACTGGGTGATCGACCAGCACCGGCCGCCGTACCCGCTGTCGTTCGCCAACGCCGAGCAGAGCACCGACGGCTGGGTGAACCTGGGCGCGCTGTCCACCTCGGGCACCTGCACCGGCGACTGCACCGCGCCGAGCACGCCCGGCGGCCTGGCGGTGACCGGCGTCACCGACACCAGCGTCTCGCTGTCCTGGTCGGCGGCGACCGACACGGGCGGCAGCGGGCTGCGCGGCTACGACGTCTACCGGGACGGCACGAAGGTCACCTCGGCGCCGGTGACCGGCACCACGTACACCGACACCGGGCGCACGGCCGGGCAGACCTACCAGTACGCGGTGCGCGCGGTGGACAACGCGGGCAACGCCTCCGGCCTGTCGGCGAGCGTGCCGGCGACCACCTCCGGCTGCGCCGGCGACTGCTCGGCGCCGACCGCGCCCACCCTGTCCAGCGGCGGGAGGACGGACACGAGCGTGTCGCTGTCCTGGGGCGGGGCCAGTGACAACGTCGGGGTCACCGGGTACGAGGTGTTCCGCGGCGGCACGCTGGTCGGCTCCCCGTCCGGCACCTCGTTCACCGACAGCGGTCTCACCCCGTCCACCGCGTACGTCTACACGGTCAAGGCGCGGGACGCGGCCGGCAACCGGTCGGCGGCCAGCAACGCCGTGACGGTCACCACCGACCCGTCGCCCCCGGTGACCGGGCTGGTGCTGGACAACTTCGACGGCTCGCCCGCCTACCCGTCGGCGTTCCTGAACGACCTGGGCAAGTGGACCGGCGGCAACTGCTTCCTGGACGGCGGCGGCTCCGGCGTCCTGGTCTCCGGCGCGCTGCAGTTGCGCTACAACAACTGCGGCTGGTTCGGCAGCGACGTGGGCGTGGACCTGACCGGCAAGACCCACCTGGTCGTCCGGGTCAAGGGCGCGGCGGGCGGCGAGCAGAGCCACTTCAACCTGAGCCTCGGCGGCGTCACCAAGCTGTTCGGCGAGTACACGCTCGACGGCGGCGGCCACCCCGCCATCACCACCTCGTTCCAGAACATCCGCATCCCGATGGCCGCCAACGGCATCAACCGCAACAGTCCCAGCCAGCTCGCCATGGGCTTCTGGTACGGCGGCAACTCCAGCGTCACCATCGACGAGATCCGCTTCGAGTAGGCCGTCCCCGGTCCGGGGGCCCGGCTCCCGGACCGGCTCGGCACCAGGGAGAACCGCATGTCGTCAGCACTTCGATGGCGGCTGGCCGCCGTCCTGGCGCCGGCCCTGATCGCCGGCCTCGTCGTGACGCTGCCGGCCGGGACGGCCGACGCGCAGACCCGTACCTACCAGGCCGACCTCGCCACCGTCATCACCAACCCCGAGCGCGGCTTCCACAGCCGCTACGAGATCATCAACGATCCGGCCGTGAACGACTGGGCCGACAGCGGCGCGAGCGTGCCCGGCTTCAACCCCGACCTGCTGGACCGCACGTTCGCCCGGGCCAGGGCCAACGGCAACACCCTCATCCACAGCTACCTGCACCTGGACCACTTCAAGAACGACGACAACCTGCCGCAGGCGCTGCTGACCAACCTGGACTCCGGGCTGGCCGCGATCCGCGCCGCCGGCATGAAGATCGTCTTCCGGCCGACGTACGTGTGGGACGGCTGGTCGGACGCCACCGAGGCCAAGATCCTGCGGCACGTGGAGCAGATCGGCGCGGTGCTGAGCGCCAACGCCGACGTCGTCATGCACCTGGAGGCCGGCTACCTCGGCGCGTGGGGCGAGTGGCACACGGGGACCTACACCGACCCGTTCAACCAGGACACGGCGGCGACCCGCTACCGCGTGATCAAGAAGCTCCTGGAGAGCACCCCGGCCACCGTGCCGCTCGCCATGCGCTACCCGATCCACATCAAGGAGATCGTGGACCCGACCTCGTGCGTGATACCGGGCGGCTGCACGCTCACGCAGGCGCAGAAGGACCGGATCGGCTTCCACGACGACTGTTTCCTGGCCGACTACAACGACATGGGGACCTACGACAACAACTCGTGGATGGGCTGGTTCTCCATCGAGCAGAAGAAGCAGTGGATGTACGACCGGGTCACCTCCACCGGCCACAACACGATCATGGGCGGTGAGACCTGCAACTCCGACGGCTACAACGACGCCGCGGGCGTCAACGTGCAGGCGGAGATGTCCAAGCTGAACTTCACCGAGATCAACGAGGACTACGCCCCGGTCAACACGAACAAGTGGAAGGCCACCCAGCTCGCCGCCGCCGGCAATGACCCGGCCGAGACCGCGTTCACCCGGATCGAGCGCAAGCTCGGCTACCGGCTGCGGCTGGTGAACGCGAGCCTGTCCGACTCTGCGCTGCCCGGCGGCCGGCTCACCTTCGGCGCGAGCCTGAGCAACGACGGCTGGGCGGGGCCGGTCAAGCAGCGCCCGGCGTTCCTGGTCCTGGACGACGGCACGCGCCGCTACGACCTGCCGCTGCCGGGCGTGGACGTGCGCGCCTGGCTCCCCGGCGCGCGCACCGTGCCCACGCAGACCGTCACCGTGCCGTCCGGCGTCGTGCCCGGCACCTACACCCTGGCCCTGTGGCTGCCCGACCAGGCTGCGAGCCTGCGCTCCCGGCCGGAGTACTCCGTACGGCTGGCCAACACCGGCACCTGGAACGCGGCCAAGGGCTACAACGTGCTGGCCGCCCAGTTCGTCGTGGGCGCGTGCGCGCCGAACTGCCCGACCGAGGAACCCACCCCGACCCCGACGCCCACACCGACTCCCACCCCCACGCCGACCCCGACCCCCACGCCTTCGCCGGGCCTGCTGCTGGACGACTTCGACGGCTCGCCCGCCTACCCGTCGGCGGCCCAGAACGACCTGGGCAGGTGGACCGGCGGCAACTGCTTCCTGGACGGCGGCGGCTCCGGCGTCCTGTCCTCCGGCGCGCTGCAGTTGCGTTACAACAACTGCGGCTGGTTCGGCAGCGACGTCGGAACGGACCTGTCCGCCAGGACGCACCTGGTGGTCCGCGTCAAGGGCGCGGCGGGCGGCGAGCAGAGCCACTTCAACCTCACCCTGGGCGGCGTCACCAAGCTGTTCGGCGAGTACACGCTCGACGGCGGCGGCCATCCCCAGATCACCACCTCCTACCAGGAGATCCGCATCCCCATGGCCGCCAACGGCATCAACCGGAGCAGCCCCGGCCAGCTCGCCATGGGCTTCTGGTACGGCGGCAGCTCCACCCTCACCATCGACGAGATCCGCTTTTCGTAACCACAACTCCATCCTTACCTATTGACAAGTAAACGAAACCTTTCGAAGATTGCCGACATGCCGAACGAGATCGAGCCCCTCCCCGCCGAGGTCCGCCGGGAGCGGATCCTGGCCCTGGTGCTGGAGCGGGAGTTCGTCCGGGTCGCCGACCTCAGCACGGCGTTCGGCATCTCCGGTGTGACCGCCCGCGCCGACCTCGACGCCCTGGAGGAGCGCAACCTGCTCCGCCGGGTACGCGGCGGCGCGGTCGCGGTCGGCAACCGGCTGCGCGAGGAGCCGTCGTTCGAGGAGGCGCTCAGCGCGTCCGCGATCGAGAAGACGCTGATCGGCGCGGCCGCCGCCGCCCTGGTCGGCGACGGCCAGAGCATCGCCCTGGACGTGGGCACGACCACCACGTTCATCGCCCGCGCCCTGGCCGCCCGCACCGACCTGAGCGAGGTCGTGGTCTTCACCAACGGGCTCAACATCGCGCTGGAGCTGGAGGGCGCGATCCCGCCCCTCACCGTGGTGCTCACCGGCGGCACGCTGCGGCGCCTCCAGCACTCGCTGGTCGACCCGCTGGCGCACCACATGTTCGACCGGATCAACACCTGCACGGTCTTCCTCGGCTGCAACGGGGTGCACCCGGAGGCGGGCATCACCAACATCAACCTTCCCGAGGCGGAGATGAAACAGCGCATGCTGCGGGCCACCACGGCCCAGCGCGTCGTGGTGGCCGACGGCTCCAAGATCGGCCAGATCCACCTGGCGGCCGTCGCCCCGATCAGCGCGGTGGACCTGCTGATCACCGGCCCGTCCGCCGACCCGCGGATGCTCGCCGCGCTGCGCGAGCGCGGCCTGCGGATCGAGACGGTGGGCTCGTGACGCTGACCGTCGGCCGGGCCGGCCCCGCGCGCGCCACCGGCCAGCACGGCACCCGCCGCCGGCGGCCGTCCTCCGATGCCCGGGTGGCCTGGCTGTTCCTGCTGCCGTCGCTCGCCGGGTTCGCGGTGTTCTACCTGGCGCCGACGCTGCGCGGCTTCTGGATCAGCCTCACCGACTGGAACCTGCTGTCCGAGCCGCGCTTCGTCGGGCTGGACAACTACCGCGACATGCTGGCCGACGGCAAGTTCTGGAACGCGCTGCGGATCACCGCCGAGTACGTGGTGATCAACATCGGCTCGCAGACCGTCCTCGCGCTCGCCATCGCGGTGCTGATGGACCGGCTCACCCGGTCGGTGCTGGTCCGCGCGGCGATCGTGGTGCCGTGGCTGGTGCCCAACGTCACGGTCGCGATCGTGACGCTGTTCATGCTGGACCACAACGTCGGCTTCGTGAACCACGTCCTGGAGCTGCTCGGCCTTGAGGCGCAGGCCTTCTACGGCGACTCCGACCAGGCCATCGCCACCATCGCGCTGGTCAACACCTGGCGCAACATGGGCTACACGGCGCTGCTGTTCTTCGCCGGCATGCAGATGATCCCGCGCAACCTGTACGAGGCGGCGGCGGTGGACGGCGCCGGCGAGTGGACGATGTTCCGCCGGGTCACGCTGCCGCTGCTGCGGCCGGTCACGGTGCTGGTGCTGGTGGTGTCGGTGATCGGCTCGTTCCAGATCTTCGACACCGTCGCGGTGACCACCAAGGGCGGCCCGGCCGACGCCACACGGGTGATCTATTACTACATCTACCAGAAGGCGTTCAACGAGTTCCACATGGGCTACGCCGCGGCCATGGCGGCGACGCTGTTCGCCATCCTGATCGCGCTGACCGCCACCCAGATGCGCATGCTGCGCGCCTCCACCTCGGACCTCCGGTAAGGCGGCACGAATGGCACTCCCCTCCCTCACCGCGGCCCCGCGCCGGATCGGCCCGCGCCGCCGCCGGATCGGGCCGGGCCGGATCCTCGCCTGGGTGGCGCTGGCGGTCCTGCTGCTGGTCACGCTCTACCCGTTCGTGTGGATGCTGCGCACCGCGTTCACCTCCAACCGGGCGATCTTCAACGGCGACTTCTCGCTGGTGCCGGCCGACCCGACGCTGATCAACTTCTCCCGGGTGCTCGGCCACGCGAGCGCCGAGGAGGCCATCGCGGCCGGCGGCAGCGGCGCCCAGGTGGACTTCTGGCTCTACCTGCGCAACTCGGTGATCTTCACCGCGGCGCTGGTGGCCGGGCAGGTCGGGTTCAGCGCGACGGCGGCGTACGCGTTCGCGCGGCTGCGCTTCCGCGGCCGCGACGCCCTGTTCACGGTGTTCCTGGCCGGGCTGATGGTGCCGCCGATCTTCACGGTTCTGCCCAACTTCGCCCTGGTACGCGACCTCGGCTGGCTCGACACGTTCCCGGGCCTGCTGGCGCCGTACCTGCTGATGACCCCGTTCGCGATCTTCTTCCTGCGGCAGTTCTTCCTCGGCATCCCGCCCGAGATCGAGGACGCCGCCACCATCGACGGCGCCGGGAAGATCACCGTGTTCTGGCGGATCATCCTGCCGATGAGCACCGTCCCGCTGAGCACGCTCGCGGTGATCACGGCGGTGTTCGCCTGGAACGAGTACCTGTGGCCGCAGCTGACCGGCAAGGACGACGGGGTGCGGCTCCTGAACGTGGCGCTGGGCGTCTTCGCCCAGTCCTCACCGACCTCCTCACCGGACTGGGCCGGGCTGATGGCCGCGGCCACCCTCCAGGTCCTGCCGGTGCTCCTGCTGCTCATCGTGTTCGGACGCAAGCTCGTGAACTCCATCGGGTTCACCGGAATCAAGTAACGCCCCCCACCCCCGCAAAGGCAGAACCATGATCAGAAAGTCGATCGCCCTGCTCGCCCTCGCGGTCTCGGCCACCGCCTGCGGCGGCGGCTCCGGCGAGACCCCGAAGGCGGCGGAGAAGGTCACCCTCACCTACAGCCTCTGGGACCCCAACCAGCTCCCGGCCTACCAGGAGTGCGCCACCGCGTTCACGGCCGCGTCCGGCGTCCAGGTCAAGATCAACCAGCAGGGCTGGGAGGACTACTGGAACGGGCTCACCACCGCGCTGGTCTCCGGCACCGCCCCCGACGTGATCACCAACCACGTCGCCTACTATCCCGAGCTGGCCGCCAACAACCAGCTCCTGGACATCCAGCCGTACGTGGACCGCGACAAGGTCGACCTGAAGCAGTACACCGGCGACCTGGCCTCGCTGTGGGTCAAGGACGGCAAGCGGTACGGCCTGCCCCAGGACTGGGACACCATCGCGCTGGTCTACAACGTCAAGAGCGTCAAGGACGCCAAGGTGGACCCGGCCGGCCTCAAGGACCTCACCTGGAACCCCACCGACGGCGGCACCTTCGGCGAGCTGATCAAGAAGCTCACCGTCGACTCCAACGGAAAGCGCGGCGACGAGGCCGGGTTCGACAAGAGCAAGGTCGCCACCTACGGCTGGGGCCTGGAGCAGGGCGGCGGCGTGGTCGGCCAGACCCAGTGGTCCTGGATGGCGCTGTCCACCGGCTTCCAGTACCTGGACAAGAACCCGTTCGGCACCGACTACAAGCTGGACGACCCGCGCCTGGCCCAGACGCTCACCTGGTGGCAGGACCAGATGAAGGCCGGCTACGTGATGCCGCGCCAGGAGGCCGGGCGGCTCGGTCTGGAGCCGATGATGCAGACCGGCAAGGCGGCCCTGGTGCCCGACGGGTCCTGGCGGATCGGCACGTGGGCGGGCAGCACCGAGCAGAAGTTCGCGTTCGCGCCGCTGCCCAAGGGCCCGCAGGGCCGCAAGAGCATCATCAACGGCCTGGCCCCGTCCATCACCGCCGCCACCAAGCACCCGGACCAGGCCTGGCAGTGGGTGAAGTTCCTCGGCTCCCCCGCCTGCCAGGACCTGGTGGCCAAGCGGGCCGTGGTGTTCCCCGCGATCAGCGCCGCGGCCACCGCCGCCGCCGAGTCGCACAAGGCCAAGGGCGTGGACGTGTCCGCCTTCACCGACATCGCCGCCGACCCGGCGAGCCTGTCGTACTACCCGATCACCGGCAGCGCCAACGAGATCAACACCGAGGCGCAGGCGGTGATCGACCAGATCCAGGAGCTGAAGGTCGCCCCCGCCGACGCGCTGCGGCAGCTCGACACCCGCATCGCCGACATCCTCAAGTAAATCGTCCCGGGCCGGCGCGACCGTGCCGGCCCGGCCCGCTGAGAAGGAGATAGATGGAGACGATCCTGCGGCTCGGGGGCCACCACCTGCCCGCCGTGCTCCCCGGCGAGCCGCGCGCGGTGGAGGGAGGGCTGATCGTCCCGGCCGGCGACGTCCGCATCCTGCACCCCTTCGGCGCGACGGACTTCTACCGGCACGGCTGGAACTCCTACAGCCCGACCGCGTGGTGGCCGCTCGGCGGGCCGCCGCTGCGCATCCCCAACATGGAGCGCCTGCTGACCGCCGACGACATCGACAACGACAGCCCGTACCGGCACGCGGGCAGCGCCGTCGGCGCGCTCGACGCCGGCGACGGCGACGTGCTGCTGCTCGGCGGCCTGGGGCTGGACGTGCCCCGCGTCGAGGCCGACCACCGGCTGCTGGCCGGCCACCTGGAGCACCCGGCCGCGGACTGGTTCCTCGGCTACGGCCCCGAGGAGGAGGTCTTCGCCCGGTACGCCGCCCTGCTCGGCGAGCGCCTGGGCCGCCGCACCGCGCGGGCCGGCAACGTCTGGTGCAGCTGGTACTCCTTCTTCGAGGACATCACCGAGCCGCTCGTCCACAAGGTGCTGGACGACCTGCGCGGCTACCCGTTCGACGTGGTGCAGCTCGACGACGGCTGGCAGGCCGGGGTCGGCGACTGGGAGGCCGGCGCCGACTTCCCCTCCGGCATGGCCGACATGGCGGCGCGGATCAGCGGCAACGGGTTCGTGCCGGGCCTGTGGCTGGCACCGTTCATCGCCCCCGCCCATTCGGAGATCTTCCGCACCCGGCCGCACCTGTTCCTGCGCGACGCAGCGGGCGACCCCAAACCGGCCGGGTACAACTGGGGCGGCTCCTACTTCGCCCTGGACACCACGCTGCCGGAGACCCGCGACCACCTGGCCGAGACGTTCGCGCGGGTGCGCGACTGGGGGTTCCGCTACCTCAAGCTGGACTTCGCGTACGCGGGCGCCCTGTCGGGGGCGCGGCACCAGGACGTGCCGCGCGAGCAGGTCTACCGCGAGGCGATGCTGCTGATCCGCGAGGTCGCCGGGGACGACACGTACCTGCTCGGCAGCGGGGCGCCGATCGTCCCGTCGATCGGGGTGCTGGACGGGCTGCGGGCCAGCCCGGACGTGGCCCCGTACTGGGACAACAGCGAACGTTCCGACGACTACTCGGGCGCCGGGGCGCGCAACGCGGTGATCGCCTCGCTGCACCGGCTGTGGCTGCGCCCGCTGCTGGAGGTGGACTCCGACCCGGTGTTCTTCCGCACCCGGTACAACCTGCTCGACGAGGAGTGCCGCCGGCTGCTCACCGACCTGGCGGCGATCTGCGGCTTCCGCGCGGTGTCCGACCCGATCGCGTGGCTCGACGAGTCCGAGCGGCAGGCGCTGGTCGAGTTCCTGACCGGGCGGCCGGAGATCCGGCGGCTGGACCGGCACCGCTTCATGCTGGACGACCGTGAGGTCGACTTCGGCCCGTACGTCAGACCGGCGGGCCGGATCGCGGACCGGCTGCTGGTGAAGTGAAGCTTTCCAAGCGGTAGGCTCCTGCTTTCAGGAGGTTTCGGATGGCATTTCGGATGGCAAAGGTCACCTTCGTCGGGGCGGGCAACGTCGAGCTGACCCGCAAGATCCTCTCCGACCTGTTGTCCAGCCCCGAGCTGGCCGGCGGCCTGCGGGTGGCGCTGCACGACATCGACCCCGGCCGCCTGGCCACCGCCGAGACGCTCGCGCGCCGCCTGGACGCCGAGACGGGCGCGGGCGCGGTGATCGAGGCCGCCACCGACCGCGAGGCGGCGCTGGCCGGCGCCGACTTCGTGATCTGCCAGCTCGACGTGGGCGGCTACGACGCGGCGCTGTCGGACTTCGAGATCCCCTGCCGCTACGGGGTGCGCCAGACCGTCGGCGACACCCTCGGCCTGGGCGGCATCTTCCGCGGGCTGCGGGCCGTCCCGGTGCTGCTCGGCCTGGCCCGCGACATGGTGCGGCTGTGCCCGCAGGCCTGGCTGCTCAACTACACCGACCCGATGGCCACCCTGTGCGGCGCCGTGCTCGCGGGCACGCCGCTGCGCCGGGTGGCCGGGCTGTGCCACTCGGTCCGCGACACCCACGCGCTGCTCGCCGACCTGATCGGCCGCGAGCTGGGCGACATCGACTTCCTCACCGCCGGACTCAACCACCAGGCGTTCGTGCTCCGGTTCGAGAGCCTCGGCCGGTCCCTGTACGGCGACCTCGACCTCGTGATGGCTGACGACCCGGAGCTGAGCGGCCACGCCCGCGCCGAGATCTACCGGCGCTTCGGCTACTTCCCGACCGAGTCCAGCGAGCACGCCGCCGAGTACGTGCCCTGGTTCCTGCCGCACGAGAAGGAGGTGCTCCGCCTCGACCCGCCGCTCAACGAGGGCCTGCGCCGCCGGGCCCGCAAGCTCGACGCCTACGAGAGGCTGCGCGGCGCCCTCGCCGCCGGGGAGCCGGTGCTGGCCCGCTGGAAGCACTTCGAGATGGCCTCCGAGGTGATCCACTCGATGCTCACCGGCACGCCCCGTCAGGTGCAGCTCACCCTGCCCAACGACGGGCTGATCGACAACCTCCCGCCCGGCGCCGGCGTGGAGGTGCCGGCCCTGGTGGACGGCGACGGCATCCACCCGGTGCCGGTCGGCGCGCTGCCCGTGCAGCTCGCGGCGCTCAACCGTACGTTCCTGAATGTGGTGGAGCTGACCATGACAGCGGCCCTGGAAGAGCGGCGATCGGCGGTGTACCAGGCGGCCATGCTCGACCCCAACACCTCGGCGACCCTGCCGCTGGCGGCCATCGAGGCGGTGTGCGACGACCTGATCGCGGCGCACGCGGCGTACCTGCCGGCGGGGATAACCCGCTTGCCGGTCGGCGGCGGGGCGGGCCGATGAAGGACCTGGGGGAGGACACGGCCCCTTCCGCGCCCTCCGGCGCTGGGGTCGGCGCCGGGGCCGACGTC
>NZ_JAHKRL010000097.1 GCF_019396405.1 Nonomuraea rhizosphaerae | reverse complement strand
TCGTCCTTGAGGCCGCCCACGTTGACCTCGACGTTCACGCGGGCGGTCGTCAGCGCGGCCCGCCCCGCCTCCGAGGCGGCGGCCACGTCCGTGATCACGTTGGGGTTGCCGATCGGCAGCAGCAGCTCGCACAGCGCGACCAGTCTCTCAGCCGTCTCCGCGACCCGCGCGGGCGGCTCGGCCGCCCCGGCCAGGGCCACGGCGATGGCCTCGCTCCGCTCGGGCCCCTTGGGCAGCCGGTAGGCGTCCGTGACGGCGGTGAAGGCCGCCGCGTCCTCCTCGGCCAGCCGCAGCGCCCGCTCCCGCAGCGTGTCCGTCTCGGTGGTCACCTCGGCGACGGCGCCGGCGTGCTCGGCGTACTTGTCCCCGGTGGTGTACCGGGCGACCATGCCGAGCAGCGCGGCGGCCTGCGCCGCGTGCAGGGCCGCGGTCGCGCCGCCGCCGGGCGCGGGCACCCGGTCGGCGAGCAGGGCGAGGAAATCGACGATCTTCGAGTCGCGCATGCACGGCATTCTGCCAGGCCACGCGGGCCCGGCGCGGGCAGGTGCGCGGGCGGGCTCCGGAAATCCGCGGACGCTACTCGCGGTGCATCGGGCGGGTGGCGTCCCCGGGCCCCTGCGGCGGGTACTGCGGGCTCACCCGCCGCTCCTGCCGGTCCTGCTGGTAGTGCGAGGAGATGCCCTGGTCGCCCGCCCCGCCGTACGGGGGGACCACCCCGTACGCGGGCTGGGCCGCCACCGCGCGACCGGCCGGCCCCCGCCACCGCGACGGGAACGCCGACGCCCCCAGCATCAGCACCCCGAGCACCAGCAGGAAGCCCGAGTAGGTCAAGGTCAGGAACCCGTTCCCGATCTCCCCCCGGTACGCGGACTCGGGCAGCACGCGGAACCCCGTCGTCTCCAGGATCGGCAGCAGGCCGAACGCCGTGAACAGCAGCCCGCCGATGAGCGAGGCCAGCGGCGAGAGCCGGGAGCTGACCAGCAGAGCCAGCAGGACGCCCGCCGCGACGCAGATCAGCAGCCCCAGCCACGAGACCTGGAACTGGCGGATGCTGACGCTGACCAGCCAGACGCCGTAGGCCAGCGTGACGGCGATCAGCGGGGACAGGAGCAGCCCCGCGACCACCCCGAGCGCGTGACGGGCACCATTGCTCATGATCAACCCCGTTTGTTCGGTCAGGAAAAAACCTACCGTTCGGGGCACAACCTACCTCGTGGACTCCCGCACGACGAGATCCGGCTGGAACATGATCTGCTGGTGCGCGTGCGTGTCCGGGTTGTCGCACTCGTCCAGGAGCAGATCGGTGGCCACCCGGCCGAGCTGGTAGGTCGGCTGCCGGATCGAGGTCAGCGACACCGTCGAGGCCGAGGCGAAGTCGATGTCGTCGTACCCGATCAGCGAGACGTCGTGCGGCACCCGCACCCCCGCCTGAAGCAGGCCGCGCAGCATGCCGAGGGCGAGCAGGTCGTTGGCGCAGAACAGCGCGTCCGGCATCGACCCGTCGGCCAGCAGCTTCTCGGCCGCCTGCTGGCCCGCCTTGGCAGTCATCGCGGGCATCGCGACCTCGCGCAGCTCGCGCGGGTCGCGCCCGGCCGCGGCCATGGCCTGCTCGGCGCCGCGCCTGCGGTCCTGGCACTGCCTGATCGTGGCCGGGCCGGTCACGAACCCGAGGCTGCCCGCCCCGCCCTCCAGCAGGTGCGCGACGGCCATCGAGCCGCCCGTCACGTCGTTGACGGCGACCGCGCACTGGTCGGAGCGCTCGGCCGGATGGTCCACCAGGACCACGCAGATGCCGCGCGCCCGGAGCTGGTCGAGCCGCTGCGGGTCCTCGTCCGACGGCGTGATCAGCACCCCGCGCACCCGCTGCTCGGCGAAGACCAGCAGGTTGCGCTCCTCCTTCATCCGGCTGCCCGAGGAGTTGCCGAGGATGACGGCGTAGCCGCGCTCGCTGGCCACGTCCTCGACGCCGGCGGCCACGTCGGTGAAGAACGGGTTGCCGATGTCGATCACCGACAGCCCGACGGTGCGGCTGTGCCCGGCGCGCAGCGTGGAGGCCGAGCCGTGACGCACGAAGCCCAGCTCCCTGATCGCCGACTCCACCCTGGTCCGGGTCGAGTCGGCCACCTTCTCGGGCCGGTTGAGCACGTTGGACACCGTGCCGGGCGACACGCCCGCCCGCG
This sequence comes from Nonomuraea rhizosphaerae, assembly GCF_019396405.1. Taxonomy (GTDB): domain Bacteria; phylum Actinomycetota; class Actinomycetes; order Streptosporangiales; family Streptosporangiaceae; genus Nonomuraea; species Nonomuraea rhizosphaerae. The sequence continues at coordinate 7,592 of NZ_JAHKRL010000097.1, read as the reverse complement.
CGGCGACGTCCTTGATGCTCACCGTGCTCATCGATTCCCCTGTGGTTCGTAGGTGCGCAGGCTCTCGCTCCGTCGTATCAGGTCCCGCATGCCGGCCAGGTCACCGACCAGGCCGCGCGCCCGCGCCTGGACCAGCGCGTTGCCCAGGGCGGCCGCCTCGACGGGCCCCGCGACGACCGGCAGGCCGGTGGCGTCGGAGGTGAACTGGCACAGCAGCGCGTTGCGCGATCCGCCGCCGACCAGGTGCACGACCTCGACGGGCCGCCCGCTCAGGCGCACGGCGTCGTCGACGGCTCGCCGGTAGGCGAGGGCGAGGCTCTGCAGGATGCATCGTACGGCCTGCGCGCGGTCGGCCGGAGCCGCCTGCCCGGTACGCGCGCAGTACTCGGCGATGCGCGCGGGCATGTCGCCGGGCGGCAGGAACGACGGGTCGTCCGGGTCGATGACGGTCTCGGTGCGCGCCTCGGCGGCGGCGGCCAGCAGGGGCTCCAGCGGCGGGTCACCCCACACGCGCACACACTCCTGGAGGATCCACAGGCCCATGACGTTGCGCAGGTAGCGGGTGGTGCCGTCGATCCCGGCCTCGTTGGTGAAGTTGGCCAGGCGGCTCTCCTCGGTGAGCACCGGCGCCGGCAGCTCGACGCCGACCAGCGACCAGGTGCCGCAGGAGATGTAGGCGAACCGGTCGCCGGTGGCCGGGACGCCGGCCACGGCCGAGGCGGTGTCGTGCGAGCCGACCTGCACCAGCGACGTCCGGTAGCCGATCTCGGCCGCCACGTCGGCGCGCAGCCGCGCCGCCCGGCCGTCGGAGATCTCGGGGAAGATCCGGGAGGGCAGGCCGAGCCGCCCGATGAGGTCCCACGCCCAGTCGCCCTTGGTGACGTCGTACAGGCCGGTCGTCGAGGCGTTGGTCCGCTCGGCGCCGATCTCCCCGGTCAGCCAGTACCCCAGCAGGTCGGGGATCAGCAGCATCGTCCCGGCCTCGTCCAGCCGGTCGCGGGTGAGCTGGTTGACCGTGTTGAAGCGCAGGAACTGCAGCCCGGTCACCTCGTACGGGTCGAGCCGCTCGGTGATGTGCTCGGTGCGGTCGTCGCGGTAGTGCACCGGGTTGCCCAGCAGCTTTCCGCGGCGGTCGAGCAGCCCGTAGTCGATGGCCCACGCGTCGATGCCGGCGGACTCGGCGGGCCCCGCCTTGCGCAGCCCGTCCAGCACGCCCTGGTACAGGGAGAGGATGTCCCAGTGCAGCGTCCCGGCCACCCGTACGGGCCGGTTGGGGAAGCGGTGCTCCTCCACCAGCCGCACGCGGGAGGCCGACACTTCGGCGCTCATCACGCGCCCGCTGGAGGCGCCGAGGTCCACGGCGGTGAAACGCGCAGGGGTAGATTGCACGCCTCGATTAAAACGTAACAATCACAAAGACGCCAGAAGGGTCGTGCAGGCATTGACGGCTGCTGGTCCAGCGCTTAGATTCCGGGGCTGTCGCGATTAAAACGTTTGTTGTTCGGCCAGGTGGAGGACGCATGAGTGATGCCCCAGCACTCGCGCTCTCGAACGTCAGCAAGTCGTTCGGAGCCGTCCGGGCGCTGCGCGACGTCTCGCTCGAACTGTTCGCCGGCGAGGCGCACGCCCTCGCGGGGGAGAACGGCGCGGGCAAGTCCACTCTCGTCAAGACGCTCGCCGGCGTCCACCGGCCCGACAGCGGCCAGGTGCTGCTCAACGGCGAGCCGGTCGTCTTCGCCGGCCCCGCCGACGCCCAGCAGGCCGGGGTGGCCGTCATCTACCAGGAGCCCACGCTCTTCCCCGACCTGTCCGTGGCCGAGAACATCTTCATGGGCCGCCAGCCCCGCCGCTCCCTGGGCCGCATCGACCGCAAGGCCATGCACGACGCGACGCGCGAGCTGTTCGGCCGGCTCGGCGTGGCCCTCGACCCCGAGCAGCCCTCGCGCGGCCTGTCCATCGCCGACCAGCAGCTCGTCGAGATCGCCAAGGCGATCTCCCGCGACGCCCGCGTCCTGGTCATGGACGAGCCGACGGCCGCGCTGTCCGGCAACGAGGTGGCCCGGCTGTTCTCGGTGGTCGAGGCGCTGCGCGAGCACGGGTGCGCGATCCTGTTCATCTCGCACCGGCTGGACGAGATCTTCGAGCTGTGCCAGCGGGTCACGACGCTGCGCGACGGCGAGTGGATCGCCAGCGAGCCCGTCTCCGGCCTCACCCACGACGACCTGGTGCGCCGCATGGTCGGCCGCGAGCTCGGCACCCTCTACCCCAAACAGGATGCCGAGGTCGGCGAGGTCGCGCTCCAGGTCGAGCGGCTGACCCGCGAGGGCGTCTTCACCGACGTCTCCTTCGAGGTGCGCAGGGGCGAGATCGTCGCCCTGGCCGGGCTGGTCGGCGCGGGACGCAGCGAGGTGGCCCGGGCGATCTTCGGCGTGGACCGGTGGGACGCGGGCGCCGTCTCGGTGGACGGCGTGCGGCTGCCCGCCGGCAGCCCCACCGCGGCCATGGGCGCCGGGCTGGCGCTGGTGCCGGAGGACCGCCGCCAGCAGGGCCTGGTCATGGAGCTGTCGATCGAGCGCAACATCGGCCTGACCGGGCTGCGCGACCTGCGCAAGGGTGTGACGATCTCCAGGAAGGCCGAGCGGGACCGGGCCAAGGACTGGGCGGTGCGGCTGCGGCTGAAGTTCGCCCGGCTCAGCGACGGGGTCGGCGTGCTGTCCGGCGGCAACCAGCAGAAGGTCGTGCTGGCCAAGTGGCTGGCCACCGGCCCGTCGGTGCTGATCGTGGACGAGCCCACCCGGGGCATCGACGTCGGCACCAAGGCCGAGGTGCACCGCCTGCTGTCGGAGCTGGCCGGGCAGGGCATCGCGGTGCTGATGATCTCCTCCGACCTGCCGGAGGTGCTGGGCATGGCCGACCGGGTGCTGGTCATGCACGAGGGCCGCCTGACGGCCGAGCTGTCCAGGGCCGAGGCCACCGAGGAGAGCGTGATGACCGCCGCCACAGGGAGGGCCGCATGACGCCCGAAGCCTTCAGGAGGGCCGCATGACCACCGCGACCGCTCCGCCCGAGCAGGTGTCGCCCGCCCGCAGCGCGCGCAACCTCGTCGACCTGGTCTTCCGCGCCCGCGAGCTGAGCCTGGTCATCGCCCTGGCCGTGCTCGTCGGCGTCACCGCGGGCGTCAACGGCAACTTCCTGTCCAGCCAGGGCGTCCAGGACATCCTGCTCAACACCTCCATCCTCGCCCTGCTGGCCGTCGGCCAGTCCATGGTGGTCATCACCCGCAACCTCGACCTGTCCGTCGGCTCCGTCGTCGGCCTGGTCGCCTTCGTCACCGGCGACTTCCTGGCGAGCGGCGGCGGCATCGTCCCCGCCGTCCTGCTGGGGATCGCGATCGGCGCCGGCTGCGGCCTGCTCAACGGCCTGCTGGTCAGCTTCTGCCGGGTCCCGGCCCTGGTGGTGACGCTCGGCACGCTCTACGTCATCCAGGGCGTGGACCACTACATCGCCCACGGCCGCCAGATCAACGCCGTCAACCTGCCGCCCGGCCTGCTGTCCCTGGGCAACGGCTCGGTGCTCGGCGTCCCGTACCTGCCGCTCATCACGCTGGTGATCATGCTGGCGATCGGCTACTACCTGCGCTCGTACGCCAGCGGCCGCGAGTACTACGCGATCGGCTCCAGCCCCGAGGCCGCGCGCCTGGCCGGCGTGCCCGTCAGGCGGCGGATCTTGACCGCCTACCTGGTCAGCGGCTGCCTGGCCGGCCTGGCCGGGGTGCTGTGGCTGGCCAGGTTCGGGACGGTCATCGCCGACTCCGCGCACGGCTGGGAGCTGCTGGTGGTCAGCGCCGTCGTCGTCGGCGGCGTCGCCATCACCGGCGGCGTCGGCAGCGTGTACGGGGCCGCGCTCGGCGCCCTGCTGCTGACCACGATCGGCAGCGCGCTGGTCGTGCTGCGGGTCAACTCCTTCTGGCAGCAGGCCATCACCGGGGCGCTGCTCCTGCTGGCCATCAGCGTCGACCGGGTGCTCGCCCTCAGGGTCGCCCGCCTGCTCAGGAACAGGAGCCGTCATGGCTAAGGTGCTGCGCTGGGACGTGATGGTCGGCGTGCTGCTGATCGTCGTGTTCGGCTACGGCTCGCTCACCTCGCCCAGCTTCGCCACCGCCGGGAACCTGTCGTTCGCGCTGAGCGACCTGGGCGAGATCGCGCTCATCGCGCTGGCCATGACCATGCTGGTGGTGGCCGCCGAGGTGGACCTGTCCGTGGCCTCCGTGCTGGGGCTGTCCAGCGCGCTGGTCGGCTCCCTGTGGGACGCCGGCCTGGCCATCGAGACGATCATCCCGATCGCGGTGCTGGCCGGGGCGTTGTGCGGGCTGGTCAACGGCCTGCTGGTGACCCGGCTCGGGCTGCCGTCGCTGGCCGTCACGATCGGCACGCTCGCCCTCTACCGCGGGCTGGCGTACGTGGTGCTCGGGGACCGGGCCGTCGCCCAGTTCCCGCCCCAGTTCGTCTCGCTGGCCGTGGACGACGTGCCCGGGACGCCGATCCCGTACCCGGTCGCGCTGTTCGTCCTGCTCGCCGCGATCGTCGGGGTGGTCCTGCACGCGACCGGCTTCGGCCGGTCGCTGTACGCCATCGGCGCGCAGGAGCAGGCCGCCTTCTTCGCCGGGATCCGGGTCAAGCGGATCAAGCTGCTGCTGTTCGTCGTCTCCGGCACCGTCGCCGCCTTCGCCGGGGTCGTCTTCACCCTCAGGTACGGCTCCGCCCGCGCCGACAACGGCCTCGGCATCGAGCTGGCCGTCATCGCCGCCGTGCTGCTCGGCGGCGTGGACTTCGACGGCGGCAAGGGCACGCTCGGCGGCGTCATCGCCGGCGTGCTGCTCATCGGACTGCTGCGCAACCTGCTCATGCTCGGCGACGTCTCGACCGAGATCCAGTCCATCGTCACCGGGCTCCTGCTCATCGTCTCGGTGCTCACCCCCCGCCTCGTCTCGCTGGCCAAGCCCGCAGCACTTCTCAGGGCGACCTCCAGGGCGAATCTGAAAGGATCACCATGACCCCGACGCGACTGACCGCCGTGACCGCGCTGCTCGCCCTCGGAGTGGCGGCCTGCGGCGGCACCACGAAGTCCTCCGTGACCTCGGCCCCGGCCCCCGCGCCCGCCTCCTCCTCGGCCGCGGCCAAGGCCGACCCGAACGCCCCCATCAAGCAGGGGCTCAAGATCGCCTTCCTGCCCAAGCAGATCAACAACCCGTACGAGACGATCGTCGACAACGCGGGCATCGAGGCGGCCAAGGAGTACGGCGGCGAGGCCAAGGAGGTCGGCCCGTCCGACGCCTCCGCCTCCTCCCAGATCTCCTACATCAACACCCTCACCCAGCAGGGCCACGACGCCATCCTCATCGCCGCCAACGACGCCAACGCCGTCTGCGGCCCGCTCCAGCAGGCCAGGGACAAGGGCATCAAGATCGTCTCCTACGACTCCGACGCCTCGCCCGAGTGCCGCGACCTGTTCATCAACCAGGCCAGCTCGGAGGAGGTCGGCCGCAGCCAGGTCAAGCTGCTGGCCGGGATGATCGGCAACAAGGGCGAGATCGCCATCCTGTCGGCCACCGCGAACGCCACGAACCAGAACACCTGGATCGAGTTCATGAAGGACGAGCTGGGCAAGCCCGAGTACAAGGACATGAAGCTGGTCAAGGTGGCCTACGGGGACGACGACGACCAGAAGTCGTTCACCCAGACGCAGGGCCTGCTGCAGGCCTACCCGAACCTGAAGGGCATCATCTCCCCGACCACGGTGGGCGTCTCGGCCGCCGCGCGCTACATCTCCGGCTCCAAGTACAAGGGCAAGGTCACGCTGACCGGGCTCGGGACGCCGAACCAGATGCGGCAGTTCGTCAAGGACAAGACGGTCGAGAAGTTCGCGCTGTGGAACCCGAAGGACCTCGGCTACCTGGCCTCCTACGCCGCCGCCGCGCTGGTGTCCGGGCAGATCACCGGCGCCGAGGGCGAGACGTTCAAGGCCGGCAAGCTCGGCGAGCGCACGATCGGCAAGCAGGGTGAGGTCATCCTCGGCCCGCCGTTCACCTTCGACGCCGCCAATATCGACCAGTTCGACTTCTGAGAGGAGAGCGGTGTGGAGCGGGTCTGCTTCCTGCTGCAGGTACGCCCCGAGCGCCTCGGCGAGTACCGGGAACGGCACAAGGCCGTCTGGCCGGACATGCTCGACGCGCTGAGCAAGGCGGGCTGGCGCAACTACTCCCTCTTCCTGCGGGACGACGGCCTGCTCGTGGGCTACCTGGAGACCGACGACTTCGAGGCGGCGCAGCGCGCCATGGCCGGGACCGACGTCAACACGCGCTGGCAGGCGGACATGGCGCCCTTCTTCGTGGCCGGCCGGCCCGACGAGGGGCTGCTCACCCTGGACGAAGTTTTCCACCTGGACTGAGATCGGGGAACGATGATCAAGGATCAGCTGCGTCAGCAGCGCATCGAGACGCCTTCGTGGGCGTACGGCAATTCCGGCACCCGGTTCAAGGTGTTCGCCCAGCAGGGCGTGCCCCGCGACCCCTACGAGAAGATGGCCGACGCGGCGCAGGTGCACCGCCACACCGGCGTCGCGCCGACCGTGGCGCTGCACATCCCGTGGGACAAGGTCGACGACTACGCCGATCTGGCACGGCACGCCACCGAGCACGGCGTCGGCATCGGCGCGATCAACTCCAACGTCTTCCAGGACGACGACTACAAGCTCGGCAGCGTCACCCACCCCGATCCGCAGGTGCGGCGCAAGGCCCTCCAGCACCTGCTCGACTGCGTGGACATCATGGACGCCACCGGCTCCGACACGCTCAAGCTGTGGTTCTCCGACGGCACCAACTACCCCGGCCAGGACGACATCAGGGCCCGCCAGGACCGCCTGGCCGAGGCGCTGTCGGCCGTCTACGAGCGCCTGGGGGAGGGGCAGCGGTTCCTGCTGGAGTACAAGCTGTTCGAGCCCGCCTTCTACATGACCGACCTGCCGGACTGGGGCACCGCGTACGCGCACTGCCTCAAGCTCGGCCCCAAGGCGCAGGTCGTGGTGGACACCGGCCACCACGCGCCGGGCACCAACATCGAGTTCATCGTGGCGTTCCTGCTGCGGGAGGGCAAGCTCGGCGGCTTCGACTTCAACTCCCGCTTCTACGCCGACGACGACCTCATGGTGGGCGCGGCCGACCCGTTCCAGCTCTTCCGGATCATGTGCGAGGTGATCGGCGGCGGCGGGTACACCCACGACATCGCGTTCATGCTCGACCAGTGCCACAACATCGAGCCGAAGATCCCCGGGCAGATCCGCTCGGTCATGAACGTGCAGGAGGCCACCGCCAAGGCGCTGCTGGTGGACCGGGAGGCGCTGTCGGCCGCCCAGCGGGCAGGGGACGTGCTGGGCGCCAACGCCGTCCTCATGGACGCCTACAACACCGACGTCCGCCCGCTGCTCGGTGAGCTGCGGGAGGAGATGGGGCTCGCGCCCGACCCGATGGCCGCCTACGCCAGGTCGGGGTACTTCGAGAAGATCGCCGCCGACCGCGTCGGGGGGAAACAGGCAGG
>NZ_JAHKRL010000012.1 GCF_019396405.1 Nonomuraea rhizosphaerae | reverse complement strand
GAGCCGATCATGAGGGGGCTCTGGCTGGCGTGGGCTGCTTGGACGCTGCGGTCTGCGGCCAGCCACGCCAGGCCCTTGTCCTCCTGTTTGAGCAGGATGGAGGCGGCCACATGGTGGGCTTCGGCTGACAGGGCGTAGGCGCGTAGCCGGCCGTCGCCGTCCAGGACGCTACAGGCGGCGCGCAAGCTCTGGAGAAGTGCGGGCAAGGCTGCGGTGACCTGCGCGTAGCGGCAGGCTTGGTAGTCCTGCTTGGCCGCGATGACGGCGCTGGACAGCGCTGCGAGGTCGATCGGGCCGTCATTCGGTGGCGAGTAGTCGACCAGGACGGCGGCCAGGGACTCGATGTGGCGGCCGGCGGCTGCGGCGCTCTCTTGCTGCCCGAGAACGGCGGTGAACAGTGCGGCCCCGGTGAGGCCGACGAATTCGCGGCGTCGCACGTCGTCTTCAGCCTCCCCCTGTCCGACCAGGTCCATGGTGCGGGGCGCGGTGCCCTGGTTGTCAACCTCTCGCGGGCGGGGTTGGGCTGGCTTCTTGGCTGGTCCGCTGCGTCTGGGGATGAATCCCAGGTCTTCGGGGTCTCGGTGGGTGACGTCTTTGATGGCCTGCCGGTACGGCTCGTGCGGCCAGAGGACCTCTCCTGCTTCCCAGCGCCGGATGCGCTCCTCGTCGCAGGTCAACCCGTGTTTGATGCCGCTCCTGCTGAGGTTGACCATTTTGGCCATCTCGGCGCGGGTCAGGTCTGCGTTCTCGCGCCATTCCCGGAGTCGATCATTCGGGGTCGCACCCGTCATATCCGCTCTGCTTTCCGATTGGGGGGATCGAAAAGGGGCTAAAGGGGGGCCTGATTAGCGGGCCTCATCCAGCCCATTTGCCGGTGGACTTGCCATCAATCAACAAGGTACGTCACGCGGCTTCCCGGCACAGGGAACGCCGGAAATCGAGGAGATGGCGACGGTGATCCGGCCAGACGAGACCAGCGAGGCACCTCCCTGCTTAGCGTGCCGGGGGCGCGGGACCAAGCGACGTACCCCGCGCCGGGCGCTGCTGGTGGGTGATGAGGAGTGCGAGCAAGCCGGTGGGGAGTTGCTGTGTCTCGATTGCGCCGGAACCGGCCTGGGCGAAGAGAGCGGGAAATGAATCCGATCATGGCCTCACTGGCCAACCTGACCGACCCACAAGACGAGGCGAACAAGCTGATCCGGCTACAGACCGAGTTGGGGCGGATCGGGGTCGCGGCGGAGCTGCGTGACAACAACTCCGCGTTGATGGCGCCGCGACCGGATCCGGGGCTGCCGGTGTGGGTGTTCGTCGGCTACGGCGGCACGTACTACTCCTGGAGCAACGCCAACCATCGGCATCCGACCGATGACCCACAAGGCGCGGCGCACGAGCTGGCCGCGTACCTCAACCCCAAACCCTGAGACGGGCGCGGCGAGGGCGAACCCGGCCGAGGGGGTCGGGGCTGAGATTGCGCTCTCCAGTCCCTCGCCGCGTCTCTGGAACGCCCCGGCAGACAGGAAGCGCCAAAGTCCCTGCGGGCCTTGCCCGGTCCCGTTGGCACCCTGTCTGCCGGGGTTGTTCACTGTGGTGTGGCGTTCGCGCCACATCGACCCACGTAGACAGGCGAGGGCGGGCCGGGCTACGCTCCACTTGGTAAAACAACCTGTCAGGTGCAGGACGGTCATGATGTCGCTAGAATCCGTGCCGCCGAAGTACGCACAGCTCGTGCAGACCCTTCAACGGCGTATCGAGTCCGGGACGTATGGTCCTGGCTCCCTCCTCCCCAGTGAGAACCAGCTCATCCAGGAGTTCGGTGTCTCTCGGCCCACGGTCGTGGCCGCGCTGCGGGTGCTGCGCGAACAAGGCTGGATCGAATCTCAGCAAGGCAAGGGCCGGTTCGTGCGCGGACGTCCCGCAATGAGCGCAGTGGAGCGCAACCGTCCTGGTCAGGCGTACCTGATCCGGCCGGAGGCAGAGACGTCCGGCGAGGTGGTCGAGGTGGCCACCGTTGCCGCGCCCAACCGGATCGCCGCGCTGCTGGAGCTGCCGAGTAAGAGCAAGGCGTTCGTGCGGCGGCGCCTGATCACCGATGAGGGTGAGCCGAGCATGCTCGTGTCGGTGTGGTTGCCGGCCGAGTTGTCGCAAGGCACCGATTTGACCAGTGCCGCGCCGTTGCCGCAGGGCCTGCACGAGCATCTCCAGGCGCGCAAGGGTGTCCGCTTCGATCACGTGGCCGAGCAGATCACCGCGCGGATGCCGACGGCTGGTGAGGCGCGGCAGCTCGGCATGGGCAAGTCCACGCCGTTGCTGGCCGTGTTCGGGGCGGTGCGTGAGGCGTCGGGGCGTGCGTTGCTGGTGGTCGAGGTGCTGTTGCCGGCTGATCGGCATGAGCTGGATGACGCCTATCCGATCGGTTAGGGAAGTGTTGCCAACGGAGCCCGCATAGGCACTTGACCTATCAAGCGGGCTCTCTTTATCTTCGAATCACTTGATAGGTTAAGTGCCTATCACTCGACAGAAGGAATTCATCATGGCTCTGCAAGGTCCCATCCGGTCACCTACGAGATGCTCTTCCCGCACGGCTGCTACATCGTCGGCGAGGTCGAGCCGGTCAAGGACTTCGACGCCTCGACCAACGGACGGTTCGTCCAGTCCCGCGACAAGCACTCGGGCGAACCGGTCTGGCAGGTCGCGGTCATGGACGGCGACCCCTCCCTCAAGCCCGCTCAGAAGACCGTCGCGGTCAAGATCCTCTCGGCGACTCAGCCGGTCCCACCCGCGCCGATGCCGGGCATGCCGTTCACGCCGGTCCTGTTCGACCAGATCACCGTCACCCCGTACGTCAATGCGGCCGGACGACTGTCCTACTCCATCCGCGTCCGCCAGATGCACGCACCCACCCCCACCCCCGTCCCCGCGCACCGCGCGCCGGCCGTCAAGGAGACGCAGGCATGACCCGCCGTTGGACGCCTCGGCGCAGCGTGATCCGGCTGACCACCGCACGCAACGCCACCGCCACCCACCACCGCTACCCCTACCGCTCGCCGGTGCTGGCACTCGACTGCGGCGCCACCACCGTCCTGCTCACCTGCGACGGCCCGGTCACCTCCGGAGACCTGGCCTTCGCCCACCAGCTCGCCCGCGAGGCGGCCCGCTACGCCCGCTCGGTCGAATCCCGCTTCTACGGCCGCGACGACACCCCGGAGGCGGCGGCATGAGCCGGGAACCGTACACCCACGTGAACATGTGCCTGCGCCCCGGCACCGCCCCGTACGTGGGCCTGTCGCTCTACACCTCGCGCGTCCACCTCTACAACCTGCTCGTGGAAGGCCGCCCGGTCCTCGATCTGACCAGCGCCGACGCCGTGGTGTCGATCAGCACCACCGGAGCCGGGCCGGTCACCGACCAGGACCTGCGCTTCGCCCGACAGCTCCACCAGGCCACCGCGCGTTACCTCGCCGACTGCGAGCGCCTGCACGCCAACCAGAACGCCTCTCAGCACACCGACGACGCCACCAGCAAGGCCACCGACCAGACGGCGGCCTGACCAGCAAGCGGAGCCGCCAGAAGCGGCAACTTCCGGCGGCCCCTCGGTTCTCCCTGATCTCACTCACGAGAGGTTCCAAGCATATGTTCCGCAGGCTCCCCGGTGACGAGGCACGCAACCTGGTCACCACCACCCCGGACACGGCCATCGTCTTCCGCCCGGCCGTCGTCACCACCCCCGCCATCATCACCCTGATCATCTTCGCCTGGCGGCTGCTGCTCGGGCTCGTCCGCACCACCTGGCGGCATCCGATCGCCGTGCTGGTCGTGGCCGTCCCGGTCGTGCTGTCGCTGCTGTACGGCTGGCGCACCGCGCTGCTGCTCTGCACTCCCGTCCCGGTCGGGCTGCTGGCCTGGGCGCTCACGAACCGCACATCCTTCGTCCACCTGATCGGCCGGCGGCTGCTGGCCTGGTGGCGGCTGATCTGGCTGTATCGGCGTCACTGGCAACCGGTCATGATCGTGTCCGGGCTCGGCAAGCACGTCATGGGACGCGACTACCTGCCCCGGCTCGGCAAGGTCACCTGCACCTCCTGGGCGGACCTGGTCACCGTGCGCATGCTGGATGGTCAGGCGGTCAAGGACTGGTCCGACCGCATCGAGGCCCTCGCGCACGGCTTCGGCGCCCCCTCGTGCCGGGTCTCCGTGCTCAAGGCCGGTCGGCTGCTGCTCACCTTTCCCCGACGTGACCCACTCGCCACCGTCATACCGGCACTGCCCATCCCCGAGATGCCGACCGTGGGACCGGTCGCCATCGGCACCTGCGAGGACGGCACCCCCTGGTTACTCAAGATCCTCGGCACACACGTCCTCGTCGCCGGCGCGACCGGAGCGGGCAAAGGGTCGATCATCTGGTCCGTCATCCGCGCCCTTCTCCCAGCGTTGCGGGCGGGGCTGGTCCAGGTGTGGGCGCTGGATCCCAAGCTGATGGAGCTGTCCTTCGGACGCGCTCTGTTCGGCGACCGGTACGCGGCCACCCCTGAGGACTGTGCCGACCTGCTGGAAGCGGCAGTGCAGGTGATGCAGGAGCGTGCCGCCCGGTTCGGTGGCGTCCAGCGCAACCACACGCCCACTGTGGAAGACCCGTTCGTCCTGGTCGTTGTGGACGAAGTCGCGTTCCTGACCGCCTACCAGGCCGACCGCGACCTGAAACGGCGCATCTCCGCTGCGCTGGCCACCCTCACCACCCAAGGGCGGGCGGTCGGCATCGGCGTCCTGGCCGCCCTCCAGGACCCGCGCAAGGAGGTCATGAACATCCGCAACCTGTTCCCCGACAAGATCGCGCTACGGCTGGACGAATCCGAACAGGTGGACATGGTCCTCGGCGACGGCGCAAGAGAGCGCGGTGCCCTGGCCGACCACATCTCACCCGTCCCGGAACGCGGCGCCGGCGTCGGCTACGTCCGGCTGGAGACCAGCCCCGACCCGATCAGAGTCCGCGCCGCGTACGTCACCGACTCCGACATCCGCGCCATGGTCGCCACCCACCCGGCAGGCGGTGAGAGGCAATGACGCTCGCTCACCTGCTGGACGGGCTGCGCTGCGCCTGCTGCGGCACCCTCAACATGCTCTGGCTCGACCCGGCCCGCGCTGTGGTCGAGTGCCGCGAATGCGGACAGTCAGCGCTGATCTTCCCCGATCTGGAAGACCTGGAGAAGGGAGAGAGCAGATGAGCGACCGCAGCACGCCACGCGCCGTTCGGATGGCACAGCCTCTCGCCCGTGAGGTCGCTGTGGAGGTCGCCAAGCAGCACGGCGTGTGCATCCGGCCCGTCCCACTCAAGCGCCTCGACGCCCACACTGGACTCTGGGAGATCATAGATGTGCCGTGCGGGGCCACCCTGGAGGCCAAGTGCCCGCCGTGCGCCAAGCGCAACCGGCAGCTCCGCATGGCCCAATGCCGGGAAGGCTGGCACCTCGACCAGGAACCGGCCATCGCCCCCGACGAGCCGGACGACGCTCAACGGTGGCTGGTCGAGTTCCGCGCTGACATCCAGGCCCAGCGTGACCAGGCCGACCAGGCAGGCCAGGACACCGCCGACCTGGACGCGGTGATCGCCGGGCTGGATGAGGAGATCAATGAGGCGGGCATGCGCGGCAACGTGCTCGGCCGTACCGCTGTCAAGCGCAACCGCTCGACCAGACGACGCCAGGACGCGCCTGACCTGCCCAGGCGCAAGATGACCGACACCACCCTCGGGCGGACCTTCACCAGCTCGGACGGCAAAATCTACCGGCCATCCCTGTTCGTCACCCTCACCTTGCCCTCCTACGGCAAGGTGAGGAACGGCGTCCCCGTCGATCCGGACGCCTACGACTACGCGCGGGCTGCCCGTGACGCGCTGCACTTCCCCAAGCTGGTCGATCGGTTTGTACAGAACCTGCGCCGCGTCGCCGGATACGACGTGCAGTACTTTGCGGCCGTCGAACCCCAGAAGCGGCTCGCTCCGCACCTGCACATGGCCATCCGGGGCACGCTGCCCCGTGCGGAGATCAAGCAGATTGCCGCAGCCACCTACCACCAAGTGTGGTGGCCATCGGCTGATCGGGTCGTCTTCGATGGCGAACGGCTGCCGGTCTGGGAGGACGGCGCCGGCTACCTCGACCCCACCACGGGCGAGGTGCTGCCCACCTGGGACGAGGCACTCGACCAGGACGCGGACGGCGAACCCCTGCACGTGGTCTGCTTCGGCGTCCAAGTCGACGTGCAGGGCGTCTTGGCGGGCTCGCCGGATGCCGACCAGTGCATCCGGTATCTGTCGAAGTACCTGACCAAGTCCCTGGGCGACACCCTCGACGCCGGCGACCGGGCCCACCGCGAACACGCCGCCCGGATGGTTGAGGCACTGCGTTTCGAGCCCTGCTCACCCACCTGCCCGAACTGGCTGCGGTACGGCGTCCAGCCCAAGAACGCCAAACCGGGCATGACCCCTGGCCGGTGCCGGGGCAAGGCGCACAAGCCCGACCACCTCGGCTACGCGGGCCGTCGCGTACTGGTCTCCCGCAAGTGGTCGAACAAGACCCTGGCCGAACACAAGCAAGACCGCCGCACCTGGGTCCTGGAAGCACTCGGCCAGACCGATCAGCCCACCGACCCACACCGCTACATCTGGAAGCCCATACCTGCCGGTGACGCCAACCTGGCTCCCCTGGCCGTGCGCCTTCTCCGCTCCGTCGCCGAACGGCAGCGCTGGCGGGCTCATTTGGCACGGCTTCAAGCTGAAGCAGCTCCCCAGGATCTTTCGGCAACTGAGGAGGTGGCGTGACATGGACAGGCTCTTCTACCGCCCGAAGGACGCGGCCACAGTCCTCGGAATGAGTCGTACGGCCGTCTTTCGCCTGATCAAGTCCGGTGACCTGAAGTCGATCAAGCACGACGGCTATCGACTGATCCCGGCGGAAGCGCTTCTCGACTACGCACGCCTGCTCCAGGCGAACGCGCAGAAGGATGTGGCGTAATGACCACGAGAAAGCCCAATGGCCGCTCATCGATCTACCTCGGCAAGGACGGTCTCTGGCACGGCTGGGTCACCGTGGGCGTCAAGCCGGACGGCTCACCGGACAGACGGCACCGCAAGGCCAGGACGGAAGCGGAGGTCACCCGGAAGGTCCGCGAGCTGGAAGGCAAGCGAGAGACCGGGCACGTCGGCAAGCCGGGTCGCGTTCCCACGGTCGAGGAGTGGATGACGGAGTTCCTCGACGTGATCTGTGGACTGCTCGTCCGCTCGGAGAAGATGGCTCCCCGCACCCTGACCGATTATCGCTCCAAGACCAGGAACTGGATCGTGCCGCTCCTCGGCAAGCATCGCCTCGATCGGCTCGCGCCTGAACACCTGGACATCGCGTACGCCCGGATGCTGGAAGAGGGCCTCGCGCCCAGCTCGGTCCTCAAGGTGCATCGCATCCTGTCCCGTGCTCTCAAGATCGCGGTACGACGGGGCCGCATCACGCGCAACGTCGCGACGTTGGTCGACGCCCCGTCAGCGAACACGACGGAGATCGAACCGCTGACCCGCGAGGACGCTCGCCAGATTCTGGACGTAGCCAAGACCAGGAGGAACGGCATCCGCTGGTCGGTCGCTCTGGCGCTCGGCATCCGCCAGGGTGAAGCTCTCGGCCTGCGGTGGTCGTACATCAATCTGACGACCGGGGAGATCCGGGCGTGGTTCCAGATTCAGCGCGCGGAATGGCGGCACGGCTGCAACGATCCACACGCCTGTGGACAGAAATGGCACCGCACGGCGTGCAAGAAGAACTGCAAGGAGCACCAGCACCTACGCGACTGCAAGCCGGACTGCAAGAAGCGCGCCCACGCCTGCTACAGACGCCCGTGCCGCAAGGACTGCACCAGCCACGCGGACAAGTGCCCGCTGCGATCCGGTGGCGGCCTGGTGTTCCGGCAGCGTAAGGGCAAGAGCAAGCTCACCCTCCAATGCCCGCCGGCGCTTCTCGCCCTCCTCCGCGCCCACAAGAAGACCCAGGCCGCAGAACGCCTGAAGGCGGGGGAGAGGTGGACAGATCACGACCTGTTGTTCACCACGCAGACCGGCGGCCCTATAGAGCGCACAGAGGACTGGAAGCAGTGGAAGTCGATCCTCAAACAAGCGGGCGTAAGAGACGCCAGGGTCCATGACGCGAGACACACCGCGGCGACCCTACTCATCGAACAAGGCGTACACATCCGTGTAGTTCAGGAGATCCTCGGCCACACTCGCGTGACCACCACAGAGCGATACACCCACGTAGCAACCCTCCAAATGAAGGACGCCAGCGACCGAATGGACTCCGCGCTTTGGGGCCCAGGCTGAGAACTGCAACCCAAACTGCAACCCGGGACGCCCTCAGAGATCAAAAAGGCCCTCGCCCTGGAAACAGGGTGAGGGCCTTCGACGTGCGGAGGATCGGGGATTTGAACCCCGGATGGTGTTGCCACCAAACCGCATTAGCAGTCCCTTAAGTTTGATCCACTTCTGGTTTACGTGAATGCGACCCGGAGGGATCCGTGCACGTCGAGCGTGTTTACTGCTGAGACCTACGGGGATCTACGGGGAACCATTGGGATGCGTGACGGTCTGGCAATGGTCCAGCAAAGCCTGTGATCGCCAAGTCAAGAGAATCGACCAAGCGATCAAAGAGAATGCGATCCTGGCCATATGACAGATGAACGCAGAACCTCCCTGGGGCCGGTTGGCGAGAGTCTGCGACAGAACATCAAACGCATCCGAGAAAGCCAACGCCTCACCTACACCGAACTGTCGAAGAAGCTGACCACCGCGGGCAGGCCGATCGCCATCCTGGGCCTGCGCCGTATCGAGCGCGGCCAGCGGCGTGTCGACGTCGATGACCTGGTGGCGCTGGCCGCCGCGTTTGGCATCACCCCGAGCGATCTGCTGTCCGAGGCGTCCGCGTGCGGGCGCTGCTTCGGCCGTCCGCCTGAGGGCTTCGCCTGCAGAGTCTGCGGCGCCGGCGGGTAGGCGTCATCCCTCCGGCCACCGCTCCCGAGGGCTGACGAACGTCCCCCTGCCCGCGATCGTGAACACCCACCCCTCGCCCGCCAGTAGCCGCATGGCCTTCCTGACCGTGTCGCGGGCGACGCCGTGGATCTGTTCCATCCGCGTCTCTGACGGGATGGTGGTCAACGGCTCCAGTTCGCCCGCCTGGATCTGGCCGCGCACGATGTTGGCGATCTGGACGTGCTTCGGCGTTGGGTCGAAGTGATCCACCGTTTCCATGATCGGAAACGTAGTGGTGGGGTTGCCCGGCCCCTCTGTCGCCTACAGGCAACCTGGGGTAGTCAGGTTAGTCAGGGCATCGGAGTCACACAGGGTGGACCGGTTGTGGCATTCCGTATACACTTCAACCTTCGGTCAGCCGAGCGGCCCCACCGCCCACGGCTGGCCGACACTGCTGGCGTCAGAGGCTGAGGGGCCTCGCCCCCCGGGGGGGTAGCCAGCACCGGCCGCCGTCAGCTCCCACACACAGCTACGGCGGCCGGCCCCTACAACGCGAACAGCCGGACATCG
>NZ_JAHKRL010000096.1 GCF_019396405.1 Nonomuraea rhizosphaerae | reverse complement strand
GGGACGTACGACATGAAAGGCGGCCTCCCCGCCGCGCTCATCGCCGCCCGCGAGGCGTCCCGGGCCGGCCTGCCCGGTGAGGTGGTCGTCGCCGCCGTGGCCGACGAGGAGCACTCCAGCATCGGCGTCCAGGAGGTGCTGCGGCACCTCGCCGCGTCGGGCGGCACATCGGCGGGTCTTACGACCGGCGCCGCGACCGGTATCGACGCGGCGATCGTCGCCGAGCCCACCGAGCTGGCGGTCACCGTCGCCCACCGGGGGTTCGTGTGGATCGAGATCGAGGTCGTCGGCCTCGCCGCCCACGGCTCCCGCCCGCACCTCGGCAGGGACGCCATCCTCAAGACCGGCCCCGTCCTCGTCGCCCTCGCCTCCCTCAACGAACAGCTCCGCGCCCGCGAACACCCCCTGCTCGGGCACGGTTTCGTCCACGGCTCGCTCATCCACGGCGGACGCGAGGAGTCGACCATCCCCGACCGCTGCGTCCTCACCGTCGAACGCCGCACCCTGCCCGGCGAGACCACCGAGGACGTCGAACGTGAGATCGCCGGCCTGCTCGCCTCCTGCCGCGCCGCCGACCCGGAACTGGAAGCCGTCGCCCGGACCACGCTGGCCCGGCCGCCGTTCGAGGTGCCGCGCGACGCCGCCATCGTCGGGGCCGTCGCCTCGGCCGCCGGCCAGGCCCTGGGCCGTCCCGCCACGATCGAAGGCGTCAGCTACTGGGCCGACTCCTCCTTGATCGCCGCGGCCGGGATCCCGACCGTCCTGTTCGGGCCGGCGGGGGAGGGCGCCCACGCCGCCGTCGAATGGGTCAGCCTCCAGTCGGTCGTCACCTGCGCCGACACCTTCACCGCCGTCGCCCGCCAGTTCTGCGGCTGAGCGCTCGTCCTCACGTCCTCCCACCGTAGAGATGCGTGCCTCTTCACGAGGGACGAGACGCCGAGGAACGCCCCAGCGCTCCCGTGCTCCCGCGCTCCCGGCGACGAGAACACGACCGGATCATGCTGGACTCTCCCCCTATGGGAGGCTTCATCCTGCTCCCAGCGGCCCCCTCGATGGACGGGGACGGGGTGACCGTTCGCCGCGCCAGTACGAGGAGAGCGACGCATGACGACCATCGTGAAGGACATCGAGCCCCGCGGCCTGCGCCACTGCGAGACGACGGCGCTGGGCGTGCTGCTGCGGCACGAGGGGCTCGACCTGTCCGAGCCCATGCTGTTCGGCCTGGGCTCGGGCCTGTCCTTCGTCTACTGGGACAGCAAGGCCATGCCGTTCCCCTTCCTCGGCGGCCGCGTCAAGCCCTTCGACCTCACCAGGAACCTCGCCGCCAGGCTGGGTCTGACACTGCTGGTCGAGGAGACCACCTCACCACGCAAGGCCTGGGCGAACGTTACCGCCCCCCTCGACGCCGGCCGCCCGGTCGGCCTCCAGCTCGACTCCTACCACCTCGACTACTTCCGGACCAAGGCGCACTTCGGCGGCCACGTCGTCGCCATGTATGGCTACAACGAGCACGACGCCCACCTCGTCGACACCGACCAGCAGGGCGGCGCGGTCCGCACCAGCCTGGCCGCCCTCGCCCTGGCCCGCGCCGAACGCGGCCCCATGACCGCCAGGAACCGATCCTTCACCATCACCCTCCCGTCCCACCCGCTCCCGTGGCAGAACCAGATCGTCCCCGCCATCAGAAGCTGCGCCGACGCCTTCCTCACCGCCCCCATCACGAACCTGGGCCACCGCGGCATCGAGAAAGCCGCCAAGCTGGTGCCCGGCTGGCTGCGCCGCGCCGCCGACCCCCAGCAGGACCTGCCGCAAGCCGCCCTCCTCATGGAGAAAGGCGGAACCGGTGGCGCACTGTTCCGTGTCCTGTACCGCGACTTCCTCGACGAGTGCACCCGGATCATCGACAACGACGACCTACGCACCGGCCACCGGCTCTACAGTGAGGCCGCCGTCCTGTGGACCGATGTGTCGACGCTGATCACGAAGGCGGGGGAGAGCGGCGACGCGAACCACCTCCAGCAAGCCGGCGCTCTTCTCCACGACCTCTCGCGCATCGAGAGGGAGGCCATGGAGGCGCTTCAGCGGGTGGAAACAGCCGGAACCAGCTCAGACGCCTGACATCACCGTCATGTGTTCCCCACGTCGCGGCCGACGATGAAGCCGAGCCGACCCAGGAGCCGAGGGCCGTACCCGCCCAGATCCCGTGGGGAAGGTCGCCAGCACCATCGAGCGAGTCGGCCGGTCGAGGACAGCGCCCAGGACGCGCCTATCTACGAACCCGCCACGAAGTCGATGACCCCACCTGCGACAGCACCGATGACAGCGTCTGCCGCACTGGGCACCTTGGGCCACGACACGTCATTGTCGTCAAGATCGGCTACCTGGCCACTGTTTCGCGGGCAGGTCGATGAGATCAACACTCGGGTGGCGCACCCGGCGACGGCCCGGTTCAGGGAAGGAGTTTGAAGGGAACCTCCAGCCGGGGGTCGGTCCACCGTAGGGCGCTGGTGCAGGTGGCGGTGCCCAGTCGCCGCAGTGTAAGAGTGACGTGGGGTACGGGCCGTTTCACGGGAATGGCCAACTGTGTCTTCGGGGCGTCATCGGTGAGTGTTCCGCTGGTGCGTTCGTCGGCGAGAACGCTCCATTCGACACGGCTGCCGGGGCAGGCGCTGTTCTCGTGGACCAGCGTTCCGGTAACGGTCTCGACGTCCGAGCGGCTGGGCTTCCATGTGGTGGTGACGGCGCCGTCACCAGGCAGTCGCCAGAGGTAGAAGGACGTTTCCACGCAGCTCTTCATCCCTGCTTCGTCGAAAGGGCAGGCTTTGTTGTAGGTCTTCTGTTCCGGAACGGCGCCGTTGAGGTACGTCATGGGCACGGGGGCGTACGCCGACGTGGTCGCACAGAACAGCCACACCAGCACTACTACGCCGATGAAGCCTGCGATTTTCATCGAATCTCCCTGAGCGTGGAGACCTTGTTCTTCGGGGCGGAGAGGAAACGGGGAGCAACAAGGGGCGTCGTTTTCCGCGTACCGCGTCGGCGTTCATTTTCTGGTCGCGTCGTGCGCGACCCTCGTCGAACCGCGTCGACCGGTGGACGCTTATCCACCGTTCGCTGGAGGACCGCCTCAGCCTGGGCTTGAAGACGGCTCTTGGCCGGAGACAAGTGGTCGTGGCCTGGCATCCCCTTCCCTTCGGGCCGACGTGTTCCACGCTGACACCATCACCGGTCGCCCACAACCACTTCGTCATGGGGATTGCCCAGGGAGATTGTGGGGCCCGCGATGGGGCTCGATCGCATAGGACGGTCAATGAGGTTTTCTCTACGACTTTTACATGATCCGTCTGTGCTCGAAGTGGGTGAGAACGAGCGCTGCTCGGGCCACGTCGCCGATTCGTGAGGGGCTGAGCGTCAAATGCTGAAGGGTGCGCCAGCGCT
>NZ_JAHKRL010000095.1 GCF_019396405.1 Nonomuraea rhizosphaerae | reverse complement strand
CGACTCCGTCGGGCGCGGCGGCCCAGCCGGACGCGTCGGTCACCACCGCTCGCTGGAGTGAGTCGTCGTCGATGACGTCGGCGTCCAGCCCGAGCCGGTCCAGCGCCCCCGGCACCATCCGGAACCACGCCATGTCCCCCACCAGCTCCCGGTACACCTCCTGCGCCCGCGCGGCCTGCGCCGACACCGCCTCGTCCGGCCGCGCCCCCGCCTGCGCGGCCGTGGTGGGCATCAGCACCGCCACGTCACAGGCGTGCCGCCCCAGCGACAGCGCCGCGCACAGCCGTGTCACGGCGTCGGCGAAGACCCGGTGGTGCCGCCAGTACGGCTGCCGCCAGTCCGTGGCCGGCGGCGCCCACTCCCACCACCCGCCCTTGGTCGTGTAGTAGACGGCGTGCGGGTTGTACAGGGTCGCCCCGGCCCGCAGCCAGGGCAGCAGCCAGTCGAAGGTCTCCTCCAGCGTGCCGCCCCAGCCGCTGGAGTGGAACGCCTCGATCCAGGTGCGCGGCCGTCCGTACAGGTGGGCGAGCGAGGAGTGCACCCGCGCGTCGC
This sequence comes from Nonomuraea rhizosphaerae, assembly GCF_019396405.1. Classification (GTDB taxonomy): domain Bacteria; phylum Actinomycetota; class Actinomycetes; order Streptosporangiales; family Streptosporangiaceae; genus Nonomuraea; species Nonomuraea rhizosphaerae. Next base: position 7,720 of record NZ_JAHKRL010000095.1, on the reverse strand, counting down.
CGTGGTGGTCGGAGCCGGGGGCGCTGAACCAGCGGTGGGTGCGTGGATAGTCGGCGTACAGCTGCACGCCCTCGACCGGATGTCCGGCGCGGGCGGGATCCTGCTGGTCGCAGCCGCTCAGCAGGCCGTGGCGGGCGTGCCAGTCGGCCAGCGGCCGGAAGAACGCCTCCTCGGCCAGCTCGGCGCGGGTGCGCTGGTGGTCATGCCGCGCCCGGTCGGCCTCCTCGCCGTCCTCCCCCAGCAGCCGGGGCGTCAGCTCGTGCCCCCGTCGCTTGGCGAACTCGGCGGCGAACGTGTCCGACCAGGTGGGGACGGACGGCAGCTCGTCCTGGAAGGATCCGGCGACCACCCGGCCGAGCCGGGGGCCCAGCCTGCGCTCGAACTCGCCGTGCACCCGGTCGATCAGCGCCGCGCACGCGTCGGCCGACAGGTAGTCGAAGCCGCGCGTGGTCACCGAGCCGTCGGGCGCCAGCCAGCGCCCGGCGAACTCGGGGCGCTCGTCCACGAGCCGCGCCTGAAGGTCGGCCCCGGAGAAGCCGAGCTGGTCGTAGAACCACAGCGAGATCCCCAGCTCCTCCGCGTCGTCGCAGACGAGCGTGAGCAGTCGCCACCACTCCTCGGAGAAGAACGGCGGGTCGTCGGCATCGGAGCCGAACATCGGCCCCGACGGCGCCAGGTTGAGGATCACGAGGTTCCACACGCCGCCTTCGGCGAAGCGTTCGAGCTGCCGGCGCAGGCGTTCGCGGGTCAGCCGCTCGCCGCTCCACCACCAGATGGCGGTGGGGGAGTACGCCTTGGGCGGTTCGCGCAGGATGTCGGCCAGAGCCGCAGGCAGCGTCATCAGTGTCTCCGGTGCTCGGGTGAGGCGAGCTTCACCTTGGCAGTCGAAAGTCACGCTGTCCAGCGTTAAGTTCACACGAAAAATGAGATATCGGTCGGCGGCCGAACCGGCCGAAAAAGGAGATGCTGACGGTTGTACGGCTCTGTTAGCGTCAGCCTCATGTCCGACCCGGAGTTTCCCGTCCTCGGCACCGAGCCGGTCGCCGTGGAGCTGGCCAACACGCTGTACGACGGCACCGACTACCTGCGTACGGCCGCCTGGGTCGACGCCTGGTTCGCCCTCGTCCGCCCGGCGGAGACGGCGGCCATGGGACGTGTGGCCGCCGACGTGCGCGCGCTGCGCGACAGCGTCCACCACCTCCTGACGGCCGCCGTCGAGGGCCGGACGCCCGACGCGGCGGCGGTCGAGCGGGTCAACGCCTTTGCCGCGGCCGCCCCCACCCACCTGCGGCTGGACTGGTCCGCCGGCGGGCCGGCCGCGCACTGGGCGGACACCACCGACGGGAGCACGGCGACGCTGGGCCGCATCGCCACCTGCTGCATCGAGCTGCTGACCGGCCCGCGGGCGGGCGGCGTGCGGCGCTGCCAGAGCCCCGACTGCTCGCTGATCTTCGTCCAGAGCCATCCGCGCCGACGCTGGTGCCACCCCTCCTGCGCCCACCGGGACAGGCAGGCGCGCTACTACCGCCGGCATCACAGCACGGGAGCGTCCTCATGATCACTTGGCGTCGGCTCGCCGAGTCCGACTTCCCCCTGCTCAAGCAGTGGCTGGAGGAGCCGCACGTGGCCCGCTGGTGGAACCACGAGACCTCCGCCGAGGCCGTGGCGCGCGACTTCGGCGCCGCCGTCCGGGGCGAGGAGCCGTCGGAGGACCTGCTGATCCTCCTGGACGGCAGCCCGCTCGGCCTGGTGCAGCGCGTCCTGCTGGCCGACTACCCCGAGTACGTCGCCGAGCTGGAGCCCGTCGTCCCGGTGCCGGAGGGCGCGGTCAGCCTCGACTACCTGATCGGCGACGCCGGCCAGGTCGGCCGGGGCCTCGGACCGGCGATGATCCGCGCCGTCGTCGAGGCGACCTGGACGGAGATCCCGTCGGCCACCTGCGTCCTGGTCCCGGTGTCGGCGGCCAACCGCCGCTCCTGGCGGGCGCTGGAGAAGGCGGGGCTGCGCCGCGTCGCCGAGGGCGACATGGAGCCGGACAACCCGATCGACGACCGCGCCCACTACCTCTACCGGATCGACCGCGAGGACGCCTCCGGCACGTGATCGCCGCCGTCCCGGACGGGCGGGCGGACCTCAAGGCGCTGAGGCGGGCGTGCCTCAAGGGTTTGAGCGGGGCGTGCCTCGGAGCATCCGGGCAGGCGTACCTCGAAAGCGGCTCCAGGGGCGGTCGCCGCCACCCGCGCGCTCCCGCCGTGCGCCTCGGCGACGGCCGCCACGATCGCCAGCCCGAGCCCCGCCCCGCCGCGCGTCCCGCCGCGTGTCCTGGCCGGGTCGGCGCGGTAGAAGCGCTCGAACACGTGCGCCGCCTCCTCCTTCCCGAGCCCCGGTCCTTCGTCGCGCACCTCGACCACCACCGTCCCGTCGTCCTCCCGGACCGTGACGGTGGCCGCGGTGCCGGGGGGAGTGTGCGCGCGGACGTTGGCCAGCAGGTTGTCCACCACCTGCCGCAGCCGGGTCCGGTCCCCCCGTACGACCGTCCCGCCCGCCCCGGTGACCAGCCGCAGCGGCCGGTCGGGTTGTACCGCGCGGGCGGCCTCGACCGCCTCGCCCGCCAGCTCGGCCAGGTCGACCGGCTCCCTCTCCGACGGCCGTCCCTCGTCGAGGTCAGCGAGCAGCAGCAGCTCGTCCACCAGCACCCCCATGTGGACGGCCGTGGACTCGATCCGCGCCATGGTCTTGGCCAGGTCCTCGGCGCTGTCGGAGGCGCCCCGCCGGAACAGCTCCGCGTACCCGCGCACGGTCGCCACGGGCGTGCGCAACTCGTGCGAGGCGTCGGCCACGAAGCGCCGCAGCCGCTCCTCGGAGGCGGCCCGCTGCCGGAAGGCGCCCTCGATCTGGCCGAGCATCGCGTTCAGCGCCAGCCCGAGCCGGCCCGCCTCGGTGCGGGGCTCGGCCGGCTCGACGCGCCGGGTCAGGTCGCCGTCGCCGATGGCCTTGGCGGTCGCCGCGATCTCGTCCAGCGGACGCAGCGCGCGGCTGATCGCACGGAACGCGACCGCGGCCAGCAGGCCCAGCGCGAACACCGTGATCGCCCCCACCACCCCCACCAGCCGCCCGATCAGCAGGTCGTACTCGGTCGTGCGGATCCCGGTGGTCAGGATCCGCCCGTCGGGCAGCCAGGAGATCCGCAGCCACCAGTCGTTCTCGTGATCGAAGGGCCCGCCGTCACCCAGGTCCTCATCCCCCGGGCCGCCGTCACCCGGCCCGCCGTTCTCCGAGCCGTCGTCGCGGACGAACAGCGCCCCGTCCGGCGACTGCGCCGTGCTCGGTCCCGGCCACCTGGCGCGGGCCGGCCCGCTGGGCGCCCCGTGCGGCGCGATGGTCCGCAGGACGTGGCCGCCCGCGCCGCGCACCTGCACGAACGCCGGTGAGCCGCCGGCCAGCATGGCGGCCGACAGCAGCCTGGCGGTGTCCCCCTCGGGCTGCGCGATCACGCGCCCGTCGGCCATCAGCGCGGCCATCGACGCCGAGAACCGGTCCAGCTCGGCGTGCGCCCGTTCGGCCGCCACGTCCCGGATCACTCCCCAGGCCGCGATCGGCACCCCCAGCAGCCCCGCGGTCAGCAGGAGCAGCATCGTGACGCCGAGCCGCACCCGCATCGACAGGCGGCTCAAGAGACCCCGTCCCTCCGGGGGAGGCGCAGGGCGTAGCCCACCCGCGGCACGGTCTGGATCAGCGGCTCCTCGCCGTCGTCCACCTTCCTGCGCAGGTAGCTGATGTATGTGTGCACCACGCCCTCGCTGCCGCCCGAGTCGTACTCCCAGACGTGGTCGAGGATCTGCTGCTTGGTCAGCACCCGCCCGGCGTTGGCCACCAGGTAGCGCAGCAGCTTGAACTCCGTCGGCGTCAGCTCCAGCAGCCGCCCGCCGCGCCGCACCTCGTAGGCGTCCTCGTCGATCTCCAGGTCCGCGTACGACAGGCGGGTCGCGCGGCGCGTGCGGCTGAGCACGACCCGCGTGCGGGCGATCAGCTCCTCCAGGCTGAACGGCTTGGTCACGTAGTCGTCCCCGCCCGACGTGAGCCCCGCGATCTTGTCCTCGGTACGCCCCTTCGCGGTCAGGAAGATGACCGGCACCTGGTGCCCCAGCCGCCGCAGCCGACGGCACGCCTCCAGTCCTGACACGTCGGGCAGCATGACGTCCAGCACCACCAGATCGGGCGAGAAGTCGCCCACCCGGGCGACCGCCTCGGCCCCGGAGCCCGCGGCGACGGCCTCGAAGCCCTCGTACCGCATGGCCATCACCACCAGGTCGGACAGGTTCGGGTCGTCGTCCACGACGAGGATGCGCGTGCTCACCCCTCCAGTCTCGCGCCGCGTCCTTGGAAATCTCTGTGGAGCCGCAGACCGCTCACAGATCCGTCGAAGATCGTCGGGCTGCACTGGGTGGCATGACTGACTTCGTTCTGCGGCACAAGCTGCTCGTCGTCCTGGTCTGGCTGGGACTCGCCGTTCTGGGCGGGTTCGCCACGGCCGGGCTGGGCGACCGGCTGAAGGAGGACCTCGCCCAGCCCGGTCAGCCGGGCTACGAGGCGAACCAGGCCCTCCACCGCCTCTACGGCACCGGCGGCGACGACCCGCCCCTCGTCGCGGTGATCACCCTGCCCGCGGGCGCGACGGTGGACGACCCCGGGGTGCGCGCGGCCCTCGGCAGGCCGTTCGCGGCGGCGGCCGCGGCGATGCGGGTGCGCACCGTGTCCTACGCCGACACCGGGGACCGCCGCTTCGTCGGCGCGGACGGGCGCACGACGTACGGGCTGGTCTTCACCGCGCCCACCCGCGGCATGAACGCCGACCTCAGCGAGCCCCTCCTGCGCGCCATGCGCCCGGCCGTGCCGGACGGCGCGACGCTGCGCGTCACCGGCCTGGAGGCGCTGGGCGAGGCCGAGGCGGAGGGGATCGGGCGAACGGCCACGAAGGGGACGAGGCCGTCAGACGGGCCCTGGCGACCGCCGGGCGGTCCGTGGTGATCAGCGGGGCCACGGTGGGGATCGGGCTGGTGGCCATGGTGGTCCTCCCGGTGCCGTTCCTGCGCAGCATCGGGTACGGCGGGATCCTGGTGCCGCTGGTCAGCGTGGCGGCCGTGCTCACCCTGCTGCCGGTGCTGCTGGCCAAGGGAGGCGCCCGGCTGGACTGGCCCCGCCGCCGGCCGCGGGGCGCTCGCCTGACCGCTCAGGGGCGCAGGGCCTTCAGCGTGAGGTCCACCAGGGCGTCGGCGTAGTCGGCGGTGAGCGGCCCCGCCCGCAGCAGCCACCGCTGGTAGAGCGGGGCGTACAGCAGTTCGAGCGCCAGGTCCAGGTCCGCGTCCGCGGCGATCTGGCCGGCCCGCTGCGCGCTCCGCAGCCGCTCCTTCTTGGCCTCGTCCACCGGTCCGGCGAGCTTCTCCCGGTATTGGCGGGCGAGGTCGGGGTCGTTGGCGATCTCCGTGTTGAGCGCCCGTACCGGCGCCTCGAAGCCGGGGTCGGCGAACTCCGCGACCGTCGCCCGCATGACCGCCTTGAGGTCGGCCTCGACGTCGCCCGTGTCGGGCAGCGCCAGCCCCTCGGCCCCCTCGCTGAGCACCAGGAACGAGTCGAGGATGACCGCGCCCTTGCCCGGCCACCACCGGTAGATCGTCTGCTTGCCGACGCCCGCCCGCGCGGCGATGGCCTCGATGGTGACCTTGCCGTATCCCAGCTCGGTGACCAGGGCGCGGGCGGCGTCGAGGATCGCCCGGCGGGAGCGCTCGTTGCGGCGGGCGGGGTTGGGCTGCTTGTCGGCGGACATGGCGACGACGATAGCACTTCTGCGAGACGAGACGATCCGTCTTGACGTGAGCCGGATGTTTGAGGCATGCTTCAGCTTGCGAGACGGACCGTAACGTCTCGCGAAGGCCAGAAAGAGGAGGTGGGCCGGATGACGGCTCGCGTGTGGTTCATCACCGGAGCGTCCCGTGGCCTGGGCCGGGCGTTCGCGGAGGCGGCGCTGGACGCGGGTGAGCGGGTCATCGGCGCCGCCCGCGACGTGGAACCCCTCGCCGACCTGGCCGAGCGGCACCCCGGCCGGCTCGTCCGGCTCACGCTCGACGTGTCCGACCGCGAGGCGGTGCGCAGGACGGTGGACGAGGCGGCGGCGGCCTTCGGCCGGCTCGACGTCGTGGTCAACAACGCCGGCGGCATGCTGCTCGGCATGCTGGAGGAGGCGACGGAGGAGCAGATCAGGGCGCACTTCGACGTCAACCTGTTCGGCGCGATCTGGGTGGCCCAGGCCGTCGTCCCGTACCTGCGCGAGCAGGGGCACGGCCATGTCCTGCAGGTCACGTCGATGGGCTCGGGCAGCGGGGTCGCCTCCGCCGGCCTGTACGCGGCCGGCAAGTCGGCCCTCGACTCGATCAGTCAGGCGCTGGCGATGGAGGTGGCGCCGTTCGGGGTCAAGGTCACCATCGTGCAGCCGGGCGGGTACGACACCGGCCTGTTCACGGTCGGCACCACGATGACCGAGCCCATGCCGCAGTACGCGCCGCTGCGCGAGCAACTGGCCGAGATGTGGGGCGACGACGCCGGACCGGCTCCGGCCACGGCCGCGCCCGTCGTCATGGAGCTGGTCGACCTGCCGGACCCGCCGCTGCGGCTGATCGTCGGCGGGGCGTCGTACGACATGGTCCAGCAGATGGACCGGGCGAGGACGGAGGAGTATCGGGCCTGGGAGAAGCTCAGCCGCAAAGCGCCGGGCTAATACCTGACAAACACGTACATCCTGACAAGGGTCAACGGCGTACGCTGCTCAGCATGCGCAAACGGGTGATCGACGACCGCTTCGAGCTGGTGGAGCGGCTCGGCGGTGGCGGCATGGGCCTGGTGTGGCGCGCCTGGGACGTGGCGCTGCACCGGGAGGTCGCGCTCAAGGAGGTGCGCCCGCCCGACCCGGACATGGACCAGCACGACCCGGAGGGCGCCCGCGAGCTGCGGGCCAGGGTGCTGCGTGAGGCCCGCGCCCTGGCCCGGCTGAACCACCCGCACGTCGTGACGATCTACCACATCGTGGACAGTGGCGACAGCGGCTACCCGTGGCTGGTCATGGAGCTGGTCTCCGGTGGATCGCTCCAGGAGCGCCTCGAACACGGGCCGATGACCCCGCAGGACGCCGCTCGCCTCGGCCGCGAGATCCTCTCCGCGCTGAGCGCCGCGCACGCGGTCGGCATCCAGCACCGCGACGTCAAGCCCGCCAACGTCCTGCTGCGCCCGGACGGCCGTTCGGTGCTGACCGACTTCGGCATCGCGGCGGTCCGCGAGTCCACCAGCCTGACCGCGACCGGCTCGTTCATCGGCTCGCCCGAGTACATCTCGCCGGAGCGCATCAACGGCGTCGAGGGCGACCCGGCCTCGGACCTGTGGTCGCTGGGGATGCTCCTGTACGTGGCGGTCGAGGGCCGCCACCCGTTGCGCAGGGCCACCACGCTGGCGACGCTGGCGGCGGTGCTCAACCAGGACGTTCCGCCGCCGCAGCGGGCCGGGGCGCTCGGGCCGGTGCTCGGGCGGCTGCTCACCCGCGACCCGGCCGCCAGGCCCGACACCGGCTCGCTGGACCGCATGCTGGCCTCGGTGGCCGACGGCTCGGCCCCGATGCCCGGCCCCGGCTGGGCCCCGGGCCCGCCGCCCCAGAAGCCGCCGTACGAGCAGCCGT
>NZ_JAHKRL010000094.1 GCF_019396405.1 Nonomuraea rhizosphaerae | reverse complement strand
GCGCGTCCCGCCGGCCGGCAGGCGCGCACCGGCCGCGGGACGGGCAGGTCGTGACCTCTACTCCCGCACCGAGAGCGTCGCGGGCCGCTCGGCCGCGGCGGTGGTGGCGGTCGGCACCGGGAGCGGATGCGGCCGGATCCCGATGTCACCCGCCGGAAGCACGCCGTTGACCAGGTACTCCGCCCCGATCCGCTGGGCTTGCGGGTTGGTGAAGCGCCCCGCGCTGCCGAACACGCAGTGGGTGCCCGAGTCCAGCTCGGTCACCAGTACCGAGGTGGGCAGCTTGCGGTGCATCGCGACGGTGTTCGCGTACGGCGTCGTGGAATCCCGCTCGGTGCCGAACATCAGGATCGGCGGGAGGTTCCTCCCTGACGGCACGATGCGCTGGTCGTGCCCGGCGGGCCAGTTGGCGCAGGCGGACGCGTACGCCACGTTGTACCAGCCGAAATCCGCGCCCTCGGACAGCTCGGTGAAGTCCCGCTCGATCGTCTCCCGGTCGGCCGGCCAGTCGGAGTCGACGCAGGCGACCGACATCAGGCTGGCGATGTAGTTCTCCTGCGCCCTGCCGCCGGCCGGGGTGGCCCAGTCGAGCACAGTGCTCTCGTCATTCCGCAGCACGTAGTCGGCCATCGCCTTCGCGAGCGGTTCCCAGTAGTGCTCGTGGGCGATGTTGGCGACGTAGACGTCCATCAGCTCGACCGCGCCGACGTTCTTGAGCTGCCCGTGCGGCTGGCGCCGGAAGTCCCCGAGCATCTTCTTCCAGGCCGCGTCCACCTCTTCGAAGGTCTTGCCGAGGTGGAAGACGTTGTCGTACCTGGCGATCCAGCTCAGGTACTCACGCTGGCGACGCTCGCCGGGCCGGATCTGGCCGGTCGAGTTCTTGTACCACAGCTGGGGTTCTTCGGGGTGCATGGAGCTGTCGAGGATCATCCGGTCGACCCGGTGGGGGTACAGCTCGCCGAACGCGGTGCCGACGTAGGTGCCGTAGGAGTAACCGAGGTAGCTCAGCTTCTCCTCGCCGAGCAGGGTGAGCAACCGATCCATGTCCTTGACCACGTTGCGCGTGCCCAGATGCTTCAGCTTGGCGCCCTGCTTCTCCCCGCACGCGCGGGAGTAGGCCTGCCAGGTCTGCCAGCTCTTGTCCCGCTCCTCCGGCCGGTCCGGGTCGGGCTGCAGGTTCGCCCAGTAGTCCTCGCCGACGCAGCTCGGCGGTTCGCTGTGGCCGACGCCGCGGGAGTCCATTCCGATGATGTCGTAGGCGTCGAGCACCTCCTTGGGCAGGCGGGTGTAGCCGCCGGCCTCGGGTTTCGACAACTTGCCCGCGTGCAGCACGCCGGAACCCGCGCCACCGCCCGGATTGACGAACAGCACCCCGCGCCGTTTCGCCGGGCTGGTGCTGGCGCGCTTCGAGACGAGCACGTTCATCTGCGCGCCGGCCGGTTTCGAGTAGTCGAGCGGAACGCGCATGGTCGCGCATCTCAGCTCCGGATACTGCTCGGCGACATCCGCCGGGCAGGTACCGAAATCCAGGGCGGAAACTGTTGCCGCGACAGGTGTTGCCAGGCCATATGCGGTGAGTGCCGTGGTCAGGCCAATGGTGAGGAGCATCCTCATTCGAACCCTCGATTCGGTGGGACGGCAAGACGGTGTGGCATTCGCCCGCGATGAACGCCCGTCTGCCACGCGTCGAGGGTTCCGGCCGGCGGCTGTCGCTGTCGATCCGCTCAGCGATGTCAGGGATGCGGAGATTGGATATGGGGCTCGATCATGTCGAGGGAAAGAAAAAGCCCCGTTGGCGTGCGCGTGCCGGACGGCTGGTCATCCTTCCTCGTCCAGGCGATCATCCGGCGGCCGATTGGCTACTGTTCGCGGGCCGGAAAGGACCGCCAGTGCCCCTCGGAGATGACCTCGACGGTGCCGCCGGTCACCTTGATGGCCGTCTGGTCGTCGATGGCGTACGCCGGCCCCGCGATGTCGGCGGCCCATTTCTCGGCCCTGTCCATGGTGTTTCCCGGCATGAGCTCGTGTCCCAGGTGCGGGAAGATCGAGAAGTCGACGACTCCCAGGGTGTGGTCACTGCCGGTGGGCGGTGTCCATTCGACGAAGTAGTCACCGATCCTGGGGGTCATCACCATGCTTCCCGCGCTCACCCCCACCCAGACCGTCTCGGGCAGTGACGGCAGGAGATCGGCCAGCCCGGACTGCCGCATCCAGTGACACAGGTACGTCGCGTCGCCGCCGTCCACCAGCAGGACGTCAGCCTCCCGGACCCACGGGACCCAGCGGTCCTGGCCGATGCTGGGCAGCGCGGTGAGTTCGAGGACGCCCACCGACTTCCAGCCCAGGTCGCACATGGGCGCCGTGGTCTGTCCGGCGATGAAGCGCCAGGCCGAGGCCGGCGTGCACATGGGGTGGCCGTACTCCGCCGTCGGGACGCAGAGGGCACGGGCGTCGGCGATCGGCCTGCCCAGCAGGTCGACCAGCGCGTCGCGGATGCTCGTGTTCGAGACGCCGCCGGACGTGAGAAGAAGCTTCAAGATCTCTCCTGAGTGGAGTGCGATGGAGCGGGGTGACGTGTAGACCTGGGACCGCCGCGAGACTCATCGCTCCGGCAGCACAATTCAGTACTCCGTGATACTTTGTAGTGGTACTCGGCGCCACTGAGTACCAACGGAAAGGACCCTCGATGGACGGCCTTACGGAGATGCTGAAGGGCACGCTTGAGGGCTGCGTGCTGGAGATCATCGGCAGCGAGGAGACCTACGGGTACGCCATCACACGCCGCCTGAACGACCTGGGCTTCTCCGACGTCGTCGAGGGGACGGTCTACACCATCCTGCTGCGGCTGGAGAAGAACGAGCTGGTCCAGGTGACGAAACGACCGTCCGGGCAGGGCCCGCCGCGCAAGTTCTACGCGCTCAACGACGCCGGGCGCGAAGAACTCGCAAGGTTCTGGGCGAAATGGGAGTACATCACATCACGGCTCGACAAGCTCAAGGAGGGCGGGAGATGAATCTCTGGGAGACCATGACAGGCAGCGACCTCACCAGGGAATGGAAGGCGTTCGAAACCCGCGCCGCAGCATTGCCGTCCGACCACCGGGCGGCGTGGGAAGAGATCAAAGGCCATCTCTTCTCCTACGGGGATTTCACCGGCCGAAACCTGATGCCGATTCTCGACGGCGCTCTGGGACTGCTCGAAGAGACGGCGGCCGACGGGCGGAGCATCGACGAGGTGCTGGATGACGACATCGCGGGCTTCTGCGCGGCGCTGGCCGGCGGAGAAGGGTCCAGAGGCTACCGCCAGCGGTGGCGCGATCAGTTGAACAGGAACGTCGCCAGGAAATTGGGCCGGCTGGGAGGCTGACGTGGGCATCCAGGACATCATCGAAGGCAAGAAGCAGTGGCGGGCACACCTGGCGCGGGTGAAGGCGCTCCCTCCGGATTACCAGATCGTCTACAAGGAGATGCAGAGGTACTTCTTCAAGGTCGGGCCGGTCGGGCTGACCGACGGATCCCTGCTCCCGGGAATCGTCGACTTCTTCGAGGAGGGCGCCGCGACGGGCAAGGGAGTGCTGGAACTCATCGGCGACGACGTCGCCGCCTTCGCCGACGACCTGATCAAGGACTCGCGCACCTACGCGGACATCTATCAGGAGTCCATCAGCGGGGAATCCGGCACGGCCGGGAAGTGACACCCGCCGGTTCCTCAGCTCAGCGGCAGCACGAGCGGGACCGGGCGGGGTGGTGCTTCGGCCGTCTCCGCAGGGCCCTCCTACAGTGGGTGGTTGTGCTTTTCGGAAGATCTGCGGAGCTCGGCGCACTCGACGAGGCGATCGCGCGGGCCCGCGACGGCCGAGTCGCACGCCCTGCTGGCCCGTTGCCGGGGGCTGGCCGAGTCGTCCGAGGACGCCTTCGGCGAGGCGCTGCGGCTGCACACCAACCCGTTCGAGGCGGCCAGGACGGCCCTGCTGCTGGGTGAGCGGCTGCGCCGGGCTCACCGGCCGGGCGAGGCGCGGGCGCATCTGCGTACGGCGTGGGAGACGTTCGAACGGGCGGGCGCGCGGCCGTGGGCGCGGCGCGCGCAGGAGGAGTTGCGCGCGGCCGGCGAGAGCGGGCAGGCCCCGCGACCGGCCGTGCTCGACGCGCTGACCCCGCAGGAGCTGCGCATCGCCGGCCAAGCCGGGCCACGGCGCGATCATCGCCGGGCGGATCCTGGGGGCGCGGCTGATGATCGTGGCGGGCATGGGGCACACACTGCCGCCCGAGGCGCACGAGGAGCTGACCACCGCCGTCCTCGCGCACACGGCCGGGTGACCGCGTGGGTCGTGAGCGGGCCCGTCGGCTGGATCGCCGCCGACCGCCATCTCGCGGATCTGGCCGAGAACATGTACCGGCCGGAATGGACGTGGATCCTGCGGCGGGTGAGCGGACCGTCATCGCCGCCGAGCTGATCAGGGCCGCCGTGCCCGGCGGAGCCGCTCGCCCCTGGCGACGCTGACCGCCCGCGAACTCCAGGTGCTCTCCCTCATGGCCCAGGGCCGGACCAACGGCGGCATGTCCCGGCACCTGCACCTGTCGGAGTCGGCCATCGAGAAGCACATCAACGCGATCTTCACCAAGCTGGGGCTCACCGAGGAGACGACCATCCACCGCCGCGTCGCCGCGGTGGTCACCTTCCTCGAACAGATGGGCAGGATGTGATCGTTATGACCCTGGGGTGTCCCCCTGGGCTTCCGCCTGGCAGCCGGCCTACACCGCCGCCGACCGCCTGGAGCGAACGGCCTTCGCCACGACGGCGACAACGGCGACGGCCAGCCCCGAGCCGACCCCGATCCCCATGGCGATCATGATCGTGTAGCCGCGGATGACAAGATCCTGGAATGCCGGAGCGACATTCTGGGCGAAGCTCACCGCGGCGGCCGGCGCTTGATGGCCCAGGCCCGCGCCGACGTTCCACAGCACCTGGTGGACGACGACGAGCGAGAGTCCGTACAGCGCGCCCAGAACGAGGAAATCCCTGATCGGTCTTGTGGTCTCGCGGACGATCGCCACCACCAGCCAGGCGGCGAACGGCGCCAGCGCGAGGACGTAGTAGAGCAGGCCGCTCTCCGGCGGGACGATGTTCAGGTCAGCGAGAACGGTGCGCGGCAGTCCGGCGGCGACCAGCGTCAGCGTCAGCCATGTGGGCATGCCGCCTGCGCGGAGGTTGGTCCTGTTCTGCGTCCGGGTCACATCGTGGTGGGTGGTCAACGTCTTCTCCTTTCGGCACCACCCAGCCTGTCCGCGATCGCGTGGCGGGACATCTGCTGGGGGAAGACGCGTGGTCTACACCGCAGGTTGTACGCCTGGCACGCCGGACGTACGACGCGGCGACGATTCGGCAGGTCAAGCGCCGTTGCGCGGCACAGGCCGACGTCGTGTCGTCGTTGGCCGTGTCGTCGGTCGGTGGTCATGCCCGCTACCCCCGCGACCGGGTGCCGTTGTCGCTGGCCCGCGGCTGCGCTGCCTGGCGGGCCGCTCGGCGCGGTCCTGGCGCGCTCTCGGCGCAGTGTTGCGCGATCCTGGCGCGGTCCTGGCGCGGTCTCGGCCGGCTCCGGCACGGTGCGCGTCGGCGCGCGCACCAGCTCGTTCATCCCCGCCGGGCGTCCGTTTCTCTTCGTCGAGACGATCCCCCACGTACGCCGGCAGGTCGTTCACTCGCCCTGTCCTCCATCGCCGCCCTGAGCAGGCACAGCCTCGGCCGGCCGCCAGGTGGCGACGCTCTCGTGATCGTCAGTACGCGAGAGCGGACGGGCGACTACTCCCCTTCAGGTGGTCAGGGAGTCGTTCCGTCATCGAAGGAGAAACCGAAGCTGCCCGGGTTCGGCGGCAGCACCCACTTCTGCAGGGGCCCGAAGTTGCAGCTCTGTATCCTCAGCTGGGTACCGATGGCCGTGTTGTTGCCGTCCGGGGTCACGCAGTTGAAGTTGAAGTGCTGCCCCAGGATCCAGACGTTGTCCGGGGCGCCGGGAGTCACCGCGCGGAACGTCCATTGCTGGTCGGGCGTGACACCGACGGCGCAGGTCCGCAGGACCAACCGGTTGCCGGACAGGCTGAGGCACTTGCCGCTGGAGTGGCGGATCGAGTTGTCGATCGACACAGCGACGGGCGCGAAGCCGTTCCAGACCGGAGTGCACTCCGTCAGCACCACAGGGGTGTTGTCAGCCGTGGCGCCGTTGAGCGGGCCGATGCATCTGGGGGGTGAGACGACACCGTTGTTGCGGATGATCGTGGACGGGAAAGCCGCGGCCTGAGCTGCGACGGGAGTCACCGCCAGGGCCAGTGTCAGGCCCAGCGCGGTGAGTACGGAGAAGAGAATTTGACGCACGTTCGCTCCTTGAGCATTTGGGGATCTTGTGACACGCGGAGCGCGTGTCTGCTCTGAAGGCGTTCCATGCGGTGCCGGGAGGTGCCGGGGAGTTCCGTGCCCAGGTCGTCGCGGAAGGCGATGGCCGCCGGCACGCCGATCCCTCGGCGTGGATCTTGACGTCGCGCCGGGCCAGAGACGACGCTGGCCACCGCCGAGGGCGGCAGCTGGACGTGAACGGCGTCACGCCGCATCCGTATGACCGGGCACCGGGACGGTGGTCAGGGCGCGACCACCGTCCCGATCCGCTGGGAAGAGGCGGGTGACGGGACCGCTCATCCAGGCGTGACCTTGATCACGATCTTGCCGCGGGCGTGCCCCTCCTCCACGACGCGCAGCGCCTGCGCCGCCTGATCGAGGGGAACGTCCTGGTCACGAAGGGCCGCAGCACGCCGTCCACGACCAGGCGCGCGACCTCCTCCAGCGTCGCCCGGTCGCGGGCGCGGCGTACCGGTGAGCCGCCGAGCCGCGCGACGGTCTCCCGGTCGGCCGCGGTGATCAGCTTCGACCGGTCCGCCAGCACGCTGGCCACCTCTTCCAGCGCGGCACCCCCGACCAGGTCGTATATCGCGTCGACGCCGTCCGGGGCGGCGGCCCGCACCCGGTCCGCGACCCCAGGGCCCGGCTCCACGTGGACGACGCCGAGCTGGGCGGCCAGGCCGCCGAGGCTTGCCGACCGCCCGCGCAGCAGTTCCAGTGCCTGCGCCTGGGTCGGCGTCACGCCCGCCGGCCCCGCCCCCTTCCACGCCCGCCTCCCGAGCACCGTGCCGATTTTCGACAAGCCGCTGGTCACATGCCTCGCGACGGGCTCACTGACCGCGTCGAAACCCTCGGACACAGTTCGTACTCCTAACTACGGCTTGACGTGGACACTGCCATGATTGATAGTACTCCTAACGATCGACCGGGCGAAGAGCGCGACAAGCAGGACTTTGCGCAGGTCCTGTCATCGCGCCCTGCGGGTGGCGCTTCCGCCTGCCCGGATTCGATCGCGCCGTGAGACGTCCGCTACCAGGCCGGTCGGACGAGCACGCGGGATGACAACCGCATGCGGCACCACTTCCACACCTTCCATTACACAACAGGAGAATCCTCCGATGCCTCGTGTGACATTGATCGACGCCCAGGCCGCTTCCGGTGAGTCCAAGTCCCTGCTGGACGACATCACCGCGACCTTCGGCACGACACCGGCCATGTTCAAGGCTGTCGCGAACTCCCCCGCCGCGCTCAAGATGATGTGGGCCGCGTTCGGGGCTCTGGGTGGCGGACGTCTTGGCGCCAAGCTGGGCGAGCAGATCGCCGTGCTGGTGGCCGACCGTAACAGCTGCGAGTACTGCCTGGCCGCCCATACGGCCCTGGGCCGGAAGGCGGGCGTGCCCGCGAGCGAGATGAGCCAGGCCCAGGCCGGCCACTCGGCGGACCCGCGCGTCAACGCCGCGCTGGGCTTCGCGGCCAAGCTGGTCGACAGTCGCGCGCAGGTGAGCGACGCCGACGTGGAGGCGCTGCGCGCGGCCGGCTTCGACGACGAGGAGATCGTCGAGATCGTGGCACACGTCGCGCTCAACCTCTTCACGAACTATGTGAACGTGGCCCTGTCGGTGCCGCTCGACTTCCCCAAGGTCGCCCTGCGCGGGGCCGCCTGATCAGAGCCCCTGATCGGGGCTGCCCGATCGGGACTGCTTGATCGGGACTGCTTGATCGGGACTGCTTGATCGAGGTGTGGGCGGGCGGCGGGCGCACCGCCCACCGCCCGCCCACGCATGTCCG
>NZ_JAHKRL010000093.1 GCF_019396405.1 Nonomuraea rhizosphaerae | reverse complement strand
CATCAGGGCTCCGGCACGACGAGGTGCCGGAGCCCTGCGGGTTTGTTGGGCCGTTCGGTCCGCGGCCGGCTCAGCCCAGGCGGGAGATCGTCTTGTACTCCAGGTAGCTGTTGAGCCCCTCGGGGCCCAGCTCGCGGCCGACGCCGCTGGCCTTGTAGCCGCCGAACGGGGCGTTGGCCTCCAGCATGAAGCAGTTGACGCCGTACGTGCCGGTGCGCACCTGGCGGGCCACGTCCATGCCGTGGTCGGCGTCGGCGGTCCAGACCGTCCCGGCCAGGCCGTAGTCGCTGTCGTTGGCGATGCGGATGGCGTCGGCCTCGTCCTCGTACGGGATCACCGACAGGACCGGGCCGAAGATCTCCTCGCGGGCGATCCGCATGTCATTGTTGACCCCGGCGAAGACGGTCGGGGCGACGTACCAGCCGTGGTCCATGGGCCGCTCCAGGCCGCCGACGACGACCTTGGCGCCCTCGTCCATCCCGGACTTGATGTAGCCCTCGACGCGCTCCTGCTGCCGCTTGGCGACCAGCGGGCCGATGCCGGTGCCGGGGTCGGCGGGGTCGCCGACGGGCTGCGAGGTGACCATGTTCGCGACCGCCTCCACGACCTCGTCGTAGCGGTTCTGCGAGGCCAGGATGCGGGTCTGCGCGACGCACGCCTGACCGTTGTTCATCAGCGAGGCGATGGCCAGCATGCCCATGCTGGAGGGGAGGTCGGCGTCGTCGAGGATGATCGCCGCGGACTTGCCGCCCAGCTCCAGGCTGACCCGCTTGAGCTGCTCGCCGCAGATGGCGGCGATGCGGCGGCCGGCGGCGGTGGAGCCGGTGAAGGCCACCTTGTCCACGCCCGGGTGGGAGACCAGGTGCTCGCCGACCTCGCGGCCCGCGGGCACGATGTTGAGCACGCCGGGCGGGATCCCGGCCTCCAGGAACATCTCGGCCAGCAGGTACGAGTCCAGCGGCGTCTCGGGCGCCGGCTTGAGCACGATCGCGCACCCGGCGAGCAGTGCGGGCGCGATCTTGGTCATCGCGACGAACTGCGGCACGTTCCACGGCACCACGGCCGCGACGACGCCCACCGGCTCCCGGCGCACGGTCGTCGGCCCGAACAGGCCCGGCCGCTGCTCCTCCTGCTGGAAGGTCCTGCCGTACTCGGCGTAGAACTGCAGCATGCCCAGCGGCTGGGGCGCCTGCGCGAGCTGGGAGAACGTGATCGGCGAGCCCATCTCCTCGGTGATCAGCTCGGCCATCTCGCCCTGTTTGGCCGCGTAGACCTCGGCCAGCCTGGTGATCGCCTCGGCCCGCTCGGCGAACGTCAGGCGGGGCCACGGCCCGTGGTCGAACGCCTGCCGGGCGGCGGCCACGGCGCGCTCCATGTCCTCGGCGGTGCCGTCGGGCACCCGGCCCACGACCTCCTCGGTGTGGGGGGAGATGACGTCGATGGTTCCGGTTCCGGCCGGGGCCACCCATTCGCCCCCGATGAACAGCTTGTCGTGCTGGCGCATGTCGTGAGCCTCCTGCTTGACCGAATGCTTGCTTGCTTAGGGCGGACCTCTAGCTGACCGAACCATGTTCTGTCCACGCGCGCAAGAGGGGCGCGGCCCTCGGACCGCGCCCCTCCCGCCTGTCAACCCCCTGTCAGCCGAGCAGGTGCCTCATCGACCGCTTGACCAGGTCCGTACGGGTCGCCTGCGCCGTCAGGCTCTCCGCGCCGAAACCGAGGTAGACGGTGTCCCTGGTGGTGATGCCCGCGCCCTCCTCGAACACCTGGTCCGTGCGGAACCAGTTGTTGACCGAGGGCGAGGTGCCCTCCGGCGGAGCCGCCGCGGTCCAGCCGCCCAGGTCCGCCTCGAACGACGTCTGCTCCGTCACCGCGCCGTCCAGCGTGACGGCGAAGTCGTCGAGGAAGACGCCCGCGCCCTGGTTGGCCCAGTCGCTGATGTACGACAGCGACAGCTCGACCCGCTTGCCCGCGTACGGGGTCAGGTCGATCTTCCACTGCTGCCAGCCGCCGGAGTTGCCGCTGGCCGCGTTCCAGGAGCCGCTGCTGCCGGTGGGCTCGCAGTTCGGGCCCTGGTAGCGCTGCGTGAACGGGTGGATGGTGCGCCAGCCGCCGCTGTTGGCGGCCGCGCAGCTCTCCCCGGTCTCCTGGGTGGTGTGGCCGTTGACGTCGGGCAGCGTCGTCCAGTCGTCCTGGCCGGCCGTGTGCGCCTCGACGGTGAGGAAGTCCCATGCCGCCTCGGTGTCGTGGGACACCCAGAAGGACAGGTCGCCGCTGCTCTTCCCGGTCAGGTCGATGGTCTTGGTCAGCCGCTTCCAGGAGACGTCGGCGATGCCGCTGTAGACGTCCCAGGAGCCGGTGTGCGGGTCGAACGGGCCGCCGGGCCGCACCCACTTGACGCCGGCCGAGCTGGCGAACAGCGGGAACTGGGTGGCCGGCAGGATCGCTGAGGTCGCGACGTAGGAGTTGGTGTGGGCCGGCTCCAGCGTGCCGTTGAAGCCCTCGAAGCGGCCGCCCTTGCCCTGCAGCGCGAACGGGTCGCCGGTGTTGTGGTCGGTGCCCGCGTCGTCGAAGAAGACGTAGGCGCCCAGGTAGTACTGCTGGAAGTCGTTGAAGATCGGGATGCAGGGCGGGTCGTCGGGAACCGCGCACTCCGGCAGCGCCGGCTGGTTGGGCTGGTAGTAGTAGGCGCCGTTGTTGTTGGCCGCGAACGACGGGTACTTGCCCGCGTGCAGCAGCTTGCCGCCCTCGTTGAGGTAGTCGCGCACGGCCAGCTCGGTCTCCACGCCGCCCTTGGACGTGGTGCCGCCCACCTGGCCGGCGGACCTCGGGATGATGTCGTCGCCGGTCTCCCAGACCACGGCCTTGTAGTGGCTGAGCACGCCGAGCGGGTGCGGGGCCTTGCGGCCCATCTTGTCCATGTCGTAGACGTCGGAGCTGTAGCCGGCCTCGTCCAGCGCCTTTACGTAGTCGTCGGCGTACTTGGCCTCGGTCACGCCCTGGACCGGGCTCAGGCCGGTGACGTCCTCGGTGGCCAGGACCAGCACCTTGCCGCCGATGTCCGTGGAGACCTGGTAGGTGAAGTCGCCGCTCTTCCTGCCGATCGAGCTGAACCAGACCTTGACCTTGTCCCCCGGCCTGGTGCCGGTGATCTTGCCGCGCATGAAGTGGTAGTAGGTGTTGTAGCCCTTGCCGTAGCGCTCGCCGCCGTTCCACTGGCTGGTCCCGACGGTCTTCGTCCTGCCGCCGTTGACCTGGTAGTTCAGGAAGACCGGGCCGAGCTTGCGCTTGGCGTTCACCTGGACGACCTGGTCCCGGCCGTGGCTGACCTCGAACGGGTCGAGCACGAAGTCGGACGTCGTGTTGCCGAGGTGGTTGACCGGCTCGGACCAGTTGAGCGCCGACTTGGCCACGTCCAGGGCGAACGGGATGTTCTTCTCGAACTCCGCCTGCACCAGCGCCTCGTCGTCGGGGAAGACGAACCCGCAGCCGTCACAGCCCTCGTCCAGCTCCGGCGTCCAGGCCAGCGTGCCGTACGCGCTGTGCGCGTGGTCGGTCGTCTCGCCGTTGGTCGTGTACAGCTCGGCGCCGAGGTCGGGGTCGAAGCCCGGGATGGCCGGGTTGGCGTCGTTGCCGGAGATGGCCTCGTAGATCGGGTTGTCGGCGGTCTCCGTGGCGATCTGCCAGCCCATCGGGTAGAGCAGCAGCGGGCCGAAGGAGTGGTAGTTGACCTGGGCCTTGAACCTGATCCGCTTCAGCAGCCCGTCCATGGCCCTGGTCTCGGGCTCGCTGGAGGGCCCGGAGCCGCGGTAGGTGTCGCTGCTCGGGATCGAGGAGGAGCCCTCCTCGTCGTAGTGGAAGTTGGTGGCGAAGTTGCGGTTCGGGTCGACGCCGTCGCCGACGGTGATCCGGCCGTCGCCGTTGACGTCGCGCAGGTTCTTGCGCCACAGGCGGTTGCCCTCGGTGAAGGTGAAGTCGTAGCCGTCGGGGTTGGCCACCGGCAGGAACCACAGCTCGGTCCTGTTCAGCAGGTCGCGCAGCGCGGACCTGTTGGCGATCACGTGCTTCAGCAGCCGCAGGTTCACCTGCGTGGAGATCCACTCGCGGGCGTGCTGCGTGGCCGAGTACAGGGTGGCCGGCTTGGCGCCGTCGGGCAGCACCCTGGCCAGCGTGGTGACCTTGACCGCGAGGATGTCCTGGCCCTTCAGCGTCCTGCCGATGGACTGGAGCTTCACGATGTCCTTGTTGGCGTTGGCGATCGCCCTGAGCTGGTCGGCGACGCCGCCCGGCTCCGAGTACGACCGGTAGACGGTGTAACCGCCGGCGGCCTGGGCCCTGGCCGCCTCCAACTGGGTCTGTCCCTGCGGATTGCGTACGGGCTCCGGCTTGTAGCCGAGCTTGCGCAGTCCGTCGAGGTCCGTCTGGTCGGCGGTCACCTCGACGTGCTCCTGGCCGGACCGGCCCTCCTGCTGGACGACGTCGAAGCCCTTCTCCCTGAGCGCCTGCCCCGTGCCGGGCGCGCTGTCGAGCTCGTACAGCTCGATCCTGTCGCGGGGAGGAAGCGGGTCCACCGAGGCCTGGGCCTGCAGTGCCACAAAAGAGGTGCTGAGGCCGAGGATGACGGCCGTGGACAGGGTCAGTAATCGAGACACGGTCTGCCCCTTCGCAAGACGAGTATCGTCCGCCATCTCAGACCGCCTGCCAGGGGCTCGGCAAGGCCCAATCTTTTACCCGGACCTTAGGGGCGACAATTCACGCCAAAAGCCGCCAAAGGGGCGTCAGTTAGAGCGTTCGGATGACAGACTTCAAGATCATCTTCTATAGTTTCGGTCCGTCTATGAGGGGAGGACGGACGTGAGAATCAGTCACTTTGCCGTATTCGTCATCGTTCTTACGGGACTGTTCGTCTTCCCCCTGCCTGCGTCCGCCGCCCCCAACCCGACTGAGCTGCGCAAACTCACCAAACAGGCGTCCCAGCTCAACGAGCTCTACCGGGGGCAGATCCAGAGCCTGGAGGAGATCCGGATCCAGGCGAAACGGGCGACCGACAACTCCAGCGACCTCGACGCCAAGCTCGCCGCCGCCAAGTCCGAGGTCACCGCGATCGCGCAGACCACCTACATGGCCGGCGCCCTCGACGGCACTCAGATCTTCAGCTCCGGCGCCTCGCCGTACATGATGCTGGGGCAGGCGGCGAACATGACGTACCTGGCCAACGAGCGCATCAGCAAGGTGCGGAGCATCCAGTCGTTGATCGACAAGTCGAAGGAGGCCAAGCTGGCCGCCAACGGCAAGATCAACAAGCTGAAGAAGGAGATCAAGACCCTCCAGAGCAAGCGCCGCGACATCGAGAGGCTGCTCGCCAAGTACGGCTTCCAGCAGCCCGGCGGCTCCGAGGGGCTCACGCCGCGCATGATCGCGGTGCGCGCCGAGATCATGCAGAACTTCCCGATGCCGTACGGCGTCGGCTGTCTGCGCCGTGGTGACCCCGGCGAGCACGGCAAGGGGCGGGCCTGCGACTTCATGATGTCGAGCGGCGGGCGGGCGGCGAGCGGGGCCGACGGGGACCGCGGTGACGCGCTGGCCGAGTGGCTGATCAGGAACGGGCCGCGCATCGGGGTCATGTACATCATCTGGAAGCAGCGCTACTACGACATCCGGTCGGGGGGTGGCTGGGACCCGATGTCGGACCGCGGCGGCGTCACGGCCAACCACTACGACCACGTGCACGTGTCGGTGTTCTAGCGGCGCTCCGGCGACTCCGCGACCGGTCCGGGACGCCCGGCCTCCTCTCCGGGACGTGCTCGCCTCTCCCGGGGTCTCCTGGCGCTCCCGGGAGTCGCCACCGAAGTGCGGCGGATGGCGGTGGTCAGCCCTTCAGGCGGTCGCGCAGCCAGGCGTACGACGCCTTCGGGGTGCGGCGGCCGGTCTCGAAGTCGACGTGGACCAGGCCGAAGCGCTGGTGGTAGCCCTCGGCCCACTCGAAGTTGTCCAGCAGCGACCACACGAAGTACCCGCGCACGTCCACGCCCTGCTCCGCCGCCCGCTCGACGGCCTGGACGTGGCCGTCGAGGAAGGCGATGCGTCCCTGGTCGTCGACGACGCCGTCCGGGCCGGGGACGTCGTCCTGGGAGCAGCCGTTCTCGGTGACGTACACGGGCGGCAGCCTGTCCCCGTACCTCTCCTTGAGGCCGGTCAGCAGCTCGCGCAGGCCGTCGGGGACGACCGGCCAGCCGAACGCGGTGGTGGGGAAGCCGGTGACGCCCACATCCGCCCACGGCAGGCCGGGCTCGGTCGGCGCGCCGATACGGGTGGGGTTGTAGTAGTTGATGCCCAGGCCGTCGAGCGGCGCGGAGATGATCGCGAGGTCCCCGTCGCGGACGAGGGGCGAGTCGGCGACGGTGTTCATGGTGGTGCCGTACGCCGACAGGTCCGGGTAGGCGCCGAGCAGGACCGGGTCGTTGAACAGGCGGTTGTGCAGGGTGTCGTAGGCGTCGGCCGCGGCCAGGTCCGCCTCGGAGCCGGAGGCGGGCCAGACGGGTGTGCAGTTGTTGGTGATCAGCACCTGCCGGGCCCCGGCCGCGCGCAGCGCCCGCGTGGCCAGGCCGTGGCCGAGCAGTTGGTGGTGGGCGACGGGGAGCGCGTCGAGCAGCAGCGCCTGGCCGGGGGCGTGGACGCCCATGCCGTAGCCGAACGCCATGTGGACGAACGGCTCGTTGAGCGTGATCCACATCTCGACGCGGTCGGCCAGGCGGTCGGCGACGACGGCGGCGTAGTCGGCGAAGTGGTGGGAGATGTCGCGGTTCATCCAGCCGCCGAGGTCCTGGAGCGCCTGCGGCAGGTCCCAGTGGAACAGCGTCGGCACCGGCGTGATCCCCTCGGCCAGCAGCGCGTCCACCAGCCGGTCGTAGAAGTCGAGGCCCCTGGGCTCGGTCTCCCCTTTTCCGTCGGGGACGACGCGCGGCCAGGCGATCGAGAAGCGGTAGGCGCCGGCGCCGAGGCCGGCCAGGAGGGCGACGTCCTCGCGCCAGCGGTGGTAATGGTCGCAGGCCACGTCACCGGTGTGCCCGTCGCGGACGCGGCCCGGCTCGTGGGTGAAGGTGTCCCAGATGGAGGCGCCCTTGCCGTCCTCCCCGGCGGCGCCCTCGATCTGGTAGCTGGCGGTGGCCGTGCCCCACAGGAACATGCGCGCTCCTCTGTTGAGTAAGCCTCATGTTAACGGCGAAGATCGGGAGACCTCTACCTGGCGGTAATACGCCAAGATGGGGGTCATGACGAGTACCCTGCGCCGGCGTCCAGCCCAACGCCGAAGCGTAGAGCGAGTCGAACGGATGCTCGACGAGTGCGCGCATCTGCTCGACGAGGTCGGATACGAGGCGCTCACCACGAAAGAGGTCGCGCGCCGGGCCGAGGTGCCGATAGGCACGTTCTACCAGTTCTTCTCTGACAAGCAGGGGTTGGTACGTGCCCTGGCACTGCGCAACCTCGACGCTTTCCTCCAACGGATCACCGAGCGCCTCACCGAGAGGGTCGCCGAGGCCGATCTCGACCACTGGACAGACCTGGTCGACCTGGCCATCGACGAGTTCGTGGCGATGAAACGGACCACCGCCGGGTTCGCCGTCGTCGACTTCGGCGAGGTGCTGATCGCCCCCGGCGGTCCCATCGTCAAGGGCACGGACAGGTCGCTCGACTCGGCGTTGGAGAACAACGTCGTGGTCGCCGACCGGCTCCGTTCCCTGACGATGGATCTCCTCGACGCCCCCGTCGGGGACGGGCTCGACCGGGCGCTGCTCGTGGCGGTGGAGGCCACGGACGCGGTCCTGAAGCTGGCCTTCAGGATGAACCCCGACGGAGACCCGGACATGATCGTGGAGTGCAAGCAACTGGTCCGCCGCTACCTCGCCGACCACCTGCCCTGACGCTTCACCGTCCGCCGGCGGATCGCTGGCGGTAGGGGTGGCTTCGGGGGCTCTCCCACCGGCGACCGGCCGCCGAGGGAAGGTCCTCGACCAGCCACAGGCCGCCTGCCGCCAGCACCACTCTTCCGCTGGCCACCTCGCGGGAGCGCTCCCGCCGCAGCCACCTCCTCAGCACGCCGCGTCCATACGCGCCCGCAGCTCCTCGTCCAGGCGCACGTCCGCCGCTCCGATGGCCTCCTCCAGCTGGGCCGTCGTCGAGACGCCGACGATCGGGACGACCCCGTCGGCCATCAGCCAGGCCAGCACCACCTGGTTCGGCGTCGCGCCAAGTTCCCCCGCCACCTCACGCAGCACCGCGAGCCGCCGCGTCGTGCCCGGATGGTCGTAGGCGTCGGGGATCGCGCGGTCGGCACGGGTGTACGCGCCGAACATCAGCGTGTTGTACGCCCACAGCGTCATGTCCGGCTCGTCGCGCACGTAGTCCAGCAGTTCGTCCGTCGCCAGCCGGTGCCCCGACTCGGGGAGCCGGGTCAGCGGACGCGGCCGCAGGTAGGTGTGGCGGGCCTGTACATATGTGTAGGGCAGCCAGCCGCGCGCGGCCGACAGGTTCCTGGCCCGCTCGACCCGCCATGTAGCCAGGTTGCTGGCCCCTGAGCTGCGAATCTTCCCCTGATGGTGCAGGTCGTCGAAGGCGCCGAGCGTCTCCGCCACAGGCACCGAACGGTCCTCGATGTGCGACCAATACACATCGATGTAGTCCGTCCGCAATCTCTCCAGGCTGCCCTCCACAGCCTTGGTGATCACGGCCGCCGACAGCCCCTCCGCCGAGTCCAGCGTGAGGTCGCCGGGCACGGCCGGTCGCGCGCCGACCTTGGTGCTCAGGAAGACGCGGTCCCGGTTGCCGCGCGCCGCGAGCCAGGAGCCGATGGCCCGCTCGCTCTCGTCGCCCGTGCACCCAGGCACCCAGAACGGGTAGTTGTTGGCCGTGTCGAGCATCGTGCCCCCGGCCTCGGCGAACCGGTCCAGGATGGCGAAGGTGTCCTTCTCGTTGACGGTGGTCCCGAAGGGAATCGTGCCGAGTGCGAAGTTCATGGCCCAGACTCTGGAAGCTGGAGCGCACTCCATGTCAAGTGCCGCCCGGCCCGATTGACCTGGAGTGCGCTCCAGGTGCGATGCTGTGAACCGTGAGCGTCTACACACCCGCGGAAGTGGTCGAGGAGACCGGCTTCTCCCTGGACACTCTGCGTTACTACGAGAAGATCGGCCTCCTGGAGCCAGTCGGACGCAACGCCGCCGGCCAGCGCAGGTTCAGCGAGGACGACGTGGGCTGGCTCGGCACGATCAGGTGCCTGCGCGACACCGGCATGCCGATCGCCGAGATGCTCCGCTTCGCCGAGCTCGTCCGCGAGGGCGACCACACGATCGCCGACCGCATCAAGCTGCTGGAGGAGCACGACGGCCGGGTCAGGGAGCAGATCGCCCGCCTGACCGAGCGCCAGGGCTACATCCGCAACAAGATCTCCTACTACCGCACGGTCGTCTAGCACTGCCTTGGCCGGCCGGTTGCTAGACCGGGAGGCATGGCCGGACCTGGGACGCGACTGATCGACGTACCGTTGCGGAGCGTGGCCAGGGTGTGCGCGGCCCTGATGTTCGCGCTGCTCGCCAACGTCACGATCGTGCAGGCGTTCGGGTCGCACGGGCTCAACTCCGACGCGCGCAACGAGCGCTCGGTCATCGCCAGGTTCGACCGCCCGCGCGGCGACATCCTCACCTACGACGGCACGACCATCGCCACCAGCCGCGAGAGCGGGGCCGCGCCGTACGCCTACCGGCGCCACTACGCCGGCGGCGAGGCGTACGCGGCCGTGACGGGGCAGGCGTCGCTGTACCGGAACACGGGGATCGAGCAGGCCGAGGACGACGTGCTCTCGGGCCACGACCCCAGGGTCCGCGTACGGTCGATCGTCCGGCACGGCAGGGCGCCCGGCGCCGACGTCAGGCTGACGATCACCGACCGCGTCCAGCGGGCCGCCTACCAGGGGCTGCGATCGGCCGGCCACCCCGGAGCGGCGGTGGCGGTCAACCCGGCGACC
Source organism: Nonomuraea rhizosphaerae (assembly GCF_019396405.1). GTDB lineage: Bacteria > Actinomycetota > Actinomycetes > Streptosporangiales > Streptosporangiaceae > Nonomuraea > Nonomuraea rhizosphaerae. Next base: position 6,153 of record NZ_JAHKRL010000093.1, on the reverse strand, counting down.
GGCGCGATCCTGGCCATGGCCAGCTACCCGTCGTACGACCCGGACGCCCGCACCACCACCGACCCCGCCGCCCTGGACGCGCTCGACCGGCGGCTCGCGGACGACCCCGCCGAGCCGCTGGTCAACCGGGCGATCGGGCGGACCTACCCGCCCGGGGCGGCGTTCACGCTGGTCACGGCCGCGGCGGCGCTGTCGTCGGGGGAGTACGCCCCGGCCTCGCGGGTGGCGGCGCCCGCCCGGCTGCGGCTGCCCGGCGACGCCGGTGACCTGCCGTCCCCCGGCGGCCGGTGCGGCGACGGGCGGCCCACGCTGCCGGAGGCGTTCCGCGGGTCCTGCGACACGGCCTTCGCCGGGATCGGGCTGCAACTGGGGCAGGACGTGCTGCGGGACCAGGCGGAGGCGTTCGGGTTCAACGACGCGGGCCTCGCCGTGCCGTTGCCCGTGGCGCGGAGCACGTTCCCCGCCGGGATGGACCGGGCGCGGACGGCGCTGTCGGCCATCGGGCGGCACCTGGACCGGGTCACGCCGCTGATGCTCGCCATGCTGTCGGCCGCGGTCGCCAACCAGGGGGTGCTCATGCGGCCGTACCTGGTGGAGGAGGTGCGGCTGCCGGACGGCTCGCTGATCGACCGCGCCGATCCGGTGCGGTACCGGGTGGCGATGACGCCGGAGCCGGCGCGGGCGCTGACGTCGATGATGACCCCGGTGGCGGCCACGGGCGGGCCGGGAATGTCGGCCGCCCTCCCGGACACGTCGTCCGCCCTGCCGGGTACGGCCGTCCTCCCGGGTTCGTCGGCGGCCCTGCCGGGCCTTTGGGTGGCCGCCGGCTCCGGGCCCGCCGCCCTGTTCACGGCCTTCGCCCCGGCGGGCTCGCCGGAGGTGGCGGTGGGGGTGGTGCTCGAACACGCGCCCCCGTCCGCCGCCGCCCCGATCGCCCGCTCGGTCGTGGAGGCCGCCCTGGCGTAGCGGCCCGCCGACGACCGGCATCAGCCCGCGAGGGGCGAGCGCCGGGTGGGGCGGCCGGTGCGGGCGGGTCAGCGGTAGGCCGACGCCTGCAAGGAGTAGAGGTCGGCGTACAGGCCGTCCAGCGACATCAGCGTGTCGTGGTCGCCCTGCTCAGTGATCTTGCCATGGTCGAGTACATAGATCCGATCTGCATAACGCACGCTGGCCAGCCGGTGCGTGATCAGCAGCACCGTCCGCCCGTCGGAGTGGCTGCGGATCCGCTCGAACAGCGCGTGCTCGGCCCGAGCGTCCAGCGCGGCCGTCGGCTCGTCGCAGATCAGCAGCGCCGCGTCCCGGTGGAAGCCGCGGGCCACCGCGATGCGCTGCCACTGGCCGCCGGACAGCTCATGGCCGTCCTTGAAACGGCGGTCGAGCAGCGTCTTGTACCCGTGGGGCAGCTCGGCGATCACCTCGTCGGCCCCGGCGACGGCGGCGGCCGCGTGGAGGGCGGGCTCGCCCTTGCCGGTGCCCATCGTGATGTTGTAGGCGGCGGTGAGCGGCCAGCGGGTGTGGTCCTGGGCGATGACGGCCGTGCGCAGCCGCAGCGTCTCGGGGTCGACGTCGCGCAGGTCGATCTCGTCCCAGGTGACGGTGCCGCTGTCGGGCTCGTACAGGCCGGAGAGGATCTTGGCGAGGGTGGTCTTGCCGGAGCCGTTCTCGCCGACGAACGCGATGACCTCGCCGTGCTTGATCTCGACGGAGACGCCGCGCAGCGCCGGGGCGTCGGCGCCGGGGTAGGTGAAGGTGGCGTCCGAGACGGAGATCCGGGCGAACGTGCGCGGCGCCTCGACCGGGCGCGGGCCCGCCAGCCGGGTCTCGGCGTCGGCGCAGAACTCCAGGAAGTCGGTGAAGTAGAGGCCCTCCTCGTACAGGCGGTTGGTGGCGTACATGAGGTTGGCCAGGGACGACTGCCCCTGCCTGATCGCCAGGACGGCGGTGCCGGCGACGGCCAGCGGGATCGCGGCGAGCGCGAGCAGCAGGCCGAGCGCGACGTAGACCAGGCCGCTGCCGATCCCGCCGAGCGCCTCGCCCACCACGCGCGCCCACATCTGCCGCTTGGCCAGGTTGAGCATCACCTTCTGCTCGGCCCGCGCCACCGCGTCGTACATGCGCAGCAGGAAGCCGCGCATGGTGAACGAGCGGACCTCGGCGGCGGGGTCGCGGTCGGCGAGCAGCTCGGCGATGATCCACTTGCGCCGCATGACGGGGATGAGGGAGTACATGGTCGTGTAGCGCATGCGCGCGCTGCGGACCGCGGCCCAGGCGTCGGGCACCACGGCCAGCAGGAGCAGCGGCAGCAGCACCGGGTGCAGGACGCCGAGCACACCGGCCACGGCGGCGATGCCCACCGCGGCCGTCACGACGTCGATGGCCGTGGCGACGACGGCGTCGGCCATGGCCACGCCGCGCAGCCTGGCCCGCTGGAGCGCGTCGTGGAAGTCGGGGTCGTCGAAGGCCACCAGCTCGACGCGGCTGGTCAGCCCGTACAGGCGCTCCTCGATCTGCCGGGTCACCTGCGGGTCGAGCCGGGCCTGCGCCCAGCCCGCGCCGGCCTGCATCGCGGTGCGCAGCCCGGCGGCGGTGGCCACCATGATCAGGCTGGGGACGGCGGCCCGCACCCGGTCGGGGGTCGGGCCCTCGCTGAACAGGGCGGTCAGCACGCCGGTCGTCGCCAGCAGCCCGAAGGCGGTGAACACGCCGCCGAGCAGGTTGAGCGTGACCGTCGCCGCCGTGTCGCGCGGGCTGGCCCGCCAGGCGATGCTCATCGCCTGGGCCACCAGCGAGGGCAGCCGCCGGGCGATCACCAGGAAGCCGACCTCGGCCATCTTGTCGTCGTGCACGTGCCAGTCGGAGGCGGCGACCTCACCGAGCTCGAGGGATTCCTCATTGGTGCCGGGGGGTTCATCGGCCATACAGTGAGTGTGCCCGGGGGGACCGACAGTTCTCCTCCCATTTTGAGGTCTGGGCGCGCGACGTAGTTGATGGCACACTCACAGTGATGGCGCGTTCAGCTGACCTCAGCCACCTCCCGGCGGAACCGAACCTCTTCGTGGGCAGAGAGTCCGATGTGGAGGAGCTCGTCCACCTGATGGAGGTCACGCGGGCGGTGACCCTGTGCGGGGCGGGCGGCATCGGCAAGACCCGTCTCGCCATGCGCCTCGCGGCCCGGGTCGCCCCCGGCTTCCCCGGCGGCGTGCGGCTGGTCGAGCTGGCCGACCTGGAGAAGGGGCAGCTTCTCGGGCACCTGCGCGGGGCGCTCGGCATCGCCGGCGACCCGCGGCACGCGCTGGCGGGCCGCCGGGTGCTGCTGGTGCTGGACAACTGCGAGCCGGTGATCGCCGAGTGCGCCGAGCTGTGCAGCGACCTGCTGAGCGCGTGCCCCGGGCTGACGGTGCTGGCCACCAGCCGCGAGCCGCTGCGCATGCCGGGCGAGACGGTCTGGCGGGTGCCGCCGCTCTCCCTGGCGGGCGAGCCCGCGCGGTCGGAGGCCGTACGCCTGTTCCTGGCCAGGGCGACCGCGGCCCGTCCCGGTTTCGAGCTGACCGGCGAGGAGCTGGCGCAGGTCGCCGAGCTGTGCCGGGCCCTCGACGGGCTGCCGCTGGCGATCGAGCTGGCCGCCGCCCTGGTCAGGGTGCTGTCGGTCAGGCAGCTCGCCGACCGGCTGGACGACCGCTTCCGGCTGCTGGCCGGCGGGGCCCGTACGGCCCCCGCCAGGCAGCGCACCCTTCGCGCCGCGGTCGACTGGAGCTACCGGCTGCTCAGCCCGCAGGAGCGGCTGCTGCTGCGGCGCACCGCGGTGTTCCGCGCCTGCTGGACCCTCGACCTGGCCGAAGGGGTGTGCGCCGGCCCGGGGCTGCCGGTGGAGGACGTGCTGCCCCGGCTCTGCGACCTGGTCGACAAGTCGCTGGTCGTGCTCGACGGGCAGCTCGCCGGCGAGGCCCGCTACCGGCTGCTGGAGACCGTCCGCGAGTACGCGCTGGAGCAGCTCGCCGACTCCGGCGACGAGCCGGAGCTGCGCGGCGCGCACCTGGCGGCGATGGCGAGGATGGGCGCCCAGTTCAAGGCCGTCGTCGCGCCGGGGGTGAGCACGGCGTGGGGGGTGATGGAGCGGTTCGTCAACCTCTTCGACGGGCTGAAGCCCGAGATCGGCGCGGCGGCGGACTGGTCGATGGCGATCGGCGGCCCGGAGGTCGCGCTCAAGCTGCTGACCGACATGCGTTACCTGCTCGTCGCGAGCGGCCGGCCGCTCGGCCTGACCGGGCGGCTGGACCGGCTGCTGGCGCTGGAGTCGCCGCGCGTACGGCCGGAGCTGCGCGGCCAGGCCACGATCCTGCGCGGGGAGCTGGCCGTGCTGGAGGGCGACCTGGCGACCGCGGCGCGGTGCGCGCGTACGGGGGTCGAGCTGTGCAGATCGTCGGGCGACGTGTACGGCGAGGCCGTCGGCATGATCCTGCAGGCCCAGTCGACCGGCGAGCAGGAGCCCCTGCACCTGGCCCTGGAGGCGGCCAGGCGCAGCGGCGACTCGATCCTGGAGTCGTTCGCCCAAGGCACCAGGGCGAACCTGGGCCTGTGCCAGGGCCGCCTGCACGAGGCGCGGCGCGCCTTCGAGGAGGTGCTGGCGCTGTGCGAGCGGCTCGACAACCACTGGGGGCAGTCCACCGGCCACATCGGGCTGGCGCAGGTGGCCAGGCGCGCCGGCGACCCGGCCACGGCCAAGCGGCACTACGAGTCGGGCCTGCGCCTGCTGCGCCACATCGACGCCAGGCAGCAGATCATCAGCTGCCTGTCCGGGCTCGGCCGGGTGGCGCTCGACCAGGGCGACCTGGCCGAGGCGCGGTCCAGGCTGACGGAGGCGCTGGTGCTCAGCCGCGACGCGGGCCTGCGCGCGGACATCGCCAGGCGGCTGGAGGCGTGGTCGTGCCTGGTCACGGCCGAGGGCGACTACGAGAGGGCGGTCCTGCTGGCCTCCGCCTCCGTGGCGCTGCGCGGGCGCCGGCCGGACGCGCGCACGGAGGACGTCCTGCGCCCGGCGCGGGCCCGGCTGGGCGAGCAGACGGTGAGCCTGCTGTGGAGCGAGGGCGCGGCGATGACGCCGGACGAGGCCGTCTCCTGCGCGCTCGACGGGGAGCTGCCCGGCCCGCGCGCCGAGGGCGCGCCGGCCACGCCCGCCGCGCGGGCCAGCAGGCTCACCGCCAGGGAGCTGGAGATCGCCGACCTGGTGGCCAGGGGGCTGAGCAACAGGGCCATCGCCGACGAGCTGGTGATCAGCCCGGCCACGGCCGCGCGTCATGTAGCCAACATCCTGTCGAAGTTGGGGTTCTCCACGCGTACACAGATCGCCGCATGGGTGATCGGCGGCCGTTGAGCAGCACGTCTCTACACATCTTCACGTCCTGCGGGTTACATCGTCGAATGGCCATCTCGACGCATGTGCGGCGCGAATCGTTTGCCTAGCGTTCTCCATGTGATCGGCCGCACAGCGCGACCCGCCCCTCATGCCGGGGGGCGCCCGCGGCCCGATCCGTGGGGCGTCGCGCGCCCAGCGGGGCAGGGCCTCCTCGGAGGGGTGGGGGTCTTGCTCCGGGTGCGTGACAGCGGGCTCGAGCCGCGCAGGGCTCGGGCCCGCCCACGGGCCCCGGGAGATGCACATCGGTCTACACAGATCGGTGGATGCTGCGCACACTCCGGCCGCCGTACCTTCACATGCATGAAGCCGACCGTCTCGCCCACCGGCACCGTCATCCACGAGGTGTTCGGCCGGGCCTACGAGCGAGGCGACCGGCCGGCGCTCGTCGACCTGAGCGGCGGCCATGTCTACGGCTACCGCAAGCTGGTGACCGAGGTGACCAGGGCCGCCTCCGGGCTGGTGCGGCGCGGGGCCAGGCGCGACCAGGTGGTGGGTGTGCACGTGACCACGGCCGGGGCGCAGACGCTGGCCGTCCACACGGTGCTGGCGGCCGGCGGGGTGGCCGCGCCGATCGACCCGGCGCTGCCCGTGCCCGAGGTGGCCGAGCTGCTGCGCGAGTGTGACGCCAGGACGCTGCTCACCACGCCCGACGTGGCCGGGGCGGGGGCGCTGGCGGCCGACGAGTCGCGGGTCAGGCAGGTGATCGCGTTCGGCCCGGCGCTCGGCACGATCGACTTCGG
>NZ_JAHKRL010000092.1 GCF_019396405.1 Nonomuraea rhizosphaerae | reverse complement strand
CGTCCTCGACCGAGATGTCGGGCAGCGCGCCCGGCTGGCCCGCCTGCGGCTCGGGCCTGCCCTCGCGGGCCCTGACGCGTACCTGCTCGTCGGCGGTCAGCACGGCCCTGGCCCGGCGGGCGGCGACGAAGCGCTGGACGAGGACGGCGGCGGCGGCCGCGTACGCGGCCCAGACAGCGACGCCGTCGGAGACCGGGGAGACGGCGGCGGCCAGCGCCCCGGCCGGGACGAGCGCCATGAGCACGGTCAGCCACGGCGTCACCCAGCGGATCAGGTGCGCGGCGATGGCGACGGGCAGCGCCAGCGCCATGAGCAGCGTGGGCGCCAGCGACTGCGGCGGGAACAGCATCATGAAGACCGGCAGCAGCGCGCCCCAGGCCACCAGCACGAGCACGGTCGCGGCGGCGCGCGGGAAACGCAGCGTCAGCGCGACGAACGCGAGCACGAGCAGCGTGATGAGAAAGGTCTTGAACAGGTCCCAGCCGAGCGCGGCCGCCACACCGACGGAGCCGATGAGCACGGCCACGTGCATCACCCGGCGCACCGCCGGTGGAAGCTGGAAATAGCGAAGTCGCACCTGCTCGAACAGATCCCGCGCCGCGGCCCGCCCCGCGGCCTGGGTCCTGCCGGACTCACGCATCACGCCTCCCCGGTCCGCCCCCGGTTATACCGCACCCGACCGACGATTGGGCGGTCCTGACACGCTAGGTGGCGGTGACGAAATCCGCGATGTGGCGGCCGAGCTCCGCGCCGGCGTCCTCCTGGAGGAAGTGCCCGGCCCCCTTGATCACCGGATGGGCGCGCCCGGCGGCGCCCGCCATCGACCTGGTCAGGATGGGCGCCATGCCTCCGGTGATCGGGTCGCCGTCGGAGAAGGCCACCAGGAAAGGGCGGTCGAGGCTGGTCAGGACCTGCCAGGCGGCGCGGTTGGCGGGCGCGGCGGGGTCGTCGGGGGTGATCGGGACGAGCCCGGGCATGGCCTTCGGCCCCGTCTTGTACGACTCGTCGGGGAAGGGGGCGTCGTAGGCGTCGCGTACCGCCAGGGGCAGCTCGGTCGCGCAGCCGGACTGGACGAACCTGGCGATGTCCAGGGCGGGCGAGTTCGTCACCGCGTCCTTGAAGCGGTGCCACAGCTCGGGCATGGGAATGTCACCGGTCGGCAAGCCCGTGTTGGCCGCGACGATCCTGGCGACGCGTTCCGGGTGCTCGGCGGCGAGGCGCAGGCCGATGAGGCCGCCCCAGTCCTGGCCGACGACGGTCACGCCGGTCAGGCCGAGCGCGTCGTACAGCAGGGAGCGGGTCCACTCGACGTGCCGGGCGTAGGTGTGGTCGGAGGTCTCGGCGGGTTTGTCCGAGCGGCCGAACCCGATCAGGTCCACCGCGACGGCCCGCAGCCCGGCCGCGGCCAGCTCCGGCATGACGTGGCGGTAGAGGAACGACCAGGTCGGCTCGCCGTGCAGGAGCACGACGGGCTGCCCGTCCGCGGGGCCCGTCTCGACGTACGCCATGCGCAGGCCGTCCCCCACCTCGGCGTGGCGCGGCTCGTACGGGAAGTCGGGCAGGTCGGCGAAGCGCTCTTCCGGGGTCCTCAGTGTCCGCATGGGTCCGACGCTAACGCCGCTGGTGCCGGCCGGGGAACTCTCCCGTGAGCACCTGTTTGGGGGTGACCCGCAGCAGCCCGGAGTCGGCCACGGCGATGCCGCGCACCTCGACCCAGAACCTGCGCTGCAGCGGGTCGGCCGCGAACACCGCCACCCGCGGGTCGGCCTCCACTGCCTCGCGGGCCTGCGGCTCGGCGACCAGCCGCAGCTCACCCGACGCGGTGACAGTGGCCCCCGCGCCGGCGGCCCTCGGGCCGAGCGGGTCGCCGAAGGCCAGCACGACGCCTCTGGAGTAGGCGAACGCCTGGCGTACCTCGGGGTCGAGCGCGACGGACGGCGTGTCGCCGGCGGGCAGGTCGCACATGACCAGTGACGTGCGGCCGGGGCCGGGCACGCCGCGCCACCAGGCCCGCAGGGCGTGCAGCGCGAACACCACGACGGCCGCGCCGAGCGCCCCGAGGCCGGTCCGCCACGCCCAGGCCGGCCCCAGCAGGCCGCCCAGCGCGCAGGCCGCAGACGCCAGCACGACCAGGGCGATCGCGACCGGCAGCCATCTGTCCTCGCCGTGGCGGGCGCGCCCGTAGCCGGCCAGCAGCGGGTACGGCACCGCCACGGCCAGCACGGCGGCCCTGGGCTCCACGGCCAGCGCCCCGCACACCAGGGGCACCAGCACCGACCAGGTCCTGCCGAGCACGATCCAGAGCGTGACGCCGACATTCCGCCTGGCCGTGCGCTCGGCGGGCACCCGGGTGAACTGGGCCAGCGCCCGCATCGGGCTGCCGCGCCACAGCTCCGCCAGCGTGCGCACGGCCGCCGACACCGGCCAGCTCAGCACCACGATCCCCGCCAGACCCGCCCACACCGGGTCGAACGCCGGCGGCCTGTCCGGCAGGGCGCCCAGCGCCAGCCAGGCCGCGAACGCCGCCACCGACAGCGCCGCCGAGGCCACGGCCGCGCCGAGCCAGGGGTCTCGCCTGAGCATGGCGGGCACGTACGCCCACACGCCGACCCTGCGCGCCTGCCTGACGGTGATCGGGACCAGTAGCGCCAGCACCAGGAACCCGCCGGTCTGCGCCTCGCGCCCCCGATCCAGGACGAGCGCGGCCACGGCGACGGCGATCGTGGCCAGCGCCACCAGCAGCCGGGACTGGCGGGACCACACCTCCAGCGCCCGCCTGGCCCGGCCGCTCTCACGCGGGTCGAGCGGCCAGGCCGGGTCGCGGTGCGCGGGGAGGCGGTCCCAGCGCAGGAAGGTGAGCCCGAGGTTGACGCGGGCCTGCGGGTGGGCGGGGTCGCGGTCGAGCGCGGCCAGGTAGGCGCGCTCGGCGGTGCCGTGCTCGGCGCGCAGCAGCGCCTGGTCGCCGCGGAGCACGTGCGGGTCGGCCTCCTCCGGCGCGTACGCGCGGGCCAGCGCCGCCTGCTCGACGGCCTCGTCCCAGTGGCCGGGGACGCGGCGCAGGGCCGATCCCAGCCGCAGACGGGCCGGCCAGGAGCCCAGCGCGAGGCTGACCGCGTGCTCCGCCGGGGCGACGGCGTCGGCGTCGCGGCCCTGGCGTTCCAGCGCCAGGCTGATCAGCCGGTAGGCCCACTCGCTGGCCGGGTCCAGGTCGGCGGCCGTGGTGGCGGCTTCCAGCGCCGTCTCCGGCTGTCCTTTCCTGAGGCTGGTGACCGCTTCTTCGCACCACTCGCGAGGGGATTTGTCGGAATTATCGGTACTTACCGGGGTCCCCACGCCCCCATGATCGGCTGACTGGACAAGGATGGATAGGTCGGGACATATGGCTGTGTCTCTCTAGAGAGGTGCCCCTGGCCTGTGGATAGACCGATACCGCTGTCCCCACGCCATGGCATGGCCTAAGCTGCCACGCAAGTTCATGTGGGCCTCGAATGTGATCGGATCGGCCTGCAAGGAGGCCAATGACCGTCACTCAGGCCGCGCCACTCCTACGGCGCGCGGTGCAGGGACACCGGGACAACCGCTGGTCCATCCTGGTCCTGCTCTGCCTGAGCCTGCTTCTGATCACCGTGGACGCGACCGTCCTCCACATAGCCGTGCCCGCGCTCACCGCCGCGCTGGAGCCCTCCTCGATCCAGTTGCTGTGGATCATCGACGTCTACTCGCTGGTGGTGGCGCCGCTGCTCGTGCTGTTCGGCACGCTCGGCGACCGCTACGGACGCAAACGGCTGGTGCTGGCCGGGTTCGTGCTGTTCGGCGCGGCCTCGGCCCTGGCCGCCTTCTCCCCCACGCCCCTGGTGCTCATCATGGCCAGGGCGCTGCTCGGCGTCGGCGGGGCGATGATCATGCCCGCCACGCTGTCGCTCATCCGCCAGGTCTTCACCGACAGACGCGAGCGCGCCATCGCGCTGGGCGTCTGGAGCGCGGTCGCCGCCGCCGGCGCCGCCGTGGGGCCGCTCATCGGCGGGGTGCTCGTCGGCCTGTGGTGGGGCGCGGTCTTCCTGATCAACGTGCCCATCCTGCTCGTGCTGCTGCCCGCGGCGGCCAAGCTGCTGCCCGAGTCGCGCCCGAGCGCGCGGCGGCCGTGGGACGGGCTGAGCGCCGCCCTGTCCGTGGCCGGCATCCTGGCGCTGGCGTTCGGGCTGAAGGAGGCCGGGGCGGGCACGTTGCTGCCGTTCTGGGCCTCGGCCCTGGTCTTCCTCGGCGGGCTGGCGTTGCTGGTCTGGTTCGTCGTACGGCAGACACGGCTGCGCTCGCCCCTGCTGGAGCTGGGGCTCTTCCGCAACCGCGCGTTCACCACGGGCGTGGCCGGGGTGCTGCTGGGCGTGTTCGCGCTGGTCGGGCTCCAGCTCATGCTGGCCCAGTACCTGCAACTGGTGCTGGGCGACAGCCCGCTGGACGCGGCCGTGCGGATGCTGCCGCTGGTCGTCTCGGCGATCTCCGGCGGCCTCGCCGCGGCCCACATCCTGCCCAGGGCCGGCCTGCGGGCCACCATGAGCGGTGGCCTCGGCCTCGTCGCGCTCGCCCTCACCCCCACCCTGACCTGGGGCGTCGAGGCCCATCCCGTGATGCTGGCGATCTGCTTCGTGGGCATCGGGTTCGGCGTGCAGGTCGCGCTCCTGGCCGCCTCCGACACGATCATGTCCGCCGCCTCCGAGTCCCAGGCGGGCGGCGCCGCCGCCATCGAGGAGACCGCGTACGAGCTGGGCGCCGGTCTCGGCGTCGCCGTGCTCGGCACGATCACCACGATCGTGTACGCGCCCGCCCTGCCCGCCGTGCCGGGAGTGTCCTCCGGCGGCATGGACGAGGCCCGGCAGTCGCTCGCCAGCGCCGCCCACGTCGCCGGCCAGATCGGCGGCGGGCCCGGCGGCGCGCTCCTCGACGCCGCCCGGTGGGCCTTCGTGAACGCCCTGCACACGACTGTCGTCGTGAGCGTCGTCCTGCTCAGCCTGACCGCCGTCGCCGTGGCCACGCTGCTGCGCCGTGATTGAGGTGTGTGATGTCCCGATTAGGGCAGACAACTACCGTGAAACAGGCCCTCCGCGATCTCGCTTCGCTGGTCGCCCGCTTAGGAGTGGGCGGCATATTCTTCGCGAACGGGTGGACCAAGCTGGAGGACGGCCTGAACGTCACCGGGGACAAGTTCCTCGCCCAGGGCGCGCCCGCGCCCAGAGCCTGGGCCACGATCACCATGCTCACCGAGCTGATCGGCGGCGCGCTGCTGATCGCCGGGCTGATCGTGTCCCTGATCGGGCTGGTGCTGTTCGCCGAGGCGCTCGCCGTCTTCCTGGTCGCGCCACCCCTCAACCCGATCAGCACGAACGAGCTGGTCCTGCTGGGGGTGGCCGCGCTGCTGCTCGCGGTGGTGGGCGCCGGACGGGTGTCGGTGGACCACATGGTGGTGATCCGGCGCAGGGAATCGGCCGCGGCCAGTGAGTTCGCCGCCGAGACGGAGGCGGACGAGGTCATCGCGGCGCTGCGCGACCCGGACTCGCCCGGGTTTCCCGCTCCGCGCAAGGGCGGCCCTTCCGGCGGCTCCGGCCCGGCCGGCTCCGGTGGCGCCACCGGCTCCGGCCCTGGTGGCTCCGGTGGCGGTTCCGGCGGCAAGCCCGCGTCGGGCCGGTCGTCGGCCTCCCGCCCCTCGGGTGGCGAGGAGAGCGGGCCGGGTCTGGAGGACACGGCCCCGCACCCCCGTCCCCGCCGCAGCCCTTCGGCCGAACCGGCCGACGAGCCCTCCGCGTCACCCGCGCCGGGGGACACCCTGGTGGCGGGCCGCAAGAAGCCGCCCGCCAGAGGCCGCCGCACGTCTCCCGACGAGTGACACCCGTGCCCGCCACACACCGTTCGCACCCCACCGGGGGAGCGGTCAGGTCGTGGTGGCGGGCACGTCGTCCGGCGCGGGATCACCCGTACGACGCCGGCGCCGTAGCAGGGCGCCCTGCGTGCAGGCGATCGCCACCATGATGACCACGGCCCCCACCGGCTGGTTCCAGCTCAGCCTCTCCCCCAGCACCACCACGCCGGAGAGCGCCGCGAACACCGGCAGCAGGTAGGTCACCGTGGACGTCGTGGTCACCCCGGCCCTGGCCTGCACCCAGTACAGCAGCAGGTACGCCACCCCGGTCCCGAGCCCGCCGAGCGCGGCCAGGCTCCACCAGACGCGGGCCGGGGCCGAGACGTCGGCCAGCGGCACCCCGGCCACCAGCGTGACCACGCCCACCTGAACGGCCCCGCTGAGCAGCTGTCCGGCGGCCAGCACGACGGCCGGCTCGGAGCGGCGGCCGGTGATGAAGCGGCCCATGTACGCGCCGCCGACGCCGTAGCAGACGGCCGCGCCGAAGCAGGCCAGGCTGCCGCCGAGCTGCCCGCCGGTCATGGGCTGCCAGACGCCGAGCACGACCATGACGCCCGCGAACCCGAGCCCCAGCCCGAGGACGCGGGCCCCGGTCGCCTTCTCGGCGCGCAGTAAGAGCGTGAAGGCGATCGTGCACAGGGGCGTGGTGGCGTTCCAGATGGCGGCGACGACGGAGGACACGTACTGCTCGCCGTAGGCGAACAGGGTGAACGGCAGCGTGGTCAGCACGATGGAGGCGACCTGGAAGTGGCCCCACAAGCGGGGGTCGCGCGGCAGCACCCGCCTGCCCGCGGCCAGCGCGAGCAGCAGGACGGCGGCGCCGATCACCATCCGGCCGAACGACACCTGGAGCGGGTGCAGGGCCTCAATGGTGATCTTGATGAAGAAGAAGCTGTTGCCCCAGATGAGCGCCAGCAGCAGGAAGCCGGGCAGCCACCTGCCCACGTCCTTGGTGCGCACTTGTACGTCCTCCTGATCCGATGACCCAGAGGAGCGTACAAGCCGCCACCGACACTCACAGCTCCGCGGTGAGGCGGGCGACCACCCTCATCTTGTTCATCGCGTCGAGGGCGGCGACCTTGTACGACTCGGCCAGCGTCGGATAGTTGAACACGGCGTTGACCAGGTAGTCGATGGTCCCGCCGCAGCCCATCACGGTCTGGCCGATGTGGACCAGCTCGGTGGCGCCCGTGCCGAACACGTGCACCCCGAGCAGCCGTCGGTCCTCGGAGGAGACCAGGAGCTTGAGCATGCCGTACGAGTCGCCGATGATCTGTCCCCTGGCCAGCTCGCGGTAGCGGGAGATGCCCACCTCGAACGGGATCTTGTCGCGGGTCAGCTCGTCCTCGGACTTCCCGACGAAGCTGATCTCCGGGATCGTGTAGATGCCGATCGGCGGCAGCTCGTGGGTGTCGGTGACGGGCTCGCCGCACGCGTGCTGGGCCGCCAGCCTGCCCTGCTCCATGGACGTGGCCGCGAGCGCGGGGAAGCCGATGACGTCGCCGACGGCGTAGATGTGCGGGACGGTGGTGGCGTAGTTGGCGTCCACCTGGATGCGGCCGCGGTCGTCGGCGGCCAGGCCGGCGGCCTCCAGGCACAGCTCGGCGGTGGTGCCCTGGCGTCCGGCCGAGTACATGACGCAGTCGGCGGGGATCTTCTTGCCGCTCTCCAGGATGGTCAGGGCGCCGCTGTTGCGGCGTTCGACGGCGGCGACGTTCTCGCCGAACCTGAACGTGACGGCCAGGTCCCGCAGGTGGTACTTGAGCGCCTCGACGATCTCCAGGTCGCAGAACTCCAGCATCCGCTCGCGCCGCTCCACCACGGTGACCTTGGTGCCGAGCGCCGCGAACATCGACGCGTACTCGATCCCGATCACCCCCGCCCCCACGACGACCATCGTCTCGGGGACCCTCTCCAGGTGCAGGATCGCGTCGGAGTCGATGACCGTCCTGTCGTCGAACTGCACGCTGTCCGGGCGGGCCGGGGAGGTGCCCGTGGCGATCACGATCTTCTCGGCGGTGACCTTGCGCTCCTCCCGCTCCTCGTTCTCGGTGATGCCGATGGTGTGCGGGTCCAGGAAGCGGCCGGTGCCGTGCATGACGGTCACGTGGTTGCGGCCGAGCTGGCTGCGGATGACCTGGATCTCCCGGCCGATCACGTGCTGGGTGCGCATCCCCAGGTCGCCGACCGTGATCTCGTCCTTGACCCGGTAGCTGGCCCCGTACAGCTCGCGCTGGTTGAGCCCCGTCAGGTAGAGGACGGCCTCCCTGAGGGTCTTCGACGGGATGGTGCCGGTGTTGATGCACACGCCGCCGATCATGTGCCGTCTCTCGACCACGGCCACTTTCCTGCCGAGCTTGGCCGCCGCGATCGCGGCCTTCTGGCCGCCGGGGCCGGTTCCGAGCACAAGGAGATCGAAGTCGTACATCAAACGCACACCTTCCGGCCGAGGGGGGTGGCCGTCGCTTTCCGTACCCATGACGACGTCGTCCGTATCGGCCACCCGCCAAGTGTCCCTCTATTGGGACATCACCGCCAGAACAGGATCCGGCCGTACACCAACGGCCGGGTTACGCGGCGGCGCCGCCGTCCACCACCAGGTCCGTGCCCACGGTGAAGGCGGCGTCCGGGGAGGCGAGGTAGAGGACCGCGGCGGCGATCTCGTCGAGGGTGGCGACGCGGCCGCTCGGGTTGGTGGTCCTCAAGGGCGCCGGCCCGGCCGATCCCCGAGCCGCCCCCGGTCACCAGAACCACCTGATCACGAAATCTCATGACTCGTCCCCCAAGATCTCCAGAACCGGGGGCACAGTTTAGACCCGCCCTCATGGCCGGCCGCGGGCAGGCCGCCCTGGAGGAATCTCCACTCCCGGTACGTCACACTGGGCAGGTGTTCACCCTCAAGTCCCTGGTGGAGGACGGCGAGCTCGGGCTGCGGGTCCTGGTTCCCGGGCCGGACGGCGCCCTGGAGGAGCCGGTCGCCTGGGTGCACACCACCGAGCTGTCCGACCCGTCCCTCTACGTGCGCCCGCGCGAGCTGGTGCTGACCAACGGCCTGTGGTCCGGCCGGATCGCGGCGGCCGGGTTCGTCGCGAACGTCAGGCGGGCCGGGGCGGCCGGCATCGTCTTCGGCCTGCGCCCCGAGCTGCCCGCCACGCCGGACGCGCTGGTCGCCGCCTGCGCGCGGGCCGCGATGCCGCTGCTGGAGATCTCGGCGGCGGTGCCGTTCACCGCGCTCTCCGAGGCGGTCGCCGCCCGGCGCACCGAGGAGCGGCAGAGCGCGCTGGCCGGGATGGTGCGGCGGGGCGACGCGCTGGCCACGGCGATCTCCCAGGGCAGCGGCGCGTCCGGCGTGCTGCGGGTGCTGCGGCGCGACCATGAGCTGCCGCTCGTGGTGGTCGACCGCCTGGGACGCCCGCTGGCCAAGGCCGGAGCCGAGCTGGACGCCGGGCAGCTCCAGGCGGTGGCGGCCGGCCTGGCGCGCCGCCCGCCGCCGCTGGAGGTCGAACTCGGCCCGACGGGCAGCACGGCGGGCAGTGCGACCGGCAGCACGGCGGACACCACCGCAGGCAGTGCGACCGGCAGCATGCCGGGCCGGGCGGCGTTGTTCCTGGTGGGCGCGGTCGGTGACGTGGACGCGGCGCTGGTGTGCCTGCGGCCGCTCGGCGAGCTGACGGCGGCGGAGCGGGAGGCGCTGGAGCAGGCGGCCAGGTTCCTCAGCCTGGAGGTCGCCAAACGGCAGGCGGTGCAGGCCATCGAGCTGCGCTTCGCCGGTGAGCTGCTGGAGATGGTGCTGTCGGGGGGCAGCCGGGCGGCGGAGGCGCGCGGGCGGCTGGAGGCGTTCGGGGTGGACGCGGACGGGCCGCTGACGGTGTGGGCGCTGGCGTTCGCGGACGGGGAGGCCACGCTGCCCGGGCTGGCCGAGGCGGCCGGCGAGTTCTTCGTCTCCGGCGGGATCCCGGTGGTGGTGGCGGGCGGGTCCCGCGACGTCGTGGCGGTCCTGCCGTGGCGCGGAGGCGACGACGGGACGGCGGCCGGGTCGGAAAGGCGGCGCGGTGAACGCGGACAGGTCACCCTGGCCGAGCGGCTCGTCGCGGCCGTGGCCGAGCGCTTCCCCGGCCGCCGTCCCGTCGTGGGCCTGGGCGGCGTCGCGAGCGACTCGGCCGGGCTGCGCGAGCCGCTCGTACGCTCCCGTGAGGTGTGCCAGGCGCTGCGGCGCGACGGCCGCGGGCCGGCGGTCCGCACGTTCGCCGGGCTGTCGGCCTACCGGCTGCTGCTCGGCACGCAGGACGCCGGCGCCCTCCGCACGCTGTTCGGCGGCGTGCTCGCCCCGATGCGCGAGCTGGACGCCAGGCGGGGCGGTGAGCTGGAGGCGACGCTGCGGGCGTTCCTGGAGCACGACGGCCACTGGGCGGCCACCGCCGCCGCGCTGCACGTCCACGTCAACACCCTGCGCAACCGGCTGGCCAAGGTCACCGAGCTGACCGGCCGCGACGTGACCCGCACCGCCGGTCGCGTCGACCTGTTCCTGGCGCTGCAGGCCGCCGACATGTCATGAAATTTCGGGAACTACGGGAACTAGGGGGGCGGACAGCCGCCACCGGCGGACGTTGTCCAGGGTCACCATCGGCTCCAGCATCGAACGGTCGAAGCGCTCCCCCGCCGCCCCCTCCGCCAGCCGGCGCGGCAGGTCAGGGCTGGCCAGCGCGCCCCTGGCCACCGAGACGAAGTCGGCGTGCCCGTCGCCCAGCACCCGCGCCGCCTGCCCGGGGTCGTGCATCCCGCCGTTGGCGATCACCGGCAGCCCCGTCACCCGCCGGGCCAGCCCGGTGATGGTGTGCCCGCCGTCCAGCCGCGCGGTCTCGATCCAGTCCCGGCCCTCGCTGGCGATGTGCAGGTACGTCGCCCCCGCCCGCGCCAGGGCGGCGAAGATCGGCTCCGCGTCGCCGGCGGGCCAGCGGTGCTCGAAGTCGTTCACCTTGGTCTGCGACAGCCGGACGCCGACGCACCAGTCCGCGCCCATCTCCGCGCGGATGGCCGCCACGACCTCCGCCGTCAGCCGCACCCGGCCGGCGACGGACCCGCCGTAGGCGTCGTCGCGCCGGTTGGTGTAGCCGGTGAGGAACTGGTCCAGCAGGTACCCGTTGGCCGCGTGCACCTCCACGCCGTCGAACCCGGCCTCGCGGGCGTTCACGGCGGCGCTCACGAAGCCGGCCAGCGCCTCCTTGACGTCGGTCTCGCTCATGGCCCGGGGCGTCGGCCACGGGCCGTGCCCGCCGTACTC
>NZ_JAHKRL010000091.1 GCF_019396405.1 Nonomuraea rhizosphaerae | reverse complement strand
GCGAACGCCGCCGTCACGGCGCCGAGCCCGGCGGGACGGTCCGTGAACAGCAGGTACGCCGCCACCGCCGCGCCCCCCACCAGCACGGCCGCGATCAGCAACTGGACGGTCCACCAGCGGATCGCCCGCCGGTCGGCCAAGTTGCGCGGCGGGCGCAACGCAGTAGCCGTGGTCACCTCGTTCATCAGGCCGTTTTCCTTTGCAGGGAGTCCGACAGCGCCAGCAGCGCCAGGCCGAGCACGCCCATCACGATCGCCGCGAAGATCTCCCGGCCGCGCAGGAACGGCACCAGGTTGACCAGCAGCAGGTCATGGGCCCAGCGCCACCAGCCGAGCAGGGTGTTGAGCACGCCGCCGACCCCCTGGAGCACCAGCAGCCAGCCCAGCACGTTGAGCAGTCCCTTCATGCCCTCCAGCCTCGCGCCGGCGAGGGGAGCGGGGCGTCGGCCGTAGGTCTCGCGCGCCATCGACTTTGGTCGCTGTCATCGTCCGCCGGAAGCCTCTAACCTCGGGGAATGTGACGGAATACCGGTGGCTGCTCCCCTCGGTCCTGCTGGGGGACGGTGACGAGCGGCGCCCGGTCCGGCGCTCGACCCGCGACTGGATCGTCGACGTCCTGATGTTCCTGGCCGCCTGCGGGATCACCCTGCTGACGCTGCCCGACGTGGAGAACCAGCCCGAGCCGCTGCTCGCGCTGGAGCAGGTCACCGGGGCGCTGGCCTGCGTGGCGGTGTGGCTGCGCCGCAGGTGGCCGGTCGGGCTCGCGCTGGTGACGTCGGTGCTGTCGGTGTACCTGTCGCTGGTGGGCGGGGCGGCCGCGGTGGCGCTGTTCACGGTGGCGGTGCACCGGCCGTTCAAGATCTCCGGGCCGATCGTGGGGCTCGGCCTGCTGACGCTGCTGCCGTACGCGTGGTTCAAGTCGGAGACCGAGCTGGGCCCGCTGGGGGAGCTGGTCGTCGGGTCGGCGATCGTGCTCACCGTGTTCGCGTGGGGGATCGTGGTGCGGGCCAGGCGGCAGCTCGTCTGGTCGCTCAGGCAGCGCGCCGACACCGCCGCCGAGGAGGCCAAGCGGCTCGAACGCGAGCGCATCGCCAGGGAGATGCACGACGTGCTGGCGCACCGCATCTCCATCCTGAGCCTGCACGCGGGCGCCCTGGAGTTCCGGCCGGACGCCCCGGCCGAGGAGATCGCCCGCGCCGCCGGGGCGATCAGGACCAGCGCGCACCAGGCGTTGCAGGACCTGCGCGAGGTGATCGGGGTGCTGCGCCACTCGGCGCCCGGCGGCGGGCCCGGCGGCACCGCGCCCGACGCGGCCGTGCCCGACCGGCCGCAGCCGACGCTGGCCGACCTGCCGTCGCTGGTCGAGGAGTGCCGGCAGGCGGGCATGGACGTGGAGCTGGCGCTGGAGGCCCGGGACACGCCCGAGGGGCTGGGGCGCAACGCGTACCGGATCGTCCAGGAGGCGCTCACGAACGCCCGCAAGCACGCCGGCGGCGCCCCCGTGCGCGTCACGGTGTCCGGGATGCCGTCGGGGACACAGTCGGGGACACCGTCTGGAACACAGTCCGGGACGCCGTCCGGCGCCGGTGACGAGGGCCGTCCGGCGGGCGGGCTCGCCGTCGAGGTGCGCAACCCCCTCCTCATGCGGCCGAGCACCCGCATCCCCGGCGCCGGGACCGGGCTCATCGGCCTGACCGAGCGGGCCGAGCTGGCGGGCGGGCGGCTCGACCACGGCGCGACCAGGGAGGGAGACTTCCTGGTGCGCGCCTGGCTGCCGTGGCCGGCGCAGGCCGCCGGGGACGGTTCCGGGCAGGTTCCCGGTCAGACTTCCAGGGAGGACGCATGACCCGCCCCATCCGGGTGCTGATCGTGGACGACGACGCCCTCGTACGCGCCGGGCTGGCGATGATCCTCGGCGGGGTGGCCGACATCGACATCGTGGCGCAGGCGGGCGACGGCGCCGAGGTGCCGCCGCTGGTCGCCGAGCACCGGCCCGACGTGGTGCTGATGGACATCCGGATGCCCGGCGTCGACGGCCTCACCGCCACCGAGGCGCTGCGCGCGGCCAAGTCGCCGCCCGAGGTGGTGGTGCTGACCACGTTCCACGCCGACGCCCAGGTGGTGCGGGCGCTACGGGCCGGGGCGGCGGGGTTCCTGCTGAAGGACATCCCGCCCGGCGACCTGGTCGAGGCGATCAGGAGGGTCGCGGCGGGCGAGCCGATCCTGTCCCCGGCGGTGACCCGCCAGCTCATCACCCACGTCTCCGACGGCGGGGCGGACCGGCGCGCCGACCGGGCGCGCGGGCTGCTCGGGCGGCTGAGCGAGCGCGAGCGGGAGGTGGCCCTGGCCGTCGGCCAGGGCCGGTCGAACGCCGACATCGGCCGCGAGCTCTACATGAGCGTCGCCACGGTCAAGGCGCACGTCTCACGCATCCTGACCAAGCTGGAGCTGAACAACAGGGTGCAGATCGCGCTCACCGTCCACGACGCTAGGGCCGGCGGGAGCCCTTGAGCATCCGCTCGATCGTGGCCCGGTGCAGCACCAGGTCGTCGGGGTCGTCCGGCATGGACTGCTCGCCGAAGTGGATCCTGCGCTGCCAGACCCTGGCCATGATCACGCCGTGCCGCAGCGCCGCGTACATCTCGTAGAAGTCCATGTCCCGCGCCTCGTACCCGGTCAGCTCCCGGTACTTGTCGCAGACGTCCTCGCGGGTCATGAAGCCGGGGATCCCGGGCAGCTCCACGGCCTCGGTGATGTCCTGGAAGAACCGGTGCAGGAAGATCATCCAGCCCAGGTCCAGCTCGCGCGGCCCCACCGCCGCCATCTCCCAGTCCAGCACCGCCACGGGCGTGAAGTCGCGGTACATCACGTTCCCGATCCGCGCGTCGCCCCAGGTCAGCACGTCCGGCCCCGGATCCTGGGGCCAGTGCGACTCCAGCCACTCGAAGCCGCGCTCCAGCAGCGGGATGCGCCTGCTGCCGTGCGCCCACTCGTAGTAGGCGCGCTGGTCGTCCACGTGGCGGCGCAGCCCCGCCCCGTCGAGCACGGCGAGGTCGTCGTCGCTGAACGGCGCGTCGTGCAGCGCCGCCAGGATCGCCACCGTCGCGTCCTGGAGCCTGCGCCGGTCGCGCGGGTCGGCGTCGAGCACCCAGCCCTCGAACGTGTACGGCATCACATCCGGCGGCACGTCGCCGTCCTCGCGCTCCATGACGAAGAACGGCGCGCCCATCGGCCCAGGGTCAGGCTCGAACCACAGGGCCCTCGGCGCCAGGATCCCGGCCTTCTCCCTGGCCGCGCGCATGATCTCGAACTGCGCCCGCAGGTCGTAGGAGGGGAAGACCGGCACGGCCTCCGCGGCGGGCGCCATCCTGGCCACGCAGCGCAGCGCCTCCCCGCCGGGGGGCAGCAGGGTGAAGAAGAACGTCTCGCTCGACATACCGTTGTTGGTGGGACGCGACAACTCCGTGACGGTAACCTGGCGGTCAACTTTCCGCCGCAGCCAGAGTTGCAGGTTTTCCCGTAAATCTTCCAGGTCGCGGGTGGAGGTGCGTAGCTGCTCCGTCACGATCCGCCTCCTGGATGAACGCCGGATGAACGCGGTTCCCGGCACAGTCGTATACCCCTAGCAAGCGCTTGTCCAGTTGCTACCTGCCGTTACGGTCAGGTACCGGACAGCCGTACCCTTGTCTCAAAGGCAAGTCGCGAAGGGACCGTGGGATGAGCTCAGCGGGTGAAGGCCTGTCTCGCCCGCTTCCCGAGCAGGTGAGACTCAACGTCGTCGATCTGGCGGCGCAGGTGCTCGGGTCGATGCCCGCTGCCACCGTTCCGCCGCCGTTGCGCGGCATCGCCAAGTTCGACCCGCGCAAGCGCGCCAAGCTGGGCAGCGCGCCCATCGCCGCGCAACTGGAGAACGACAAGGAGTTCCGCGAGGTGGTCGCCGAGTCGGTGACCGCCGGATGGCCCGAGCTCGTCGCCTCGCTGGCCGACGGCAACGTGCCGCCCGCCGCCGACCCCGTGCTGGTGGCCGCGGCGGCCTATCTGACCCGCCCGGTCGGCTGGGCAGAGATGGTCGAGGCGGCCAGGGCCGACCTTGAGCAGTCGGCCGTCGCGGCCGAGGGCTCCGAGCGTGAGGAGGTGGTGGCGCGGCTGCGCGAGCAGCTCGCCGCCCAGAAGACCTCCGCCAAGGAGGAGTCCGACCGGCTGCGCGAGCAGCTCAAGGCCGCCCGCGCGGAGAACTCCGACCTGCGGCGCAGGCTCCACGACGCCCGCGAGCGGGCCAAGTCGGCCGTCCGCCACGCCGAGGAGATGGAGCACGCGGCGGAGGAGGCCAGGTCCGCCGCGACGGCCGCCGGCAGCGCGGGCGAGTCCGAGCTGCGCCGGCTCCGCGAGCGGGTCGCCGACGTGGAGAAGCAGCTCGAAGCCTCGCGCCGGGCCGCCCGCGAGGGCAGGAGCATCGAGGACGCCCGCGTCCGGGTGCTGCTCGACGCCCTCCAGGACGCCTCCGCCGGGCTGCGCAGGGAGCTGGCCCTGCCCACCACGATCAGCAAGCCCGCCGACTCGGTGGCCGCCCTCACCGGCGAGCGTCCCGGCGTGCGGGGCGTGCCCGCGCGCGCCCTGGCCGACGACGACCCGCAGCTCCTCGACCAGCTCCTCGCGCTGCCGCAGGTGCACCTGATCATCGACGGCTACAACGTGACCAAGAGCGGCTACGGCACGCTCACCCTGGCCGACCAGCGCACCCGGCTGATGACCGGCCTCGGCGGGCTCGTCGCGCAGACCAGGGTCGAGGTGACCGTGGTCTTCGACGGCGCCGAGCTCAACGCGCCCGTCCAGGTCGTGGCGCCGCGCGGGGTGCGGGTGCTGTTCAGCGCGCCCGGCGAGATCGCCGACGACCTGATCCGCCGGCTCGTCCACGCCGAGCCGCCCGGCAGGGCCATGGCTGTGGTCTCCTCCGACCGCGAGGTGGCCGAGTCGGTGCGCCGCATGGGAGCCAGACCCGTTCCGTCCGGTCTGCTGCTGCGCCGCCTGGGCCGGGCGTAGATTGCTCAAAGCTGACTCGCTCATGCGGTCACATGACAAATCAGTTGTTTAGGTAAGACCACCCCTTTAACTTCTGTAACATCTCGCCTCAGGTATGATCTCTGGGAGGCGACACTGTGAGGTTTGGCCGGGCGCCGCTGGCCGCGGGTCTCGCGATCGGACTGCTGCTGTCCCCTGGGGGCGAGGCCATGGCCGCGCCGAAGCCCACGATCAAACAGGCGAAAGCCAAGCTCGCGAAGCTCAACGACAAGGCCGACAAGGTCGTCGACCGTTACAACACGGCGACCGAGAAGTACAAAGAGGCCAAGAGCTCCTACGACAAGCTGAACGCGAGCTACAAACGCAAGCTCGACACCGTCTCCGCGCTGCGCGCCGAGGTGGTCGCGATGGCGGTCGACACCTACAAGCTCGGCCCCGACGCCACCGCCTGGCCCACCATGATCGGCGAGGCCGACCCCACGGGCATGCTGGGCAGCATGGCCCTGGCCGGGCAGCTCTCGCAGGAGAAGCTGGGCAAGCTGATCGCCTTCAACCGGGAGAACCGCGGGCTGAAGGACGAGCGCGACAAGGCCGAGAAGGCGTTCGAGGCGGCCGACGAGGTACGCGACGGCGTCGACAAGGAACGCGACGAGGTGCGCAAGCTCATCGCGCAGCAGAAGAAGCTGCTCGACCGGCTCGGCGCCTACAAGGCCGGCAACCCGAACAGCACCGGCATCAAGTACACCGGCTCGGCCTCCGGCAACGCCGCGACCGTGCTGCGGTTCGCGTTCGCGCAGGTGGGCAAGCCGTACATCTTCGGCGGCACCGGACCGCGCGGCTACGACTGCTCGGGCCTCACCCAGGCGGCGTGGCGGGCCGCCGGGGTTTCCCTGCCGCGCACCACCTGGCAGCAGTGGGCCTGGGGCAACGCGCGCAAGGTCTCGCTCGACGCGCTGCAGCCCGGCGACCTGATCTTCAGCTCCGGGCTGGGGCACGTCAGCATCTACGCCGGTGGGGGCAGGATCGTGCACGCGCCGCAGACGGGTGACGTGGTCAAGGTCGTGCCGCTGTCGGCGTACGGCGGCCGTCTGGTGGGCGCGGTCCGCCCGTAGCAGCCGAGCGGGCCGTTCACGCGGGCCTTGCCAGTACGGACAGGAAGGCGCGTACGGCGGCTCCCGGGGACGGCAGGCTGACGGCGTACACCGACCGGCTCAGCCGCGGCGACGGCCGCAGCAGCCGGATGTCGGACCGGACCGCCCCCGCCATGGCCGGGTACAGCATCACGCCCACCCCGGCCGCCACGAGCCCCTGACGGCCGTTCCAGTCGTCGCAGACGTGGCTGATCCCCGGCGGGCCGCCCAGCGCGGCGGCCAGCCGGGAGACGGGGCCGAGACAGTCGGGGTGGGTGCCGTCGATCCACCGCTCGGCCGCCAGCTCCCGCAGCCTGACGCTCTCGCCACCGGCCAGCGGATGGTCGCGCGCGAGGGCGACCAGCAGCTCGTCCTCCAGCAGCGGCAGCACTTCCACGCCCTTCGGCGGCGTGTCCCAGGACGTGAGCAACGCCACGTCCACCTCCCCCGCCACCACCGCGGCCCCCGGGTCGCCGCCCACGGTCAGCGACAGCTCCACGTCCGGGTGCAGGGCCGCGAAGGCGCGGAAGCGCTCGGGCACGTACGAGGTGGCCGCGCTCGGGAACGCCGACACCCGGACCCGCCCGGCCCGCCCTGTCGCGTGGTCCCGCATCCGCGTCTCGAACAGCGCCACCTCGCCGAGCACCCGCCCCGCCTGCTCGATCGCCGCCCTGCCCGCGCCGGTGGGCCGCACGCCGCGCGGCAGCCGCTCGAACAGCCGCACACCCGTGCGGCGCTCCAGCGTGGCGATCTGGCGCGACACGGCGGGCTGGGTCATCGACAGCTCCCCGGCCGCCGCTGAGAACGATCCCAGCCGGCCCACCGCCGCCAGGATCTGGAGCGTCCACAGGTCAAGCATGCGCGCAGCTTATGCCTTTCATGCCGGACCCGCAGTGGTGCGCATGGCTTCCGGCGTCCAGGCTCGAAGCCATGAACACCGACAAGACCGAGGTTCGCCCGCCGGGCGCCGGCTGGATCCACGCGGCGCTGCCCGCCCGGCCCGCTCGGGTCCTCGACGCCGGGTGCGGCCGGGGAGAGCTGGCCGCCGAGCTGATCGGGCGGGGCCACCACGTCACCGTCGTGGACGCCTCCGCCGAGGCCGTGGCGGCCGCGCGGGCGGCCGGGGTGCCCGCCGTGCCGGCCGACATCACCACGTACGAGGACGAGCCGTTCGAGGTGATCGTCCTGTCGCTCTCGCTGCACCACATGCACCCGCTGGAGGCGGCGCTCGACCGGGTGGCCGCGCTGCTGGCGCCCGGCGGGCGGCTGGTGGTGGACGAGTTCGCGTGGGACTGGGCCGACGAGGCGGCCGCCGCCTGGTTCTACGACACGGGCGCGCTGCTGACCGCCGCCGGGCCGGCCGGCCTTCCGTACGCGCCGGGGATCGCCCCGATCGACCGCTGGCGGGCCGCGCACGCCGACCACACGGGCGGCGACGCCATGCTCGCCGCGCTGCGCGAGCGTTTCGACGTCCGGACGGTACGGCGGGGGCCGTATCTGGCCCGGTATCTGAGCGGGAAACTCCCCCCTGGGGCCGTCGCCGGAGAGGTGGCCGCGGCACTGTGGCGGATCGAGCGGGAACGCCTCGCGTTGGGAGCGCTCCCGGCGACGGGTCTCCAGCTGCTCGCGGGACAGATGTGACGAGAGTGACAAAAGGGACCTGACACAGGGTTCTCCCGTCAAGTGTGAGAAGGGTCACATTTCAGTAACAACGCCCTGGCTCTAGCAGCGGCGGAGGACTTGACAGAAACCTCTGCGTGATCCTGACAAGCTTGTCGTGGCTTTGCACGTTCGTTACCGAACGGCGTAGCTTCTGGCGTCGCGGCGAACAAGCCATGGCGCCGCGACTCTCCATCGGGCCCCCGATGTGGACAGATAAAAATCCGTTCGGCCACCGCCTTCCCGAAACCGCACGTCAATCCGGTGGTGGCCTGCCGAGTCCGTGCAGCCAGGAGGCACGGAGCCGGGGACCCAGCGATCCCGTCCCCAGGGATCAGGGGTGAATCGGCGCGTCTCGCGCCGTAGGGCGACTTCCAGGCCCGAATCCGTCAGCTAACCCGGTAGGCATTCGTGGAAGATTCAAGGAGAAATCCTGTCTACCTCCCCGCATAACCCCCGTCTGTCCCGCCTTGCCCTGAGTGGCGCAGCGCTCACGATGACCGTGACGGCCGGAGGTCTGGGCCTCCATGCCCCGACGGCGCAGGCGGCGACGACGAGCGATTCGGCCGCTTCCGGGACCAGCACGACAAGCACGACAGGCGCGGCCGGCGCCACGGTGGCTCGCGCCACGGTGGCCAGGGCCGCCAGGTCGGCGAAGTCGGCCAGGTCCGCGAAGAAGCAGTCCAAGGCCGCTCGGCAAGAAGCGAGGGCCCGCACGGCCGTCGCTGTGGCCAAGGGCCAGCTCGGTGACCCGTACCGTTACGGGGGCACAGGGCCTGGGTCCTTCGACTGTTCCGGTCTCGTCCAGTACGCCTGGAGGAAGGCCGGGGTCAAGATCCCGCGCGTGACGAACAGCCAGTTCGCGCGCATCAGGAAGAAGGTCTCCTGGAAGCACCTCAAGCCAGGTGACCTGATGTTCTTCCGCGGGTTCGGCCACGTGGGCATGTTCGTCGGCAACGGCAAGATGATCCACTCGCCGAGGACGGGCCTGACGGTACGCATCGAGAAGGTCAGCGGATGGCGCAAGGCGTCGTTCGCGGGCGCGGTGCGTCCCGGCTTGTAGGCCGCGCAGACGAAGGTCCCGTTCCCCGGGTGGGGGACGGGACCTTCGCGCGTCCGAGGGCGTTCGAGGGGCGCTGAGGGTGTGAGAGGGATGCGGGGCGAGTGGTGACGGGCGGGCGGCTACGATCGGGCAACGTGTCCGCGCAGGTGAGCCGTCGAACCGTCGTGGCGGGTGTGCTGCTGCTGACCCTCGCCTCGGCCGGCGGCGCCGCGCCGCTCGGTCACGGCGGGCCGCTCGGCGGTGAGCCGCCCGGTGGCGACCGGCCCGCCGCC
>NZ_JAHKRL010000001.1 GCF_019396405.1 Nonomuraea rhizosphaerae | reverse complement strand
TCGACGACAAGATCCACGCGCGGTCGACCGGCC
This sequence comes from Nonomuraea rhizosphaerae, assembly GCF_019396405.1. Taxonomy (GTDB): domain Bacteria; phylum Actinomycetota; class Actinomycetes; order Streptosporangiales; family Streptosporangiaceae; genus Nonomuraea; species Nonomuraea rhizosphaerae. The sequence continues at coordinate 4,336 of NZ_JAHKRL010000001.1, read as the reverse complement.
CGTACTCGATGATCACCCAGCAGCCGCTCGGCGGTAAGGCCCAGTTCGGTGGCCAGCGCTTCGGTGAGATGGAGGTGTGGGCGCTGGAGGCCTACGGTGCCGCCTACGCGCTGCAGGAGCTGCTGACCATCAAGTCCGACGACGTCCTGGGCCGGGTCAAGGTCTACGAGGCGATCGTCAAGGGCGAGAACATCCCCGAGCCGGGAATTCCCGAATCCTTCAAGGTGCTCATCAAGGAGATGCAGTCGCTGTGTCTCAACGTCGAGGTGCTGTCCAGCGACGGCATGTCGATCGAGATGCGCGACACCGACGAGGACGTCTTCCGCGCCGCGGAAGAGCTCGGAATCGATCTGTCCCGGCGTGAGCCGAGCAGCGTGGAAGAAGTCTGAGGGGGAGATCGCACAAAATGCTAGACGTCAACTTCTTCGACGAGCTCAGGATCGGCCTCGCGACGGCCGACGACATTCGTCAGTGGTCGCACGGCGAGGTGAAGAAGCCGGAGACCATCAACTACCGGACTCTCAAGCCGGAAAAGGACGGGCTCTTCTGCGAGAAGATCTTCGGTCCGACCCGCGACTGGGAGTGCTACTGCGGCAAGTACAAGCGCGTCCGGTTCAAGGGCATCATCTGTGAGCGCTGTGGCGTCGAGGTGACCCGCGCCAAGGTGCGCCGTGAGCGGATGGGCCACATCGAGCTGGCCGCGCCCGTCACGCACATCTGGTACTTCAAGGGCGTCCCGTCGCGCCTCGGCTACCTGCTCGACCTGGCCCCGAAGGACCTGGAGAAGGTCATCTACTTCGCGGCCTACATGATCACGCACGTCGACACCGACATGCGTGAGCGTGACCTGCCCTCGCTGGAGGCGAAGATCTCCGTCGAGCGGCAGCACATCGAGCAGCGCCGTGACGCCGACGTCGAGGCCAGGCAGAAGAAGCTCGAAGGCGACCTGGCCGAGCTTGAGGCCGCCGGCGCCAAGGGCGACCAGCGCCGCAAGGTCCGTGAGGGCGCCGAGCGCGAGATGCGTCAGCTCCGCGACCGGGCCCAGCGTGAGCTGGACCGGCTCGACGAGGTCTGGAGCCGCTTCAAGAACCTCAAGGTCCAGGACCTCGAGGGCGACGAGCTGCTCTACCGCGAGATGCGCGACCGCTTCGGCCGCTACTTCAAGGGCGGCATGGGCGCGCAGGCGATCCAGGACCGTCTGATCAGCTTCGACCTCGACGCCGAGGCCGAGAACCTGAAGGAGACGATCCGCAGCGGCAAGGGCCAGAAGAAGGCCCGCGCCCTCAAGCGGCTCAAGGTCGTCTCGGCGTTCCTGAACACCACCAACTCGCCGCGCGGCATGGTGCTCGACTGCATCCCGGTCATCCCGCCGGACCTGCGCCCGATGGTGCAGCTCGACGGTGGCCGGTTCGCCACCTCCGACCTGAACGACCTGTACCGCCGGGTCATCAACCGCAACAACCGGCTCAAGCGTCTGCTCGACCTCGGCGCCCCCGAGATCATCGTGAACAACGAGAAGCGGATGCTCCAGGAGGCCGTCGACGCGCTGTTCGACAACGGCCGTCGTGGCCGCCCGGTGACCGGTCCCGGCAACAGGCCGCTGAAGTCCCTGAGCGACATGCTCAAGGGCAAGCAGGGGCGTTTCCGCCAGAACCTGCTGGGCAAGCGAGTCGACTACTCCGGCCGTTCGGTCATCGTCGTCGGCCCGCAGCTCAAGCTGCACCAGTGCGGTCTGCCCAAGCAGATGGCGCTGGAGCTGTTCAAGCCGTTCGTGATGAAGAGGCTGGTCGACCTCAACCACGCCCAGAACATCAAGTCGGCCAAGCGGATGGTCGAGCGCGCCCGCCCCGTGGTGTGGGACGTGCTCGAAGAGGTCATCACCGAGCACCCCGTGCTGCTCAACCGGGCGCCCACGCTCCACCGTCTGGGCATCCAGGCGTTCGAGCCGCAGCTGGTCGAGGGCAAGGCCATCCAGATCCACCCGCTCGTCTGCACCGCGTTCAACGCGGACTTCGACGGCGACCAGATGGCCGTGCACCTGCCGCTGTCGGCTGAGGCCCAGGCCGAGGCACGCATCCTGATGCTCTCGACCAACAACATCCTCAAGCCGGCCGACGGCAAGCCCGTGACGATGCCCACCCAGGACATGGTCATCGGCCTCTACTGGCTGACCACCCAGAAGGAAGGCGCCACCGGCGAGGGCCGGGTCTTCGGCTCGATCGCCGAGGCCCAGATGGCCTTCGACCGCCACGAGCTGGAGATCCAGGCGAAGATCCAGATCCGGCTCAAGGACGTCCTGCCGCCTCGCGAGTGGGTCGCGCCGGAGGGCTGGGAGCAGGGTGACCCGATCCGCCTGGAGACGACGTTCGGCCGGTGCCTGTTCAACCAGACGCTGCCGTCGAGCTACCCGTTCGTCAACTTCCAGGTCGGCAAGAAGCAGCTGTCCACGATCGTCAACGAGCTGGCCGAGACCTACCCCAAGGTCGACGTCGCCAACTCGCTCGACGCGCTCAAGGACGCCGGCTTCCGCTGGGCGACCCGTTCCGGCGTCACGATCTCGATCGACGACGTCGTCGCGCCGCCCAACAAGGCCGACATCATGGAGAACTACGAGCGCCGGGCCGACAAGGTCCAGCGCGAGTACGAGCGCGGCCTGATCACCGACGAGGAGCGCCGTCAGGAGCTCATCGAGATCTGGACCCACGCGACGGCCGACGTCGAGACCGACATGGTCAACGCCTTCCCGGCGACCAACCCGGTCTGGATGATGGTCAACTCCGGCGCCCGAGGCAACAAGATGCAGGTGCGTCAGATCGCCGGCATCCGCGGCCTGGTGTCCAACACCAAGGGTGAGACGATCCCGCGTCCGATCAAGGCCTCGTTCCGCGAGGGCCTGTCGGTGCTGGAGTACTTCATCTCCACCCACGGTCAGCGGAAGGGTCTGGCCGACACCGCCCTGCGTACCGCCGACTCGGGTTACCTGACCCGTCGTCTGGTGGACGTCGCGCAGGACGTCATCGTGCGTGAGATCGACTGCGGCACCGACCGCGCGGTCCCGCTGCACGTCGCCGACCGCGACGCGTCCGGCAACCTGGTCAAGGCGGAGAACGCCGAGTCCAACGTGCACGGCCGCATCCTGGCCGAGGACGTCGAGGTGGACGGCAAGGTCATCGCGGCGGCGGGTGTCGACATCAACGACATCCACGTCACCGCGCTGGTCGAGGCCGGCATCGAGACCGTCCGGACGCGCAGCGCGCTCGTCTGCGAGGCCAAGATCGGTGTCTGCGCCACCTGCTACGGCCGCTCGCTGGCCACCGGCAAGCTCGTGGACGTCGGCGAGGCGGTCGGCATCATCGCCGCCCAGTCGATCGGTGAGCCCGGCACGCAGCTGACGATGCGTACCTTCCACACCGGTGGTGTGGCGGGCGCCGACATCACCCACGGTCTGCCCCGTGTCCAGGAGCTGTTCGAGGCGCGCATCCCCAAGGGTGTCGCCCCGATCTCCGAGGCCGAGGGCAGGGCCCGCATCGACGAGACCGACAAGGCGCGCAAGATCGTCATCACTCCGGACGACGGTTCGGAGGAGATCGCGTACCCGGTCTCGATGCGCTCGCGCCTGCTCGTCTCCGACGGGCAGCGCGTGACGGTCGGTCAGCAGCTGATCGCCGGTGCGGTCAACCCGAACGAGGTGCTGCGCATCCTCGGCCCGCGTGCCGTGCAGCTGCACCTGGTGGCCGAGGTCCAGCAGGTGTACCGCTCGCAGGGCGTGTCGATCCACGACAAGCACATCGAGATCATCGTGCGGCAGATGCTCAAGCGCGTGAACGTGCTGGAGTCCGGCGAGACCGACCTGCTGCCCGGCGAGCTGGTGGAGCGTCCGCGCTTCGAGCAGATGAACCGCGAGACCGTGGCGGAGGGCGGCTCCCCGGCCGCCGGTCGTCCGGTGCTCATGGGCATCACGAAGGCGTCGCTGGCCACCGAGTCGTGGCTGTCGGCGGCCTCCTTCCAGGAGACGACCAGGGTGCTGACGGACGCGGCGATCCACGCCAAGTCCGACTCGCTGCTGGGCCTGAAGGAGAACGTGATCATCGGCAAGCTCATCCCGGCCGGTACCGGCATGCCCCAGTACCGCAACATCCGGGTCGAGCCGACCGAGGAGGCCAAGGCGGCCATGTACACCGTCGGTGGTTACGACGGGTCCGCCGCGGACTACACCTTCGGCACGGGTAGCGGCGAGGCCGTCCCGCTGGAGGAGTACGACTTCGGTCAGTACAACCGCTGAGCCAGACAAACACCGCGCCCGGGTCGAAATCGCCCCGGCCCCGTCAGCGGCGCG
>NZ_JAHKRL010000011.1 GCF_019396405.1 Nonomuraea rhizosphaerae | reverse complement strand
GGGGGGGGGGGCCCCGGGGGGCGCCCGACGGCGCCCCTCCGGCCGCCGACCTGGTGACGTCCATGGCGCAGGCGTACAAGCGGGCGGGGGACGCGGTGGACTCGGGGGCGGCGCGGGCGCTGCTGACCCGCTGGATCGACGCCACCCGCGCCTGACCCCCTCACCCGGGCGCGCGGCCTGGTGGGGAGGCGGCGTCCTCCCCGCCCTCCCCCTGGCGACCCGCACCCGTACGGCGGGTCACCGACGGGTGGGTCATCGACAGCACGTCGAGCAGCGCGTCGAGCTGCTCCTCCGTCAGCTTCCCCGCCGCCACGTGGCCACGCTCGATGACCACCTCCCTGATCGTCTTGCGCTCGGCCAGCGCCTGCTTGGCGATCTTGGCCGCCTCCTCGTAGCCCACGTACCGGTTGAGCGGCGTCACGATGGACGGCGACGACTCCGCGTACTCGCGCAGCCTGCCGGTGTTCGCGGTGATGCCCGCCACGCACCGGTCGGCCAGGAGGCGGGAGACGTTCGCCAGCAGCCGGATCGACTCCAGGATGTTGCGCGCGATCACGGGGAGCTGCACGTTCAGCTCGAAGCTCCCCGACGCGCCGGCGAACGTGATCGCGGCGTCGTTGCCGATCACCTGGGCCGCGACCATGGCCGTGGCCTCGGGGATCACCGGGTTCACCTTGCCGGGCATGATGGACGAGCCGGGCTGCAGGTCGGGCAGGTTGATCTCGCCGAGGCCCGCGCGCGGCCCCGAGCCCATCCAGCGCAGGTCGTTGGCGATCTTGTTGAGCGAGACCGCCACCACCTTGAGCTGGCCGGACAGCTCCACGATCGAGTCCTGCGCTCCCTGCGCCTCGAAGTGGTCCATCGCCTCCCTGAACGGGATCCCGGTCGCCTCACGCAGCTTCTCGATCGCCCGCTCGGCGAAGCCCGGCGGGGTGTTGATGCCCGTGCCCACCGCCGTGCCGCCCAGCGGCAGCTCCAGCACGTGCCCGAGCGCCGTCCTGACCCGTACGGACCCGTGCTCGATCTGCGTGGCGTAACCGCCGAACTCCTGCCCGAGCGTCACCGGCGTCGCGTCCATCAGGTGCGTGCGGCCCGACTTCACCACCCCGTCGAACTGGATCGCCTTGGCGCGCAGCGCGGCCGCCAGGTGTTCGAGGGAGGGCAGCAGGTGGTAGGTCACCTCCGTCGCCGCCGCCACGTGGATCGAGGTCGGGAACACGTCGTTGGACGACTGCGACGCGTTGACGTGGTCGTTCGGGTGAACGGGGCGGCCCAGCCGCTCCTCGGCCAGCGACGCGACCACCTCGTTGGCGTTCATGTTGGACGAGGTGCCGGAACCGGTCTGGAAGACGTCGATCGGGAAGTGGTCGTCGTGCTCGTTCTCCGCGACGTCGGCCGCGGCCTGCGCGACCGCCTCGGCCATGTCCTTGTCGATCACTCCCAGCTCGCCGTTGACCTCGGCGGCCACCGCCTTGATCAGGCCGAGCGCGGCTATGTGCGACGGCTCGAGCGGCCGCCCGGACACGGGAAAGTTCTCCACCGCCCGCTGGGTCTGCGCACGCCACCTGGCTCCGACCGGTACGCGTACCTCGCCCATCGAGTCATGTTCTATACGGAACTCGCTCATGCCTCCCAGTCTGGCTCACGCCCACCGGATCAGCTCGAAGCGGATGCCGTGTGTCAGCTCAGCAGCAGCCCGTCAGACCCGCACGCGCTGTCGTCGGGCCGGCAGCGGTGCGGGTCAGGCCGACAGCAGGGCCACGATGAGGACGGCGATCACCACGGCCGCCGCGGCGGCCACGGCCATCAGGACCAGCATGCCGTTGCGGTTGCCCGTGGGACGCTGCTCCGGCGGGTTGGCGATGGCGAACAGGTCCGTGCCCAGACCCCCGGCGGGGAACTCCTGGCCGGACTGCGGGCCCACCGGGGGGCCGCCCTGCGGGCCTGTCTGCGGGCCTGTCTGCGGACCACCCTGAGGGCCGCCCTGAGGACCACCGGGCTGACCTGGGTGCGGCCCTGACTGCGGTCCCGCGTGCGGGCCTGTCTGCGGGCCTCCGGGCGGGCCCGCCTGGGGGCCGAGGTGGGGCGGGCCCTGTTGCGGGCCGTACGGGCCGGGCTGCTGAGGCTGGTGCTGGCCGGGCAGCGGGTACACCTGCTGGCCCGGCGAGTGCGGGATGCGGGTGGTGACGGTGGCCGACTCGTCCGGGCTCTGCGGTGGCATGGGGGTCTTCGGGCGGGCCACGCTGATGGTGCGCTCGGGGTCGTACCCGCCGGTCGGGTTCGGTCCTGTGCCGGGCCCGGTGGAACGGGGCGGGGCGCCGGGAGGAGCCTGCGGTGGCGCGCCCATCGGCGACGCGGCCTGCGCGCCCGGCGGGGTGGCGCCCGGAGCCTGCGGAGGCCGGCCCGGCGGGTACGGCCGCGGCTCGGTCCCGGGGCCGCGACCACCGGCCTGCCCGGCTTGGTCGCCCGGCCCGCCTTGACCACCCTGACCTGCCTGCCCGCCCTGGCGGAAGGTGCCGCCCGGGTCGCCCGGCCCGCCCTGGTTGAACGCGCCACGTGAGTCCGAGGGACCGTTCGGCTCGAACGCGCCGCGCGAGTCGGACGGCCCGCTCGGCTCGAACGCGCCGCGTGAGCCAGGTCGTCTCGGGCCGAACGCACCGCCTGAGCCGGGCTGCCCGCCTGGGCCGGGCTGTCCGGCCGGGCCGAACGCGCCGCCAGGGGTGGCCTGCCCGCTCGGGTCGGTCTGCGCGCTGGGGCCGCCACGGGCCGCCTGGCCACCGGAAGCCGCCGCGGCCGGAGCCTGGGCGCCGGTGCCGCCGGGACGCGCGCCGACGCCACCCGGCCGACCGCCGGGACCGCCAGAACCGCCTGACTGGCCGCCAGGACCACCGGGACCACCTGGACCGCCCGGCTGCCCCGCGGGGCCGCCCGCCGAAGGGCCAGGTCCGCCCTGCTGCGCGCCGTGACCGGCCGGGGTGTTCCAGGGACCGGCCGCTCTGGAGCCCTGCGCGCCCGGCGCCGTCTCGTTCGGGTCCGGCAAGCCGACCTCCTGGGCGATCAGGGCTTCGGCCGCGACCGCCGGCATCTCGCTGGTGGGGGTGTCGGCGACCATCCTGAGCAGCGTCTCCGCCTTCGCCGCAGGCAGCCGCCGCTTGTAGTCCTTGTCCAGCAGCCCGGTCAGGATCGGCCGTAGCTGCCCGGCCTGGGTGGGCGGGTCGGCGTTCTCGCTCAGCAGCGCCGCCAGCGTCTCGGCGATCGTGGACCGCTCGTACGCGGGACGCCCCTCGACCGCGAAGTACAGGGTCGCCCCGAGCGACCAGATGTCGGACTCGGGTCCCGTGTACTCGCCCCTGGCCCGCTCAGGGGCCGTGTAGCCGGGGGAGCCGATGACCATCCCCGTCTTGGTGAGCCGGGAGTCGCCCTCGGCCTTGGCGATGCCGAAGTCGGTCAGCACCACGCGCCCGCTCTCGGTGATGAGCACGTTGCCGGGCTTGACGTCACGGTGCGTGATGCCCTGGGCGTGCGCGGCGCGCAGCGCGCCGAGCAGGTCCACGCCGATCTCGGCCACCAGCCGGGGCGGCAGCGGGCCCTCCTCGTCGATCACCTGCTCCAGGGAGCGGGCCTCGACCAGCTCCATGATGATCCACGGACTGTTGTCGTGGACGAGCACGTCGTGGATAGCGGCGACGGACGGGTGGTTGATCCGGGAGGCGATGCGCCCCTCACGGACCATGCGCTCGCGCAGCTCGGCCCGCTGTTCCTCGGTGAGACCCGGGTCCTGGCGGATTTCCTTGACCGCCACCTCGCGCCCGAGCGCGCGATCGCGGGCGCGCCACACCGTGCCCATGGTCCCACGACCAAGGGGCGCGATGAGCTCGTAGCGCTCCGCGAGCAGGCGTGTCTGCTGTTCCGGCATGAGAAGAAGATATCGATTCTCGCTTGGGAAGTGCTTTACCCTCGCTTGCGAAGTTCTCTTGGCCAGAACCGCCGAGGAAGACACAACTTTATCACCGTCGCTTTGAATCGGGCATAAGCGGACGGACTAGGTCGTGATTCCCCCCGCTTCCTGTGGACGCCTTCGCCCGGCCGGCGTTCCTGCCGGGGTGAGGGGACCTCGATCGCGGCCGTGGCGGCCTCCGCCCGATGCAGCCCACGATGCGTGGGCCTGCGTGCGAAAGAGGGCTGGGCGACCTCCGGCACCGGCCGTACGGTCGTCCTGCGTGCGGCCAGCGGCTCTTCGGCCGAGCCTCCCGCCGCGACCCTGGCCAGCATCAACGAGGCCCGTACGGAGTCGAGCCGCGTCTGCGGGTCGATGCGGAGCAGCGCGTCGAGGACGGGCGCCAGAGGCCCGGCCTTCGTCATCGGGATCGGCTCGCCGCTGGTGAGCGCGGCCAGCGCGGCGGCGGCGGTGCGGCGGCCGTGGAGGCCGCGGCCTTCGACGGCGGTGTAGAGGGTCGCGCCGAGCGACCACAGATCGCCCGCCGGGCTGGCCTTCGAGCCGAGCACCCGCTCCGGGGCGATGTAACCGGCCGACCCCAGCACGATCCCCGCCTGGGTGATGGAAACGTCACCTTCCAGTGCGGCCAGCCCGAAGTCGGTGAGGACCGCGCGGTCCTCGGTCACCAGCACGTTGCTGGGCTTCACGTCGCGATGCAGGATGCCCTTGGCGTGCACGGCCCGCAGCGCGCCGAGGATCTGCCGCCCGATCTCGGCGGCCTTGCGGGGGTGCAGCGGCCCGCCCTCCAGGATGAGCTGCTCCAGAGACTTCGCCTGGAGCAGCTCCATGACGATCCACGGGCGGTCGTCCTCGGTCACGACGTCGAACACGGTGATGACCGAGGGGTGCGTGACCATGGCGGTCGCCCTGCCCTCGCGCTCGGTGCGCGCGCACAGCTCGGCGCGCAGCTCCTCGTCGAGCACGGCCGGCAGGCGGACCTCCTTGACCGCCACGTGGCGGTCGAGCAGCTCGTCGTGCGCTCGCCAAACGGTGCCCATGCCGCCGCGGCCGACCGGTTCCAAAAGCCGGTAGCGCGCGGCTAGGAGGTAACCGGAGGGCGCACGCATGGCAGGCAGCTTACCTATTTGTGTAAACCGACCAGTAGAGGCCGGGCCGATAAATTGTTGCGAAGTTAAGTCAACCGGTCTGACTCGTGACGTCAGCAAACGCGCTGCTCACATCGCCCGAGTGGATCACCCACATAGTCGCGGTGAACGCCCCGGCACCGCAAGTAGCGGAGCGGCTTCCCGTTGTGGCGCATCCCTGTTCCGGGCGATCGGCGCGGCGCGCGGCCGGCCCTGGAACCGCATGATCGTACGGCATGCCGGGCACTGATATTCCCCAGGGGGACCCCCTGATCGTTTCGCCGCGGCGGCGATATCGCCGGACATAGGGGGTCGCATCGGTCGAGCGGGCCCGGTACGCGGTCGAGAGGGGCGTCCCGTGTCAGCGTGGCCCCGCTCGGCCCGATCCCTCGGGCCAAATGTATTTGGCGGCACTTGACCTGCGCTTTTAGGCAGGCGGCACGGGTTGGCGCCCAGGAATGTGCGCCATGCCCGGCAAGTGACTCGCAGGCTTGCGGCAGGGTTACTGATAGGGGTCCGCTCCGGAGGTCAGTGACTTGTAAGGGTGCCGTAAGGGCTGCGGGGCACAGTGAAGTTAGGGGAACTGATGGACCCTCTGAACGCGGAAACTGTCAGTGTCGGAAGTCACACTGGGGACATAGACCCTGGTGCGCGACCGGAACCAATAACGATGACGAGTTCGTTGAGGGACGTGATGGAGATGCGCCAGACCCAGGTTCGCCGGAGGCCGCAGCCGCGGCCCACCACCCCCACACTGGACCTTCGCACGCCATCAGGGCGCAAGCTGCCCTTTTGAGATCCACACAACAGGAGTGCCACCTGAGAGGTGCATGATGTGCAGTCACTACCCGACCTGTCCCGCCGCCGACTCGCCTGACCGTGAGGCTTCCCACGTGGTCTCGGCCCACCCTGACCAGGGCTGGAGCCTGCTGTGCAACGGCGTGGTGCTTTTCGAGGACACGGGACTGCTCCTGCCGGACGGCTCCATGGTCGCCCCGCACAGAGGGCTTGTGGCGGCCTGACCGGCTCCTGGGAGCCCCTCCCGGACTGATCCGGTCCGCGAGGCCCTCCCGGCCCGGTCAGCCCGCGGGAGCCCCTCCCGGGCGGCGAGCGTCCGCGCACCCGCCGCCGGAGAGTCGCTTCCGCATCGGCTGTACCTCTATAGACCGAATGTCAGCCAGCAGGTCGAATGTCAGCGGCGTCCGATGGACAGGACCGGCCCGGTGCGGTCGGTGAAGAAGTCGTCGCCCTTGTCGTCGACGACGATGAACGCGGGGAAGTCGACCACCTCGATCTTCCACACCGCCTCCATCCCCAGCTCCGGATATTCCAGCACCTCGACCTTCTTGATGCAGTCCTGTGCCAGCCTGGCCGCGGGGCCGCCGATGGAGCCCAGGTAGAAGCCGCCGTGCCGGTGACAGGCCTCGGTCACCTGCTTCGACCTGTTGCCCTTGGCCAGCATCACCATCGAGCCGCCCGCCGCCTGGAAACGCTCGACGTAGGAGTCCATGCGGCCCGCGGTCGTCGGGCCGAACGAGCCTGAGGCGTAACCCTCGGGCGTCTTGGCCGGGCCCGCGTAGTAGACCGCGTGGTCCTTGAGGTATTGCGGCATCTCGCCGCCCTGGTCGAGCAGCTCGGAGATCTTCGCGTGGGCGATGTCGCGGGCGACCACCAGCGGGCCGGTCAGCGACAGCCGCGTCTTCACCGGATATTTCGACAGCTCGGCGAGGATCTCCGGCATCGGCCTGTTGAGGTTGATCGTGACCACGTCGTCGGAGAGGTGCTCGTCGGTGGTCTCCGGCAGGAAGCGCGCCGGGTCGGTCTCCAGCTTCTCCAGGAAGACGCCCTCCGGCGTGATCTTGGCCAGCGCCTGCCGGTCGGCCGAGCAGGACACCGCGATGGCCACCGGGCAGGACGCGCCGTGCCGGGGCAGCCGGATCACCCGTACGTCGTGGCAGAAGTACTTGCCGCCGAACTGGGCGCCGATCCCGAGCTTCTGCGTCAGCTCGAAGACCTTGGCCTCCATCTCCAGGTCGCGGAAGCCGTGCGCGGAGGCGGAGCCCGAGGTGGGGATGGAGTCGAGGTAGCGGGCGCTGGCGTACTTGGCCGTCTTCAGCGCGTACTCGGCCGACGTGCCGCCCACGACGACCGCCAGATGGTACGGCGGGCAGGCCGCGGTGCCGAGCGAGCGGATCTTCTCCTCCAGGAAGGCCAGCATGCGCTTCTCGTTGAGCACGGCCTTGGTCTCCTGGTACAGGAACGACTTGTTGGCCGAGCCGCCGCCCTTGGCCATGAACAGCAGCTTGTACTCGTCGGCGTGGCCGGAGGGGTCCTCGGCGTAGAGTTCGATCTGGGCGGGCAGGTTGCTGCCGGTGTTCTTCTCCTCCCACATCGTCAGCGGGGCCATCTGCGAGTAGCGCAGGTTGAGCCGGGTGTACGCGTCGTACACGCCGCGTGAGACGTGCTCGGCGTCGCGCCCGTCGGTGAGGACGTGGCGCCCGCGCTTGCCCATGACGATGGCGGTGCCGGTGTCCTGGCACATGGGCAGCACGCCGCCGGCCGAGATGGAGGCGTTCTTCAGCAGGTCGAGCGCGACGAACCGGTCGTTGCCGCTGGACTCGGGGTCGTCGACGATCTTGCGGAGCTGGGCGAGGTGGGACGGGCGCAGGAAGTGGGAGATGTCGTGGATGGCCGTCTCGGTGAGCAGCCGCAGCACCTCCGGGTCGACCTCCAGGAACGAGCGCCCCGCCGCCTCGACCCGCCGCACGCCCTCCGAGGTGAGCAGCCGGTACTCGGTCTCGTCGGCGCCAAGGGGCAGCAGCTCGCTGTAGTCGAAGTCGGCCATGGTCATCCTCTCGATCCGATCCGCCTTCCTGAGCTTACTGGGGTGTGTGCGCGGGTACGCTCACCCGTTCGGCCCCCGGCCGGGCCCTCCGTCCCGCCCGGCTCTGCCCGATGAGGATGCCCGCGATCACCAGCCCCGCGCCCAGCAGGTCGTACGAGCTGGGGACGGCGATGCCGAGCACCAGGCCGGTGACGATCGCGCCGACCGGGATCAGCCCCGCGAACAGCCCCGCGCGGCCGGGGCCCAGCTTGGGCAGGGCGCTGTACCAGAGGAAGAACGCCACCACCGTCACCACCGTCGCCAGGTAGACCAGCCCCAGCCCCTGCCCGGCCGTCGGCGCCCGCAGCATGCCGGGGCCCTCCTTGACCAGGCCGATCGCCGCCAGCATCGGCACCGCCAGCACCGTCGAGTACGCCGACAGCCGGACCGCCCCCAGCTTCGGCAGCAGCGGGATGGCCAGCATCGAGAAGCTGACCTCGCCCACGAACGCGCCCAGCGCCCACAGCAGCCCCGTCAGGCTGCCGCTGCCCAGGCCCGTCGCCAGCGTCGCGCCGCCCACGACGACGAGCGCGCCGACCAGCAGCCGGGGCGCGGGCCGGCCGCCGAGCAGGGCCAGCGCCAGCGGCACGGTGCCCAGGACCGTCCCGACCAGGGCGGGGCCCGAGTCGCGGGCCGACTCGATCACGCACATGTTGAACAGCACCAGCCCGAGCAGTGTGAGCCCGGCCAGCAGCAGCGTCTCGCGCGCCGTCAGGCGGACGAACCGCAGGCCGAGCACCCGGATCACGACGAGCCAGATCAGCGCCGCGACCAGGTAGCGCACCGCCTGCCCGCCGTAGACGGGATAGTCCTGGATCAGGCCCGACACGCCGGCCAGCGTCCCGACGAGGAACATGGCGGCGGCGGCGCCCGCGACTCCGTTTTTCATGCAACGGACTCTAGGGACATAATGGTTCCTCAAAGCAGTCCAATGAGCCGCATTCCGAGTGGACCAATGCCATGGCCGACCTGCACATCCTGATAAATCGCGAAAAAGGCGGTATTGCCGGGCAGGTGGCCTCCGAGCTGCGCGACTCCATCCGGCTCGGCCGCCTCACGCCCGGCACCCGGCTGCCCGCCAGCCGCGACCTCGCCGCCGACCTCCAGGTCTCGCGGGGCGTCGTCGTGGAGGCGTACGAGCAGCTGGTGGCGGAGGGGTTCCTGGTCTCGCGCGTCGGCTCCGGCACCCAGGTCGCCCCGTCCCTGTCCGCCGCGCCGGCGTCCCCCTCCATGGCACCACCGCCGTCCTCCTCCCCGCCTCCGTCCGGCGTCCCCGCCGATGGTCCAGAGCCCGCCGCGCCGTGCGCGCCCTTCTACGGTCACCGGCCCACCTCTCCCGACCTCGGCGGGTTCCCCCGGGAGCGCTGGCTGGCCTCCGTACGGCACGTGCTCACCACCGTGCCCTCGGACGCGTTCGACTACGGCGACCCGGGCGGCGTCCCGGCGCTGCGCGAGGAGCTGGCCGGCTACCTGCGGCGGGTACGGGCGGCGGACGTGCGCGCCGAGAACCTGGTGATCGTCGGCGGGGTCGCCCAGGGGCTCAGCCTGGTCCTGCACGTCCTGGCCCGCGACGGCCTGCGCCTGGCCGTGGAGGACCCCACCAGCCACCGGCAGATCCCCCTCCTGCGCCGCGCCGGGGCCACGCTCGTGCCCGTCCCCGTGGACGGCGAGGGGATCGACGTCGCCCGGCTGCGCGAGGTGGACGCCGCCGCGGTGCTGGTCACGCCCGCGCACCAGTACCCGACCGGCGTCGTCCTGTCCCCGTCACGCCGCGCCGCCCTCATGGAGTGGGCCGCCGCCACGGGCGCGATGGTGCTGGAGGACGACTACGACGCCGAGTTCCGCTTCGACCGCGACCCCGTCGGCTGCCTCCAGGGCCTGGCGCCCGGGCAGGTGATCCTGTCCGGCAGCGTCAGCAAGGCCCTGGCCCCCGGGCTCCGGCTCGGCTGGGTGGCCGCCCCCGCCGCTCTCGCCTCGTCCGTCCGGCGGGCGCGCGGCGAGCTGGACCTCGGCTCCCCGGTCATCGACCAGTACGCGCTGGCCCACTTCCTGCAGACCGGCGGCTACGACAAGCACCTGCGGCGGATGCGCCGCGAGTACCGCCGCCGCCGCGACGCCTTCGTCAAGGCACTGGCCGAGCACCTGCCCGAGGTCCGGGTCAGCGGCATCGCCGCCGGCCTCCACGCGTACCTGGTCCTGCCCGAGGGCTGGTCGGAGGAGGCGTTCACGGCCGCCGCCCTGGATCTGGGCCTGGCCGCCGAGCCGATCGCCCCCGCCCGCTTCGTGCCCGGCCCGCCCGCCGTGGTCATCGGCTTCGCCCGGCTGCCCGTTCACCGCGCGCCGGAGGTGATCCGCGCCTTGTCGGCGACGTACCGCCGCACGTAGCGGCGGGCGGCCATCTCGCCCCAGGGTCAGCCCGTGGCCTTCGGGCGCTGCTGCAGGGCGGCCGCCAGCTCGCCCAGCTCGGCCCAGTCGGCCGTACCGGTGATC
>NZ_JAHKRL010000090.1 GCF_019396405.1 Nonomuraea rhizosphaerae | reverse complement strand
GCGGGCGAACACCGCGGAGCAGAGGCCCGCCGCGCCCGCCGCCGCCTCGCCCACGTCCCAGGTCCCGCGCGAGGCGGAGTCGAAGTCGGCGGCCGACAGCACCATGCGGGACGCGGACAGCCCCACCCAGGACTACGCACTCAAGGCGTCCCCCGCTCCGTCGGCCTCGGCGCGGGCGACGGCGCCTGGGCGCGAGTTCCCCGGCGAGAACGAGGCCAAGGGCTACTACGCGCACGTCGCGGCCTTCGCCGCCGACGGCATGACCCAGCTCTCGGTGCGGGTCACCGGTGTCCCGGTCGGCACGACGTGCGGGCTGGTGGTGTACGGGAAGGGCGGCGAGCGCGAGTCCACCCCCACCTGGGTCGTCAATCGTGAGACATATCGGGACATGGCGGTTTTCCCGCGCCAGACGTACATCCCGCTGAGCCAGATCGCCCGCTTCGAGATCGTCGACGCGGCCGGGAAGGTGCTCGTCAAGATCCCGGTCCCGAAGCGGAAGTAATCCGGCCCGCCCGCGGTTGCACCTGAGGATGACAGGACTCTGGGTGGTGCTGGCCACGCTGGCGCTGGGCACGGTGATCGGGGTGGTGAAGCTGCGCCGCGACGGCAGAGTGCGTGACGTGGCCCCGGCCCCTGACGGGCTCACCGAGGCCGACCTCGGGGCCGGGCTCGGGGAGCGGGCGACGCTGGTGCAGTTCTCGACGGCGTTCTGCCAGCCGTGCCGGGCGACCCGGCGGGTGCTGGCCGACGTGAGCGGGATCGTGCCCGGAGTGGCGCACGTCGAGATCGACGCCGAGTCACGGCTGGATCTCGTCAGGCGGCTGGACATCATGCGGACGCCGACGGTTCTCGTCCTCGACAGCTCCGGAAATATCGTGAAAAGGGCCTCTGGGCAGCCACGTAAGGAAGAGGTCCTCGCGGCCCTTGCCGGCGCGGTGTCTCACGGGTCGTCTCACGAGTCGTCTCATAACCCGGACGAGATGTGACAGATGCCGAGACGGCGGGTAGTGTCGTCGGCATGAACCCATCGACAGAGCTGCTGACGAAGCGGCGCGCGGTTGATTTCTGCCGCGTCGCTACCGCGCTCTGTCGCGCTGCCTGAGGACGGTCTCGCGCGGACATCCGATCCGCCCCAAATCCGACCCTTCAGGAGCATCCCGCGATGCGTGCCGACCCCAGAGCGCTGCGCTTCAGCGCGGCCATTACGACCGTGATCCTCGCCCTCGTCCTGGCGGCGGGGAGTGTCTGGCCGCTTGCCGCCACCGTGCTGCTCGCCGCCCAGGCGCTGGTCTTCGCGCTCGGCGCGGCCGGTCGCTCACCGTACGGGATGCTCTTCAAGGCGCTCGTCAAGAGCGCTCCGAAGGAGACGGAGGACGCCCGCCCGCCGCGCTTCGCGCAAGGGGTCGGGCTCGCCTTCGCGGTCGCGGGGCTGGCCGGATATCTCCTCGGGATCACGCCGCTCGCCCTCGGGGCCACGGCGGCGGCCCTACTCGCCGCCTTCCTCAACGCAGCCTTCGGATTCTGCCTTGGCTGCGAAACGTATCTGCTCCTTCGCCGTCTACTGCCCGCCGCCAAATTGGAGGTTCCCCAATGAGCCGCTCCGCCGCCCTGGTGGATGCCGACTGGGTCGAGGCCAAACTCGACACCCCCGGAGTCGTCCTCGTCGAGGTCGACGAAGACACCAGCGCCTATGACAAGGGCCATATCCGTGGCGCCGTGAAGGTCGACTGGAAGCAGGACCTCCAAGACCCGGTCCGCCGCGACTTCGTGGACAGGACAGGGTTCGAGGCGCTGCTGTCCGAGCGCGGCATCTCCAACGACGACACGGTCGTTCTCTACGGCGGGAACAACAACTGGTTCGCGGCCTACGCGTACTGGTACTTCAAGCTGTACGGCCACGACAACGTCAAGCTGCTCGACGGCGGGCGCAAGAAGTGGGAGCTCGACTCGCGCGAGCTGGTCAAGGACGTGCCGCAGCGCGACCGGACCACCTACAGCGCCCAGGAGCAGGACAGCGCGATCCGCGCCTTCCGCGACGACGTGGTGGCCGCGATCGGCAAGCTCAACCTGGTCGACGTCCGCTCGCCCGACGAGTTCTCCGGCAAGCTGCTCGCCCCGGCCCACCTGCCGCAGGAGTCGGCGCAGCGCGGTGGCCACGTGCCCACCGCCCGCAACATCCCGTGGTCCAAGGCGGCCAACGACGACGGCACCTTCAAGACCGACGACGACCTGCGCACGCTGTACGGCGAGGCGGGCGTCGACTTCGGCAAGGACACGATCGCCTACTGCCGCATCGGCGAGCGTTCCGCGCACACCTGGTTCGTGCTGCACGAGCTGCTCGGCCAGGAGAACGTGAAGAACTACGACGGTTCGTGGACCGAGTACGGCTCGCTCGTGGGCGTGCCGATCGAGCTGGGGGAGGCCCGCTGATGACCACCGCGCAGGGTTGCGGAGCACCGGAGCAGACCATCACGCTGCCGGCCGGGATCGATCTGTCCAACCAGGCCGTGATCCAGGGTGTGGTGACCGGCGCCAGCACGGCGTACGCGCGACTGCTCGACGGCTCCGGTGAGTTCACCGGGGAGGTCGTGGTGTCCGACGACGGGGTGTTCCGCTTCTTCGCGGCTCCCGGCGAGTGGACGGTGCGCATCATCGCGGGTGGCGGGGTCACGCGCGACGTACAGGTCGAGGCGAGGCTGGGCGAGGTGTCGCAGCTCGCCGTCGCGGTCTGAGAGCTGTCGGGTCTGAGAGCTGTCGGGTCTGAGAGCTGAGGAAGGCCCGCGTCCGTTCACGGACGCGGGCCTTCGGCTTTTCCGCCGTCCTTTTCGCTTCCTGCGGGTCCTTTCTTTCTCCTGTACGGCAGGCCGACGAAGACCCAGTCGCCGCACATGGCTGAGGACCTCCAGGGACACGGCCGCTGAGCCCGCACGGGGCCGGCCGCCGAAACAAGACGGTGAGACCGCCCGAGCGGTGAGATGTGCAACGGAACCGGGATCGGCGGTGTTGTAGCCAGTGTGAGGGATTTCGACTGTCTCGACCCGGTGCGCAAGGCGCTGCTCGGCGACCTCGACGAGGGCTTCGCCGAGATGTACGGCGCCTATCGCTGCGTGGTCTTCTCCACCGCGCTGCGGATGAGCGGGCGGCGGGCCGACGCCGAGGATCTCACCGCCGAGACGTTCCTGCGGGCCTACCGGGCGCTGGCCGGGTACGGGCCGGACCGGATCGCCGCCCTGCAGCCGCGGGCGTGGCTGCTGACCATCCTGATGAACACCTGGCGCAACTGCGTACGGACCCGCGTCCGCAAACCGCCGCCCGACCTGCGGGAGGAGCCCGTGGAGACCGTGGACCCGGGCGAGAGCGTCGAGGACACGGCGGTGCGGCACGAGGCCGGGGAGCGGCTCGCCGAGCTGCTCGGGCTGCTGCCGGAGGAGCAGCGGGCGGCGGTGGTGCTCAGGCACGTCGCCGACCTGCCGGTCAGTGAGATCGCCACCGTGCTGAGGATCCCGCAGGGGACGGTGAAGTCGCACGTCTCGCGCGGGTTGAAGCGGCTGCGTCAGCTTGGAGGTGTGCGATGACACAGGAGACGGCACAGGATCGGCTGATCGAGGAGCTGGGGGCGCTGGCCGCCGACGCGCCCGACGGGCTGCTCGACCGGATCGCCGCACGGTGGATCACCGCGCCGAGCCCGCTGGGGGAGGTGGCCGCGGCGTTCACCGATCACGGGGTGGCGTACGTGCGCCCGGCGCGGGGGTTCGCCGAGGACTTCAGGAAGCGGGTGGGACGCCCCCTGCTGCCCGCCGCCCGGCCGCCCGCCGGGCTGGTGCCCGCGCTGCGCGACGGCCGCTCCTCGCGGGTGGGCCTCGACCTGCGCGGGCTGAGCGACTTCCAGCGGGACGTGCTGCTGGCCGTCCGGACGATCCCCAGGGGCGAGGTGCGGCCGTACGGCTGGATCGCCGCCAGGATCGGCCGGCCCAAGGCGGTGCGCGCCGTGGGGACGGCTCTGGGCGGCAACCCGGTGCCGCTGCTCGTCCCGTGCCACCGGGTGATCAGGTTCGACGGCGGGGCCGGCGAGTACATGTTCGGGGGCGCGGCCAAGGAGCGGGTGCTGCTGGCCGAGGGGGTGGACCTGGAGAGGCTGCGGGAGCTGGCGCGGGAGCGGGTGTTCTACCTGGCCAGCGACACGACCGGGGTGGTGTGCTTCCCCACCTGCCACAACGCCCGGCGGATCACGGCCGCGCACCGGCATGGGTTCCGCAGCGTGGCGCGGGCCGAGGCGGCCGGGTACCGTCCCTGCCGCACGTGCCGGCCCGTCGCCGCTCAGGCGGCGGCGGGGTAGCGCATCAGCAGGGACGCGCGGACCTCCTCGGGCCCGATCGCCCGGTAGCCGTGCGGGACGTCGGAGACCCATGAGATGTGGTGGCCGGGCCCGGCCGTCAGCGGCGCGTCCACCGGGCCGGCGATCAGCGTGCCGCTGAAGACGGTGATGTGCTCGCTGGTCCCCTCCAGATGCGCGGGCGAGGTCTGGGTGATCCCGGGCGGCAGGCGCAGCCGGTACAGCTCGTAGGTCACCCCCACCTCCTCGAACACCTCCAGCAGCGCCGCCTCGACCGCCGTGCCCCGCACCACCTGGGGCGATGGCGGCGAGTCGAGTATCGCGCCGATCGGCACTCCGAGCTGGGCGGTGATGGCCCAGAGCGTCTCCAGGGTGGGGTTCCGGGTGCCCGTCTCCACACCGGACAGGGTCGCCTTGCCGATCTTGGCGCGCTTGGCGAGCTCGGAGAGCGAGACTCCGCGCGCCTGCCGCAGCAGTCGCACCCGCTCTCCCACGACGCGCGGGTCTGTGTCCAGTGCGGGCGGTTCCATGCCGCCATCGTGCCGCAGAATCGGCGGAAATGACGGACCGTCGCAGACCCAATCATCCAGGGTTACGGCTGCGGCATCTGCGACAGACCGATACGATTCTCCAGATGTCCGGTTCGTCAGGAGTGATGGCACCTCCCCGACCTGGGCCAACGCCGGCTCAGGGGATGCCGTCACCCTTCTCGCTGCCCGTCCACGCGCTACGCCTGGCGGGTCGCTGCCTGCTGCCCTTGGTCCTTTGGTACTCGGCCGCGCAGGCCGCCCGCTGGGCCCTGCTCTACGGGGCCACCGAGATCTCCCACGGCGACTGGCGCCAGGTGCGGCTGATCGTCAGCATCGCCATGCTGACGCTGGTCGTGCTGATCTCCATGACGATGATCACGGGCATGTTCCTGAGCCTGCGCCGCGTGTCCTGGGAGGGACGGGCCCGCCTGGCGGCGGGGCAGTCGCCGGAGCCGTTCTGGCGCTCGCTCAACCGGATCGGCCCCGCGTTCGCCGTCATCTACCTGGCCTGGGAGCTGCACCTCCAGGACGCGCGCGACTACCAGCAGGTCGAGCTGTTCCACAACGTGGACTCCGACTTCTACAAGACGATCTTCAACAACATCGCCAACAACACCAGCAACGAGACGACCTACGGCCGCGGCCTCGTCGACCTCGACTGGCGGTGGTCACTCGCGGCCATGGTGGTGACCTTCGGGCTGCGGGTGCTGTTCGGCCGCATGGCGGAGCAGGGATCGGGCCGGCTGTCCGGCGTGGCGGCGGCCTTCGCGGAGTTCTCGTTCGTGTTCTGCGGACTGAACGCCCTGTTCAACTTCACCAGCGCCCGCCTCGACTGGGCCGAGCACCGCGCCGTCTCGGAGAGCACCACCCAGCTCTGGGACCACGCGAAGGAGACCGTGCCGGGCTGGGACGCCTTCTGGACCTGGCTGGGCGCGACGAAGCCGTACATCCTGGACGCGCTGGCGGTGCCGCTGACCTGGCTGGCCATCGCGGTGCTCGTCTTCGGCGCCGCGGCGGTCGACGACACCCGCAGAGCGGTGCGCGGCGCGGGCCGGCTGGAGCGCGGCGTCGAGCGGCTGGAGGACAGCCACCAGGTCACCCAGAAGGCCATGGAGCGGGTCGTGGGCGGCTTCCAGGAGCGCTGGGTGCCCGTGGTCAACGCCTTCAGGATCACGCTCAGGGCCGGCGCGACGCTGTTCGGGCTGATGTGCCTGATCTACGTGGGCCTGCACGTGGGGTTCGACTACCTGGACCGGGTGATCCGCACGGTGATCGGCTCCTACCAGCCGTACTTCTGGTACGTCCTGGACTGGCCCCTGGTGTTCCTCAAGGACATGATCGTCACCATCCTGAGCTTCGCCACGCTGGCCGCGACCTTCGACATCGCGGCCACCAGGGCGCGGCTGCGCGGCGAGGACATCACCGCCTGAAGACCAGCACGTCCTTGCGCTTGGCCGCCGCCTCCAGCTCCGGCGTGATCTCCAGCAGCTTCTCCGTCGGCGTGTCCTGCCGGTACGTCGTGCTGAACTCCAGGTGCAGCTCGACCTCGTCGGAGACGTTCTTGGGGACGAGCGAGGCGAAGGTGTAGGTGAACGGCTTGCCGACCGGGTTCTTGTCGGTCGGGACGTTGCTCTCCATGATCGAGGTCTGCCACGAGCGGCCCTGCTTGTCGTGCATGCTGAGCTGGGGCTGGGCGGTCATCACGGCGCCGTCGTCGTCGACGGCCGCGCGGGTGACGGTGATCTTCAGCCACTGCCGGTCAGGGGCCGGGTTGGAGTCCTTCGGGGCCTCCATGGGCTCGACGGCCGCCTTCCACGACACGTGCCCGAACGTCAGCGCCTGCCCGCGTTCGACCACGTGCGGGGTCTCGTCCGGCCGGCCGCCCTTGTAGTAGATGTAGGCGTCCACCGTGGGGGCGCCGACGCCGATCAGCAGGGCCACCACCGCGCCCACGCCCAGCAGGAGCGTGCGGGGCTTCTTGGGGGGCGTGCCGGCGGGAGGCCGGGCGTTCCCGGGAGGCGGGGGCAGACCGTCCCCGGGGAGCGGGCCGCCGGCGGGCGGGGGGCCTTCCATGAGGGGCGCGCCGCTGCCGGGAGGCAGGCCACCCGCGAGGGCCGGACCACCCGCGGGCGGCGGGCCACCGACAGGCGGCGGGCCACTGCCGGGTGGCGGGGCACTGCCGGGAGGCGGGGCCTCTCCGGGAGGCGGTCCGGGGGGCGGGGCCGTTGGCGGGCGGTAGTGCTGCATGGGCAGCGGGCCCGCGCTGGGGATGGCCGGGATCGGCTGCGTCGAGCTCGTCAGCGGCTCGGAACGGGCGGCGGGCGGCCACACCTGCTGGTCGGGGCGCGGCGGGCGGTTACGGCGCGGCTGCGGCTGGGTGTTGGGCTGCGGGCGCCGCCGCTGGCTCCTGCGCGGGCGCTGGGGCTGCTGGCCGCCCTGGCCAGGAGGCTGGCCCTGCCCTTGGGGATGAGGCTGCGGCGGCCCGGACGGCTGGGCAGGCTGAGCGGGCGGCTGGCCGGGAGGAGGGGAGAACCAGTCGCGCCGAGGGTCGTCGGTGCTCATCGCCCTACCAATTCTTCTTCTGGCTCATGTCGAAGACCTCCGCGGGCGCCGAGGCGAGCTGCTTGGCCGCCGCCTCGTCGATGCCGAGGTCGACCTGCGCCTCCGGCTGCAGCGGCTCGGGGTAGAAGCCGCCGGCCGGCAACTGGAAGATCGCCTTGGCGCCGGCCAGCGCCGAGGGCGGCACCTCGAAGACGAACCGGCCCTTGGCCCACCAGCCCGGCTGGATCCACACCTCGGACAACGTGTCGGACTTGGTGACCTTGTCGGTCGCGTCGTACTTCTTGCCGTCGGCGGCCAGCAGGACGGGCAGCGCCAGCTTCAGGGGCGTCTTGGGCACCGTGGCCTCGGCCTCGATCACCAGGAACACCTGGTCGGTCTGCGCTGTGACCAGGGAGCTCTTGACCGACTTGGCGGAGAGCGCCCGCTTGAACCGGACGGCGAACCTCCCGGCGTCCACCACCTGGTCCTTCACCCCCACGTACGTGAGCGACGCGCTCTTCTCCTCCGTCGACAGCGCCAGCGTCTGGAGGCCCACCGCCCCGGCCGCCAGGGCCAGCCCGACGACGGTGTTCAGCACGACGGTGCCGACGCCTCGGCGCGGCGGCTGGCGGCGCGTCCCCTGGGGCGCCACGACCTGCTGCTGGGTGGCGGTCATCACACACCCTCCGGCTTGACCGGCAGTGTGATCCTGGCGACGACCTTGTTCTGGAAGGCCTTGTCGAGGTAGCCGTACTTGGTCTCCAGGAGCCAGGTGTGGACGCCTGTCAGCCGGTTCTCCAAGTCCTCGTACCTGCCGAGCTCCAGCGCCACCTGAGCGGGCGGCTGGGCGCCTTCCTCCAGTTCGTAGCGGGCGATCACGGTGGTCGGGAGGTCGGGGTGGAGCTGGGAGGACCTGGTGCCCGCGGTCATGGCGAAGAACTCCGGCTTCACCTTGCTGTTGATCTGCGGCGTCGTCCTCAGCACCGTGCCGCCGAACCCGGAGCCGTAGCCCCTGTCGCTGATCGGGCCGCCCACGAAGATCGTCTGGTCGGTCTTGTTGGTCACCTTGACCACCACGTCGACGTAGCGCCTGTCCTTGCCGAACTGGTTCTTCGCGGGCTCCAGGGTCGTCTTCGCCTCGACGAACTCGGTCTCGAACTCCCCCTGGTCCAGGGGCTGCCCGGTCTTCAGCTGTTCGGGCGCGGGGTCGGGTCGCTCGTCGAGGCCGCCCAGCAGGGCCGTGATGCCGAGAGCGGTGACCGCTACCAGGCCCAGCGCGGGCACCACTACCGGGCGTTTGGGCCTGCTGCTTCCGCCGGTAGGTTCCCTCATGGGTATGGATGGTATCGGCACCGCTGGTCCCAACTGCCGCTATCCTCCCATCTGGCTGGTTCAATTGCCGAGAACCCTGCCGCAGCAAGGGGTGTAGCTCTTACGCTGTCACGGAGCGAAGGGACAGCCCCGACTGCGGAGGGACAGCCCCGACTAACGACATATGGCGGCCGGAGGGTCACGTGGCGGACGTGCATCCCGAGCATGCGCAGCTCCAGGCGGACCGCATTTACCTGGGCTGGCAGTACATCCTGCTCCACCCTGACCCGGGACCGCCGCCCAAACGTCCGTCGCCGGCCGAGGAGCAGGCCGAGGGGAAGGCCGGGGCCAAGCCCTCCGACCAGGAGCTGATGCGCCGCGAGCGCTTCCAGGAGGACCTGCTCAACCGGCCCGTGCGGATCTTCAGGATCTTCATGGTCATCCTGGCCGTGCTGATCGTCGGGCTGGGCGGCTTCGGCCTGATGCAGTGGTCGGCGGCCATCGTCGGCCTGCTGCTGGCCGCGGGCGGGGCGGCGGTCTGCAGCTACGCGCTCGCCCAGGGCGACCGGGCCGTCCGCTACCGCGTCAGCGAGCAGCAGGCGCGCGACGACCGCCAGCGGCAGGAACGTGACAAAGAGCTGTTCCGCGCCCAGGAGGAGCACGCCCAGCGCTACCGTGAGTGGCAGGAGGTCAAGGAGCGCCACGACCGCCAGCTCGCCTGGTACGCCGTCGCCGTGCCCGACGAGATCGACCGCATCGACGTGGCCGGCGGCACGCTGCCCGGCTGGTCGGCGCTCATCACGCTGCTCGGCGCCACCCGCCTCTACAGCGGCGGCCACCTGACCGTGCTCGACCTGTCCGAGGGCGCGATCGCCAAGGACCTGATCGAGCTGGCCCGCAAGGGCGGCGACGACCCGCTGGTCTGGGTGCTGCCCACCGACCTGCCCAGGCTCGACCTGGGCGCGACGCTCAAGCCCGAGGCGTTCGCCGACGTGCTGGCCCACGTGGTCAGCGTGAGCGAGGAGCACCGCACCACCCGCGACCTCAGCTTCGACAACGCGATCCTGGAGCGGGTGCTGGAGGTCCTCGGCGAGAACGCCACGATCAACCAGGTCACGGCCGCGCTGCGGGCGCTGGCCCAGGTGGGCGACCCGCGCGACGACCTGAGGTTCGGGCTGATCACCGCCACGCAGCTGGAGCGCATCGGCACCCTGTTCGGGCGGGGGGTCAGCGACCGCGTGGTGATCGAGCGGGCCTGGGCGCTGGAGTCACAGCTGCGCAAGCTGGAGACCCTCGGCACCGAGGCCGTACGGCTGCCGCCGGCCAGGCTCAGGGTGGTCAGCATGGACCGGCAGGCGGGCGTGTTCGGCAACCGTGTGCTCGGCACGTACGTGGCCACCGCGCTCACCCACATCCTGCGCCAGTCGCCCGCCGCCGACCGGCCCTGGTACCACACGATCATCGTGGCCGGGGCCGACAAGCTCCGCGGCGACGTGCTCGACCGGCTCATGGACGCCTGCGAGACCTCCAGGACCGGGCTGGTGCTGACGTACCGGAGCCTGACCCCGACCGTACGGGAGCGGCTGGGCAGGGGGCACGCGGCAGTGGCGTTCATGCGGCTCGGCAACGCCGAGGACGCCAGGGTCGCCAGCGAGCACGTCGGCACCGAGCACCGCCTCGAACTGGCCCAGCTCACCGAGACGATCAGCGACTCCGTCCCCGGCCTCGACGGCGGCTACACCTCCACGATCGCCCAGGTCGAGGACGCCAAGGAGGAGCGCGAGGACGACAACGGCGCCGACCTCGCCGAGGACCTCGTCGAGTCGACCGAGTGGGGCAGGACGGCCGACAAACTGGGCGAGAAGGAACGGGTGCTGCAGCGTTCGCGCGAGTTCCTGGTCGAGCCGCACCAGCTCCAGCAGCTGCCCACCACCTCGGTGATCGTCACCGACGCCACGGCCCAGGGCCGCCGGGTGCGCCTGGCCGACGCGAATCCGGCCATTCTCACCTTCCCCAAGACCACGCTCGGCGAGCTGGAGGACGTACGGGACGCCGTCATGGCCATCGACGGCAAGCAGCGCGAGGACAACGGCGAGCCGCCGCCGAACCTCGGTCCGCCACCGCCACGCCTGGACTGGCGCAAGGAGAGGCAATGACATGGTCAAAATCCCCGTGTGACGCGCCGGGGCTGGGCGGACTTTACTGAGAACCGTCTGTGGGGGGATGAAATGCAGCCGAGCGTCTCGCTGAGCGGGCCCTGGTACCGAATACAGTCAATTGCCGCGCCTTCGCGAAGCTCGTCGGCGGAGTGGGACTTCGTCACCGTGCTGCCCGCGGTGCTGTCGGCGGCGCAACGTGACCGGCCGTTCGTCATCGGATGGCTCTCCCGCGGCTCCGGAGCGCCGCTGGAGCTCATCACCAACGCCGGGCCACTCTCACCACCTCGGCAGCCGCGCAGGGCCACAGACGCGCCTGGAGCGCCCGCGGGGCCGCAGCCGCTGCTGTTCCCCGGCGGGGCGCGCGGGGTGCAGCTCGACGAGGAGTACCTGGCCGACCTCGCCGACCTGGTCTGGACGCCCTGCCCGGGACGGCAGGCGCCGCCGCTGGGCGGCCGCCGCGAGGAGCCGGACGAGCTGAAGCGGCCGACGCTCTTCGAGGCGACGCTGGTCACGCTCATGTCGCGGCCGTTCGCGTGGCTGGTCGTGGCCGAGCCGACGGACCTGCTCGACGCGGAGGTCGCGCACCTGCGCACCCAGCTCAACGTGCTGCGCCAGTACGGGGACGCCTCCGAGCGCAGCCGCTTCGACGCCGAGCGCGCCGAACGCCGCATGCAGGAGCTCGACGCCTTCCGCGAGGCCGGGCTGTGGAACGTCCGCGTCCTGGCCGGCGGCGCAACCGCCGAGGAACTGCGGCAGATCGCCCCCGTGCTCGTCGGCTCCGTCGAGATGAGCCACCACCCCTACCGCCTGCGCAGCGCCCAGGGCGCCGTGTACGCCCTGTCGGAGGCGCTCGGCATCACCATGCAGGACCCCGCCGACGGCGCCGCCGCGCCCTTCGCCGCCACGGCCGGGGCCCTCGCGGCGCTGGCCGGGCTGCCCAGGCGCGAGGTGCCCGGCGTACGGGTGCTGGACTCGGGGTTCTTCGACGTGACGTCCGAGGCCGACGAGGGCGAACTGGACCTCGGCGAGATCCTCGACGGCCAGGACCGCGGCGTCGGGTCGTTCAAGGTGCCGCTCAGCACCCTGAACCGGCACGCCTTCGTCACCGGCGCCACCGGCTCCGGCAAGTCCCAGACCGTCAGGCACCTGCTCGAACAGCTCAGCCGGGCGGGCATCCCCTGGCTGGCCATCGAGCCCGCCAAGTCCGAGTACGCCGCCATGGCCGGCCGCGTCGAGCCCTACGGGCCCGTGACGGTGATCAACCCGTCGTCGCCGTCCGGGGTGCCGTTCAGCATCAACCCCCTGGAGCCCGAGCCCGGCTACCCCGTACAGGCGCACATCGACATGGTCCGGGCGCTGTTCATGGCCGCCTTCGACGCCGAGGAGCCGTTCCCGCAGATCATGTCGCTGGCCCTGCAACGCGTCTACGAGGCCACCGGCTGGGACGTCGTCACCGGCGGCGCCGTGCCCGGCTCCAAGGTGCCGCCCAGCGTCCCCACCCTCGAACTCCTCCAGCAGCACGCCATGGACGTCATCAAGGAGATCGGCTACGGCCGCGAGGTCCAGGCCGACGTCGAAGGCTTCATCTCGCTGCGGCTGCGCTCCCTGCGCGTCGGCTCCGCCGGGCGCTTCTTCGAGGGCGGCCACCCCGCCGACATCGGCGGCCTGCTGGAGCGCAACGTCGTCCTCGCCATCGAGGACGTCGCCAACGACGAGGACAAGGCGTTCCTCATGGGCACGCTGATCATCCGCATCGTCGAGCACCTGCGCATGCGCGCCAGACAGGAGAAGTCCACCGACCTGCGCCACGTCATCGTCATCGAGGAGGCCCACCGCCTGCTGCGCGACCGCGGCGCCGGCCGCGCCTCCACCCACGCCGTCGAGCTCCTGGCCGGGATGCTCGCCGAGGTCAGGGCGTACGGGGAGGGCATCGTCGTGGCCGAGCAGATCCCCACCAAGCTCGTCACCGACGTCGTCAAGAACACCGCGCTCAAGGTCGTCCACCGCCTGCCCGCCGAGGACGACCGCCAGCTCGTCGGCGCCGCCATGAACCTGAGCGAGGAGCAGTCCCGCCAGGTCGTCTCCCTGCAACCCGGCTCGGCCGCCGTCTTCGCCGACGGCATGGACCGGCCGCTGCGCGTACGGGTGCCGCTCGGCGAGTCCCGCGAGAAGCTCATGGCCAGCCCCGCCCCGCCCATCCGCGGCCGCCGCTCGGCCGCCTGCGGCGCCCAGTGCCGCACCGGGCAGGCGTGCACCCTCGTCGAACTGCGCGAGGCCGACGTCCTCGCCGACGCCCCCGACTGGGCCTGGCTGCGCATCTGGTGCGACACCGTCGTCCTGGCCTTCGTGAGCAACCGCCCGCTGCCCGGCGTCCCGCGCGCCCTGGCCGCCTCCTGGTCGGACCTGCCCGCCCGGCGGCGCGAATGCCTGCTGGCCACCCTCGTCGAACGCTGCGTGCAACGGCGGGCCTGGTCGCTGCGCAGCTGGTTCGACCCGCAGCTGCTGACCGAGAAGGCGGCCGAGACGGCCACCCGGCTGCTGGGCGCCCTCGACAGCGGCGGCGAACGTCCCGGGGCCTCGTGGGTCATCCCGCAGGTGCGGTGGCTGCACGAGGTCGACAGGCTGTTCCCGTACGGGCAGCCGGCGCCGAACCTGCGCAACCCGGCGCCGCCCATGGAGTACGCGCTGTTCCGGAACACGGCGAACGGCAGCTCGGCGGGCCTGAGCCCTTCCGGCGCCACACACCCGGGACCGGCTCATTCAGGACCGGCTCATTCAGGACCGGCCCATTCCGAGTTGGCGCACTCCGAGCTGCTGGGGCACCGGGCCAAGGCGCTGCGGCACCACCCGCTGTCGATGGAGGTCGACCACAACCGGGCGCTGGCATGGCGGGTGATCCTGGGCGACGACGAGAACGAGGGCGTCCAACGCGACATCTCCACCGTGGCGATCGGCGTGGACCCGGGGGCCCGGCTACGGCACGTGGGACAGACGATGGGGGCGGGCTGGCTGGAGGGCGTACTCTCCTGGCCCCGCCGCTTCGTCCTCCCCTTCGACCAGGACGGCGCCCCGGAGATCACCTTCGCCGACCCCAGCTGAAAGGGCTCGCAAGGGGGCGCTCCGCGCTCCTGGAATCTCGACGTGCTCATTCAGGCGCTCCCGCGCAAAGCAAGGTCCTCGCTCCGCTCGGGCGCCCTCCCGGGGGCTGACGCCCCCGCGCGAGGGGCCTGCCGGCCCCTCCCCCTCCCCGGCCCACAGCCGGTCCCGGCGCCGATCACATCCCAGCCCGAGCGCTCATCCGAAATCGAGAAGGCAACCGCGCCCATCGACGACAGACAGTCCACACCCCGGCTCAGCCCATGACCATGGCCATCCGCCCTCACTCTCCGCAACTGCGGCCCGAGGGTGAAAGCTGCCATCCAACCCGCGCACCCCAGAACAACGATTCACCACCTGTGGTTTGATTACAGCAGGGCTAGAGGCTGAATTCTGCAACTAACTCGCACAGAATGGCACATAGCCCGGCGATCCAGGGAGGTGACCGCCCCGTGTTGCTGAGCTTCCGCTTCGCCAACCATCGATCGTTCAGAGACGA
The DNA here is from genome assembly GCF_019396405.1 of Nonomuraea rhizosphaerae. Lineage (GTDB taxonomy): Bacteria > Actinomycetota > Actinomycetes > Streptosporangiales > Streptosporangiaceae > Nonomuraea > Nonomuraea rhizosphaerae. The sequence continues at coordinate 4,573 of NZ_JAHKRL010000090.1, read as the reverse complement.
ACAGCAGCTGAACCTCGTCCCTGTCTACGAGGCGGACCACCCACAGGAGTTCTCAGCCCTCCCGGTGACGGCGGTCTTCGGCGCCAACGCATCGGGCAAGTCGAACGCCATCAGCGCACTCGCCTACCTCTGCCACATGGTCACGTCCTCGGATCGCTACTCGGAGCCCGACAGGGGCGTGGATCGGGCGCCGTACCGGCTGGATCCCGAGATCGCGGCGGAGCCGTCGCGATATGTCGCCGACCTGCTGCTCGACGGAGTGCGCCACACGTACGGCTTCACCGTCGACGACGATCAGATCCTGGAGGAATGGCTTTACAGCTATCCTCTCAAGAGGCGCCGTATCGTCTTCGAGCGCGCCGGCCAGGATTACCGTTGGGGCGAAGGGGCACAGCAGACGCCTCTGGTCCAGCTTTCCGGCATCACCGCGCCCAACGTGCTGTTTCTGACCATCGCCGCGCGTGCGCGGCAGGAACTCGTCGTGCCGGTCTACAACTGGTTCCTGCGCGATGTCATGGTCAGTTACCAGCACGGTCTGCCAAAGGGACGCTCCTTGGCCGCCTATGTCGATCGACTCGACGATCCGCCGCGCAGAAAAGTGATCGTCGATCTGGTGAGGGCCGCCGACGTCGGTATCGAGGACGTCTCGCTGAGCCGGCCGCCGGAGCCTCAGCACGAACAGCCTGACCTCGAATACCTTTCCGGCAAGCTTGCCCAGGGCCATCGGTTGCCGTACGAACCCCGCCTGCTCTTCAGCCACGCCGGTGCGCGCGGGAACGTCCTTCTGGAATGGCACGAACAATCGGCCGGCACTCGTCAGCTGTTCGACCTGGCGCTCAAGGCCGAGCAGGCGCTGCACCGCGGTTCGCTGCTCCTGGTGGACGAGATCGATTCGAGCCTTCATCCAGTGCTGACCGCGAGCCTCATCAGGCTGTTCCAGAACCCCGAGGTCAACCAGAGAGCCGGACAACTCGTGCTGACGACGCACGACGCCACCCTTCTCGGATCACTCCAGGGCGGTGAGGTCCTGCGACGCGACCAGATCTGGTTCGCGGAGAAGGGGGACGACGGCGCTTCGACCCTGTTCCCCTTGTCCGACTTTCACCCACGTAAGCAGGAGAACCGGCAACGCCGATACCTCAACGGCAGCTACGGCGCCATCCCGGAGATCAGCGATGAGCTGTTCGTCAAGGCATTGACGTCGCGAGGAGAAGTGGGTGGCATCGAAGAGGGCGCCTAAGGGTTTTTCCCGTGGCGTGAAGCTGGGCCAGGGCCACGAGACGACCCTGCAGCGACGCAAGGCCTACAGGAACAGCGCGCCGACAGTGCTCGTCCTCTCCAACGGCACCAAGACGGAGAAGCAGTACTTCGACGCGCTCAGGAAGAATGGCTGGGGAAGCCCGTTCCACCTGAGCATCAAGAACTGCGCGCCGGCCGCGCTGGTCGAGTTCGGAGCCTCGAGAAGCTCAACGCGGCCTACGATCATGTCTGGTGCGTCTGTGATGTGGACGAGTTCGACGTGGCTGACGCCGCGCGGCTCGCCGAGCAGTGCGGGGTCGAGGTCGCCCTGTCGCAACCATGTTTCGAGGTATGGCTCATCCTGCACAAGAAGGACTGCCGCAAGACCTTCCAGAACGCCAAGGAAGCAGAGCGAGCGCTTCTGAAGATCCTGCCTTCGTGGAACAAGTCGAATCTTCGCATGGAAGATTTCTGGGACGACATCGAGGTTGCGATCCGTCGCGCCAAAGCGCTGGGTGATCCGCCGGACGACAACCCGTCGACGTCAGTGTGGAAGCTGATGGAGTTCCTGCGGATCGCCGACGAGGCCACGACGACCCGGTCCTGATCGGTCAGGCTCTGTGTGCTCGTTGACGTGTCCGACCACACAGAGAACATAGAGAACACAGAGCGCCGCAAACCGCTGTCCTACGTGTCGGTGAGCGGTGTGTCCGCCTCGTGCGTAGCTTTGACCTGGGAATTTACGGGCGCTGGATGCTCTGGCCGTGGTCGAGAGCGGTCATGGCGCGTGAATCTCTCCAGCGCGCCCAAGACATCGACCGGCTCTCTGTGTGCACACAGAGGCTCCTCTGTGTGCACACAGAGAGGCAGAGTGCACACAGAGACCACACAGAGAGTCGGTCAGCGCCCTCACGACGCCGTGCCCGCGAAGACAGGAACGGGAGGCGGGCAACGGGCTGGTCCGCGCAAGAATTGGAAGGGAGGCGTCCTTTTCAGCAGGTGGACGCGATGCCACATCAAGTATTCACGCAGCTCGGGATCGCTGGGCTTGGAGCCGAAGGTGACGCGGACGGCGCGTAGGAGGCTCGCCCGCTGCCCAACCAAGCCGCGTTTTCGTGTGCGCCACCAGACTACCGGTCAGCGCCGACTAGGATTCTGTGCCATGACCCAGCTTCCACTGCGGGCTCAGCTCGCCAGCGCACTGGGCCGCAGTGCCGCCACGCTGTCGAGGATGACGGGACGCGGCGACGGCTCGGTGATCGGCGGGCGGGTCGGCCTGATGCTCGAGCCCGACCTGCTCAGGCAGCTCGCTCGCGACCGCAGGCTGGCTCTGGTCAGCGCCACCAACGGCAAGACGACCACGACGCGGCTGATCACGTCGGCGTTGCTGGAGCTGGGCGAGGTGGCCACGAACGCGTTCGGGGCGAACATGCCCGCCGGTCACGTCTCGGCGCTCGCGACGAACAAGGACGCCCCGTACGGCGTGCTGGAGGTCGACGAGAAATACCTGCCCGAGGTGCTGGACACGACCGGCGCGAGTGTCGTCTGCCTGATGAACCTGAGCCGCGACCAGATGGACCGCGCGGCCGAGATCTGGCTGCTGGCGCAGAAGTGGCGCAGGGCGTTGTCCGGCAAGCCCACGCATGTCATCGCCAACTGTGACGATCCGCTCGTCACCTGGGGCGCCTCGACGGCCGCGAAGGTGACGTGGGTCGCCGGCGGGCAGCGGTGGAAGGAAGACTCCTGGTGCTGCCCGGAGTGCGGCGGGCCGCTCGACCGCAAGGACGCCGACTGGGCGTGCCGGGAGTGCACGTTCCACCGGCCGGAGCCGCAGTGGGTGCTGGACGACGACGCGGTGGTCGACCCGCGCGGGCAGCGGTGGCTGCTGGACATCCAGCTTCCCGGCCTGGCGAACCGTTCCAACGCCGCGATGGCGCTGGCGGTGGCCGAGGCGTTCGGGCTGCCGGTGGAGCGGGCGCTGCCCCGCCTGCGCGAGGTCACCTCGGTCGCGGGCCGTTACACGACGGTCGAGCGCGACGGCCGCCACGCGCGGCTGCTGCTGGCCAAGAACCCGGCCGGCTGGCTGGAGGCGTTCGACGTCTCCGACCCGGCCCAGCCGATCATCCTGTCGGTCAACGCCCAGGGGCCCGACGGGCGTGACACCTCCTGGCTGTGGGACGTCGACTACCGCGTGCTGCGGGGGCGGCCGGTGTTCGTCACCGGTGAGCGGCGGCTCGACCTGGCGTTGCGGCTGGATGTCGCCGACGTGCCGTTCACGCTGTGCGCCACGTTCTCGGAGGCGCTGGCCATGCAGCCGCCGGGGCGGGTCGACGTGATCGCCAACTACACCGCGTTCCAGCAGATCCGATCGGAGTTCGGCCGTGCCGTCTGAGAGCGCCCTGCGCATCGTCTGGATCTACCCCGACCTGCTGAGCACGTACGGGGACCAGGGCAACGTCCTCGTCCTCGAACAGCGGGCGCAGCGCAGAGGCATCAACACCGAGACCGTGTACGTGCGCTCGGCCGACGCGGTGCCGGAGACCGGCGACATCTACCTCATCGGCGGCGGCGAGGACCGCCCGCAGATCCTGGCGGCCGAGCGGCTGCGCAAGGACGGCGGGCTGCACCGGGCGATCGCGCGCGGGGCGGCGATGCTGGCGGTGTGCGCGGGGTACCAGATCATGGGCAGCACGTTCGGCGGCGAGGAGGGGCAGCCGGTGGACGGCATCGGCCTGCTCGACATCGCCAGCTCGCGCGGGCCGCAGCGGGCGGTGGGCGAGCTGGTCGCCGAGGTGGACGCCGCGCTGGGGCTGCCGGTTCTGACCGGGTTCGAGAACCACATGGGGGTCACCCGGCTCGGGCCGGGCGTCAAGGCGCTGTCCCAGGTGAAGGTGGGGACAGGCAACGGCGACGGGTTCGAGGGCTGCTACGCGGGGCACGTCGTGGGGACGTACCTGCACGGGCCGGCGCTGGCGCGCAACCCGGCGCTGGCGGACCTGCTCCTGTCGTGGCGCGCGGGCGACCTGGCCCCCCTGGACGACAGCCGCTACGAGGCGCTCCGCACAGAGCGACTCGCCGCCGTTGTTCCGCGCTGACAGATTTTTCTGCTGTACGGCAAGTCGCCCCACCGCCACCCGCCGCACATGGCCGAGGGCCTCCAGGAATACGGCCGCTGAACCGAGTGCGGAGATTTGTTGCATAACTGAGATGGGTGTAGCTCTTCCTCAGTGAGTGTCTGAGCTGGGCTTTTGTGGTCGTGACTGTTTAGTCCGAGAACCGCCTTCTACTGTGAGTGCAGACGGTGAGGTGGTGGTGACGGTGGGCTCGTTGCTGG
>NZ_JAHKRL010000089.1 GCF_019396405.1 Nonomuraea rhizosphaerae | reverse complement strand
GTGCGGCCGTCCCCTCGGAAGGGGGCGGCCGCACGGTCGTCCGGGTGTCTCGTGCGCGGGTGGAGGGGCTCAGCGCTCGTCGTGGCGACGGCGCCAGCGCTCTTCCATCCGCTCCATGAAGCTGCCGCGGCCACCCTTGCGGGGCTGCTTGCCGGGCACGGAAGCGCCTGAGGCGGGCGCGGCGTCGCCGAACCCGTTCATGCGTTTCCAGCTGGACAGACCCCACAGACACGCGGCGAGCATGACCACGAAACCGCCGACGCCGAGCGGGATCAGGGCTGCGCCATTCAACACCACGCCGACCATCATGGCGACGACCCCGAAGGCAAAGCCGATGGAGGCCTTGACGAGGCGACGCTTGTAATGGCTGCGCGGGTCGCTGATCCGTACGGTGTTGGCCCACTTCGGGTCCTCGGCGTAGAGGGCCTGCTCGATCTGGTCGAGCAAGCGCTGCTCGTGCTCAGAGAGCGGCACGGCGCCTCCCAAGGACAGCCCCAGGACGGGGAAGACGGCAACGGACGACACGGGGTGTCCGGACCTCGCGGTCGGTTATCCCCAGAATACGAGGCTGTAGACGTAGGCGAAAGCAAACGTCCAACGCAGACCAAACCGGAGGTGACGTCATACCCTGATTATGGGCCATCCACCGCCCCTCCCCCGAAATCCCGACATGGACGTCATGCCTCCATTTCATCAAGTCTGCCGCGCACAAGCGACGCCGGGAGCACCGCATCGGGCCCGAATCTTCGAATCGCCTTGTCCATGGCCTGCTCCGCCTCCCGCCAGCCGGTCTCCCGCTCGCCCAGCCCGAGCTGGTGGGTGGCCGAGTCGGCGGGGCGCAGGTTCTCCATCCTGACCCCGACCAGGCGCAGGCGCACGCGCTGGAGCCCGGAGGCCTCGAAGAGCTCGCAGGCGGTCGAGTAGATCTCCTGGGCCACGTCGGTCGCCTCCCTGAGGGTCCGGGACCGGTTGACGGTGGAGAAGTCGGCTCGGCGCAACTTCACACTCACAGTCCTGCCCACGTGCCCGCTCTTACGCATCCTGGCGGCCACCCGTTCGGACAGGCGGAGCAGCTCGCGCCGGATAACTTCGGGATCGTCCACATCTGTGGCGAATGTCTCTTCGTTGCCGATGCTCTTGTCCGGCACGTGGGCGCTCACCGCGCGCTCGTCGCGCCCCCAGGCGAGCGCGGCCAGATGGGTGCCCGCGGCCTGGCCCAGCTCGCGCTGCAAGGTGCTGACGGGCACTCTGGCGAGGTCTGCGACCGTGCGGATGCCCAGGCGTACGAGGGACTGCTCGGTGCGCTCCCCGACGCCCCACAGGGCCGAGACGGGCAGCGGGTGCAGGAAGCCGACCACCTCGCCGGTGGGGACCACCAGCAGGCCGTCGGGCTTGCACTGCTTGGAGGCCAGCTTCGCCACGAACTTGCTGCTCGCCACCCCCACCGAGCACGTGATGCCGTAGCGCTCCAGCACCTGCTCCCTGATCGTGGCGGCGATCGCGGCGGGCCGGCCCAGCCGCCGCCGGGCGCCGGCCACGTCGAGGAACGCCTCGTCGGAGGCGATCGGCTCGACCAGCGGGGTGATCGCGTGGAAGATCTCCATGACGCCCTTGGAGACCTCGGCGTATTTGCCGTGGCTGGGCGGGATGATCGTGGCCCGCGGGCACAGCCTGCGCGCCCTGCTCATCGGCATCGCCGAGTGGACGCCGTGGGCCCTGGCCTCGTAGGTGGCGCTGAGCACCACCCCGCGCCCGGCGGGCGAGCCCACGATCACCGGACGCCCCCGCAGCTCGGGCCGCTCCAGCAGCTCGACGCTGGCGAAGAAGGCGTCCATGTCGACGTGCAGGATCGGGCAGCCGCTGTCGTCGGCCCCGGTCCGTGGAGCGGGGCC
>NZ_JAHKRL010000088.1 GCF_019396405.1 Nonomuraea rhizosphaerae | reverse complement strand
CCCGCCGGGGGGGGGGGCCGGCCGGGCGGCGGGGGCGCCCGCCCGGTCTCACCTGGGGCGGCCGTCCATGCAGGCGCCCAGCTTGGCGCCGACGACCTGCATGGCGTCGGCCAGCGCGGCCACCTGCTCGGGGGTCAGGTGGTCGAACAGGACCTCGCGCAGCGCCCGCGCGTGCTCCGGGGCGATCTGGGCGACGACCGCCCGGCCCTCGGCGGTGATCTCGGCGTAGCTGGCCCGGCCGTCGCTCTCGTCCGGCCGCAGCCGTACGTACCCGCGCTCGACGAGCTTGCTGACGCGGTGGCTGAGGCGGCTGATCGAGACGTTGCCGACGGTGGCCAGGTCGCTGAGCCGCAGCGGCCCCTGGGCGAGGGTGCTGAGCAGGCCGTACTCGATGTGGACCAGGCCGTGCGCCCGGAACGTGCGCTCCACCTGCGGGATGCCGACGAGCATCACGGCGAGCAGGCCCTGCCAGGCCCGCTGCTCGTCATGGTCGAGCCCTTCGAGCACCAGCCCCCCAGAAGATCAAGCCACCGTCATGAGAACCGTCATAAGAACCGCCCGATCGCGATGACGGCCGCGATCGCCAGCAGTACCAGGTTAACGGTGAAGTTCTCCTTCCGCCTCACGTGGACGAGCGCGGCCAGGGCCATCGTGATGGCCAGCCCGACGGCGGCGATCGGCGTCAGGACGGGGGCGATGCCGGTGGCCCAGGGCAGCACGAGGCCGAGCGCGCCCAGCGCCTCCACCGCTCCGATGGCTCTGACCTGCGCCTGGCTGAAGTCCTCGACGTACGGCATCTGCGGCTGGAGCTTCTCCTTGGGCCGGGTGAGCTTGGCGAGACCGGCGGCGAGGAAGGCCAGGGCCAGGAAGCCCTGGAGGATCCACAGGAACACGTTCATTGGTTGTCCCTTCAAGTTTTTACTTGAAGCTGAATGTATCTCCCGCCGGGCGGTTCTGGATAGGCCGGATCTGTCCCGGGCCGCGCCGGGGCCCCAGGTTCGCGCCCGCGCCGCCGACCTGCTTTGCTTGGGTGCCGTCACCTTCAACCCGAGCGGGGGCTCGCCCATGCGCAGTGTCGAACCCGAGGTCTTCATCGTCGCCCGTCCCGAACTGGACTACGACGAGCTCGCCCGCTACCTGGGCGAGGTCGGCGGCGAGAGCTGGCTGGAGCGGCTCGACCGCGGCGACCTGGACGCCCAGAACCTGGCCGAGTTCGCCGGGCGGCTGTGCTACCGCTCCTTCGAGCCCGGCCTCAACCCCAACGTGGTGCGCATCCGCGACAACCAGGACGAGTACCTGCGCAACATCCTGTCCAGCGCCCACGGCTCGGTCCTGGAGCACCTCAACTTCAGCTTCGTGCTGCACAACGTCAGCCGCGTGCTCACCCACGAGCTGGTCAGGCACCGGCCCGGCGTGGCCATCTCCCAGGAGTCGCTGCGCTTCGTCCGCCTCGACGAGCTGCCGTTCTGGTTCCCCGAGTGGGCCCAGCAGGACGCGGAGCTGATGAAGCGGGCGACCGCGATGCTGGAGCAGATGGAGCAGTTCCAGATCTGGATGGCCGGCCACTTCGGGCTGGACGAGGAGGGCGTCAAGTTCGCCGAGAAGAAGCACCGCACCTCGTTCATGCGCCGCTTCGCCCCCGAGGGGCTGGCCACCGGCCTGGTCTGGACGGCGAACGTCCGCACGCTGCGCCACACCATCGAGATGCGCACGGCCGCCGGGGCCGAGGAGGAGATCCGGCTGCTGTTCCAGCGCATCGGCGAGCTGATGGTCAAGGAGGCGCCCGCCCTCTTCGGCGACTACGTCGTGGAGGACGGGGCCTGGATCCCCGGCTGGCGCAAGGTCTGAGCGGGCTCAGGCCAGCGCCGGCATGACGTACACCTCGGCGCCCGGCGGGATCGCGCAGTCCAGGCTGCCCAGCCCCCGGGCGTTCTCGCCGCACACGATCATGTTGATGTGGCGGCGGATGCGCCCGTAGTCGTCGCGCAGCCGCTCCTCCAGCAGCGGATGCGTGCGCCGCAGCATGTCCAGCGCCGAGCCGAGGGTGGGCGGCGTCTCCTCGTCGGCGCCGACGGCGAACACCTTCACCTCGCTCTTCCCGCTGACCCAGCGGCGCAGTGAGTTGGGCAGCACGAACACCACCATCATCACGCTCTTGGCCATGGGTTACAGCACCGCCGCGCGGACGCTGAGCACGTCGGGCAGGTGCCGGGCGACCCGTGACCAGGTCTCGCCGTCGTCGCGCGAGGCGTGGCCCTCGCCGTCGCGGGTGCCGAAGAACAGCCCCGCCTCGTCGGCCGTCATCGCGTCACGCAGCACGCTGGAGTGGACGGGCTCCTCCGGCAGCCCCTTGCCCAGCGACTGCCAGGTGCCGCCCGCGTCGTCGCTGCGGAAGACCTGGTAGCGGTGCTCGACGGGGGTGCGGTCGACGTCGGCGTTCAGCGGCAGCACGTACACGGTGTCCGGCCGCGAGGGGTGCACCACGATCGGGAAGCCGAAGTCGGACGGCAGCGACGACCCGATGTCACGCCATATGCCGCCGAAGTCGTCACTGCGGTAGACGCCGAAGTGGTGCTGCAGGAACAGCCGCTCGGGCCGCGAGGGATGCATGCCGACCTTGTGCACGCACTGCCCGTACTCGGGATACTGCTGGCCCTCCGGCATGAACGGGGCGCGGATGCCCCGGTTGGCCGCCTCCCACGACGCGCCGCCGTCGTCGGTGCGGTAGAAGCCGCCGGTGGAGATCGCCACCCCCATGACCAGCGGGTCGGTGGGGTGGTTGACGATCGTGTGCAGGCACAGCCCGCCGCCGCCCGGCTGCCAGGTCTCCCGGTGCGGATGCTGCCACAGGCCCTCGACCAGCTCGTACGTGACGCCGCGGTCTTCCGAGCGGAACAGCGCGCCCGGCTCCACCCCGGCCCAGACCACCTCGGGCTCCGACGGCGACGGCTTGAGCTGCCACACCCGCTCCAGCGTCGCGCCGGTCCGCTCCGGGAACGAGATGGGCGCCCGAGCGGCCTCCTGCCAGGTCTGCCCGAGGTCGTCGGAGTACATGACGGACGGACCGAAATGCCCGTACTCGATGCCGGCCAGGACGCGGGGCGTGGCGGCGCGGGTGTCGATCGCGACCGCGGTCACCCCGACGGTGGAGAACTGGATCGGCCCCACCTCGAACGGCCCGCCGTCCGCAGAACGGGCCAGGAACAGGCCCTTGCGGGTGCCGATCGCGAGCAGTGTGTCGCCCATGGAGAGCTCCCATCCGTCCCGTGTTCACTTTCCCGGCCATCGTGTCACGCGAGCCGGAGGAGCGCCGAGTACTGGGCGATTTGCTGCGGCACTACCCGAGAGGTAATCGTCACGCTTCCCTCACATGGGTAGCGTGCCGGTCATGGGAGCGCTTGCCGTACAAGAAGAGTCATTTGGCGACCTGCTGCGCTCGTGGCGGCAACGGCGCCGCGTCAGTCAGCTCGACCTGGCGATCGAGGCCGACGTCTCGGCGCGGCACATCAGCTTTCTGGAGACCGGGCGCGCCCGGCCGAGTCGCGAGATGGTGATGAAGCTGTCGGAGGAACTGGAGGTGCCGCTGCGGCACCGCAACCGGCTGCTGGTCGCGGCCGGGTTCGCGCCGGTCTTCCCCGAGCGCGAGGTGCGCGCGCCGGAGATGCGGGTCGTGCGGGAGGCGCTGGACAAGATCCTCGCCGGCCACGAGCCGTACCCCGCGGTGGTCGTGGACGCCTCCTGGGACCTGGTGGCGGCCAACTCGGCGGCGGCCATGTTCATGGACGGGGTGCCCGCCGAGCTGCTGAAGGACCCGATCAACGTGATGCGGCTGTCGCTGCACCCCGACGCGATGGGCGGGCGGCTGGCCAACCTGGCGGAGGTGCGCGCCCACCTGCTGCACGGGCTGCGCAGGCAGGCGGAGGCGTCCGGCTCCGGCCGGCTGGCCGAGCTGCACGACGAGCTGGCCGCCTACGTCTACCCCGGCGTGGACCTGAACGTGGCGCACGTGCCGGGGCCCGGCGACATCCTGGTGCCGCTGCGGATCCGGCACGGCGCGCGGATCCTGTCGATGTTCACCACGATCGCCACATTCGGGACGCCGCTGGACGTGACGGTCTCCGAGCTCGCCATCGAGACGTTCTGGCCCGGCGACGACGAGACCGCCGCGCTCTTCCAGCAGGGACCGCTCTGAGGCCCGCCCGGCACGCTCAGCGCTCGCTCTGGACGATGTCGCGGTGGATGCGCGACAGGGGGACGCCGTCGGCCTGCAGCCGGCGCACGGTCTCGTTGACCATGACGGGCGGGCCGCACACGTACACCTCGTGCTCGGTCCAGGAGTGGAAGCGCTGCGTGACCTCGGGCAGGTGGCCGCGCATCCCGTCGTAGGAGGGCTGCTCGGAGACCACCGGCAGCACCCGCAGCCACGGGAACGACGACTCCATCCGGATGAGGTCCGGCAGGTCGTACAGGTCGTCGGCGGTCCGCGCGCCGAACAGCAGATGGATGTCGGGCCGCCGGCCCGACGCGATGAGGTGCTCGACGATGGCCTTGAGCGGCGCCAGCCCGGTGCCGCCCGCCACGCACAGCACGTCGCGCGCGCTGCGCTCGACCGGCGTCATCGTGCCCATCGGCGGCCCCAGCATGATCGTGTCGCCGACGCGGGTGTCCCTGACCAGGCTCGTCGACACCCAGCCGCACGGCACCGCGCGCACGTGCAGCGTGATCGTGTTGTCCACGCGCGGCGCGTTGGCGATCGAGAAGGTGCGCCACACCCGCGGCCACCGCGCCACCTGCACGTTGATGTACTGGCCGGCCGTGAACGGCAGGCGCTGCGTCGGCCGCAACGTCAGGACGGCGATGTCCCTGGTGCGCGGCTCGTGGCCGACGACCTCGGCCAGCCACCAGGCGGGCGAGACCCCCGAGTCGGACTCGGCCGACCCGATCATGAGATTGGCGGCGGCCGTGTACGCGGCCACCCAGGCGGCTTCGATCTCCTCGTTCCAGATGTCGGCGGCGAACCGCCTGATGGTCGCCAGCAGGGCGTTGCCGACCGCGGTGTAGTGCTCCGCGATCACGCCGTACTTGCGGTGGTCCCGGCCGAGCTGTCCCAGGAAGGACGCCAGGCTGTCCGGGCTGTCCAGGCTCCACACGATGCGCGTGAGAGCGCCGAAGAGCCGGTCGCGCTGCAGGTCCATGGCCGGGGGGAACATTCCCCGTAGATGCGGACTTTCAGCGAACAACCGGCCGTAGAAGTAGGCGGCGGCCTTGTCGGCCACCGGCTCGACTACGGAGAAACTCTCCTTTACCAGGCGCGGATTCAACGACATGAAATTAACCCCACCCTTTGACCGGAATATCGTTCCGGTCGTGTCGTTCCACCTCCCTGACGGTTCCGGGTAATGAGCGAGCGGCAAGCCCCGGCTCATCCGTTCGCTCGGAATGGAGTCTTACACCACCTCGTGGGCGTCACAACCGTTTCGCCCGGATAGAGCGGTGACCGTGTCCGTCCGTGACGGTAACGTTATTTTCCGCATTCGGCGGCACTGCTTTTCGGACAGTGAAAGTGAAAGTGTGTCGTATTCGCTTGTGTGACGGGTGGGACGAACGCCGCAAGGCTCGGCTCCCCGTCCCGGGAGTCAGGCGGGCCGCACGTTCTCCGCGAAGCCTCCGGCGCGATTACCGGGCTCCTCGAAAACGAAGACGATGTACGTCTCGAAGAAATCCAGGCCCTCTCCCGCCACCCGTCCCGCCCCCATCCGCCTGCTTTCCTTCCATACGAGCTGGGTGAAGTGCCCGCAGTCGCCGACGTTCTCCGGGTGGCCGAAGTCGTACCCCTTGATTTCGTCGTACCATTCGGCAACCGCTTTCCCCGCGGCCAGTGGACTCCTTTTCGACGCGGCGCCCCAGAAAATGTTCTCGCCGGTGCCCTCGCGCAATCCCGTGTGCCCGGCCTCCGTGTCCGGGTGTTCGGACCGGGACGCGGCGCGCGAGCGCGCGTACTCGACCAGCTCCGGGTCGAGCGCCAGCGGGGGAGCGTGGTGCCGGGCGCGGTGGGCGTTGGCCTCTGCCAGCGCCTCGGCCAGGAAGGACTCGCTGGTGGCGTCCGGGAGAGGGGGGCGGGTGCCGGTCATGGTCCTCACCTCGTTCGCGACCGTTCGCACGGCGCGACGGCATTGTTCGCGTGCACGACGATTTCCCTTCCGGTACGCGGGCGTTTGCACCCTGGATTGTGGGCTCCGGATTTTGTCCCTTCAAGAGCCATGAGGGCAGGAGGGGTTATCGGCGCGTTTTCGGGTGGGGCTCTATGGCATTTTCGTGGGCGGTTCCGGAAACGCCGCGCATTGACAAATGCGGGCCGCGAATTGTCAGGCCCTCCCTTCCACCGCAACCCGACAAATCAGGACAAAATGGGATATATGGTATCTTTGTTATATATCTGACACCTCAGGGGGAATGGATTGACTGCGCCAGTAGAGTCGGAATAATCGCCTCTTGGCGGACGTGTCGCCACTCGGAGTGACCCACAGGCGACGGATTGAAAGGGGAGGTGCGGCTTGCTTCGGCAGAGGGGGTCCCCGAAACCGCCTCCGTCCGAGACCAGCGCACATCCCGTCCGTCCGCGAAGGTGACCATGGCCCGTACCCCTCTCAAAGCCCAGGCCGACTGGCTCTGGACCGCGACGCTCGTCCTGCCCGGGGCCGCCGCGCTCTGCGCCTTCGCCGCCCTGGTCCTCGACGGCCGTTCGGCCGTCATCTGGGCGGGCCTGGCCGCCGGGGTGCTCGGGCTGCTCACCGTGGCCGCCGTCGCCGCGCTGCGCCAGGCGCACCGCGACGCCCTGCGGGAGACGGCCCGCCACCAGAACGCCATGAAGCAGCGCGAGGCCGAGCTGCAGCACCACGCCAAGCAGCGCAACACCCAGTGGAGCAAGCACGTCGCGGCCCGCTCCAAGGCGCTGCAGCAGGCGATCCGGCACCTGGTCGACAAACGCATCCCGGCCGTGGTCGCCCAGGAGACGGTCCCCGCCCCGTACAAGAGCGGCGCCCTCGACGAGGACGCGGCCGTGCTGCTGGAGGACGTGCTCGACGCGGTCGCCGGCGCGGCCAAGGAGGACCGCGAGCGGCAGGAGTCGCTGCGCCTGGCCGTGCTGGCGCTGGCCCGCCGGGTGCAGACCTCCGCGCACCGCATCCAGGAGAACGTGTCGCTGATGGCCGAGCGCCATCCCGCCGACCCGGACGTCCTGGAGACCAGCATGCAGGTCGACCACGCCGCCGCCCAGCAGGGACGCCACGCGCAGAGCCTGGCCGTGCTGTGCGGGGAGTGGCCGGGCCAGCAGTGGCCCAAGCCGCTCGCCCTGGTCGACGTCGTACGGGCCGCCTCCTCCAGGATCGTCGCCTACAAGCGCGTCGAGGTCTCCGGCGACCCGGACACCGCCGTCGCCGCCCACCTCGTCGAGCCGCTCATCCACCTGGTGGCCGAGCTGCTGGCCAACGCCACCCAGTCCTCGCCGCCGGCGACCACCGTGCTCGTGGCCGTGCGCAACGTGCAGCGCGGCGCCGTCATCGAGATCGACGACGGCGGCGTCGGCATGGACGACCACCAGCTGGAGCAGTCCCGCGAGATCGTCTCCGGGCGCAGGACCGTCGGCGTGGGCGAGGTGGGGGAGATCCCGCAGACCGGGCTGGCGGTCATCGGCCACTACGTGCGCCGCCACGGCTTCCTGGCCGACCTGCTGCCCTCGCCGTACGGAGGGGTGCGCGCGGTCGTCCTGGTGCCCAGCACGGTCGTGGAGACGCTGGAGCCGATGGAGGCCCCGCAACGCGCCCGCCGCGACCCCCCGGCCGACCCGCCACCCGCCTCGGGAGCACCGTCCTCAGGGGCACAGCCTGCCGCAGGGGCGTGGCCCACCTCGGAGGCGGCCGGTCCGGCGACGGCGCCCAGCCCCGTACGGGCCGGCGCGCCCAAGGGTGGCACCGACTCGCCCACCCTGGACGACCCGCCCGAGCCCACCGACCCCGCCGGCGACCCCACAGGCGGCTCCACAGGCGGCTCCATCGGGGGCCCCAGACGGTCGCCGCAGCACGCCGCCGAGCAGGACACCCCTCCCGGCGCGCTCCCGCGCAGGCGCTCACGCCGCGGCGAGTCCGGCGAGGCCGCCGGGCAGCCGCTGGGACAGTCCGCCCCGGAGGAGCCCACCGCGACCCCCGAACAGGCGGGCGAGTGGATGGCCGCCTTCTTCGAGCCCAGCACGGACCTCCTGCCCGTGACCCCGGCCGCCCCCGGCACACCGCCGTACGAGCCGGACCAGCTGTACGAGCCGGGCACCCAGTACGAGCCGGGCAAGCTGTACGAACTGCCCGCACCGCACGAGCCGGGCGCCGACCCGGAGCCCGCCACCGACCAGCCCCCCGGAGCTGGGGGACCTGCCGACCGATGACGAACGGGGTATCGATGCACCAAGACCAGGACTGGATGATCGCCGAGGTCGTCTGGGTCCCCGGGGTTCGCCACGTGGTCGTCCTCAGCTCCGACGGCCTGCTCAAGGCCCGCTCGGCGGGCACCGACCGGGACATCGCCGACCGGCTGTCGGCCGCCTGCTCGGGCCTGCAGTCGCTGGCGCAGAGCGTCGGCCGCGAGTTCGGCGACGGCAACAGGGCGGTCAGGGAGCTGATGGTGGGCTTCGAGGGCGGGTTCCTGTTCGCCCGCTCGGCCGGCAGCGGCTCGCATCTGGTGGTCATCACCGACCCGGTGGTCGACCCGCGGCTCATCGCCCAGCAGATGCAGGCTCAGGTCATCAAGCTCGGCGAGCGGACCTTCAGCACCCCGGCGCGCGGGGCCGTCCGCAGATGAGCGGCGACCAAGGCGCCCACCAAGACGGCGACCCGAGCGCCCGGCAGAGTGTCCAGCAGGGCGCCCACCAAGGCAGCGCCCCCGCCGCTGATCACCCCACGGCCGGCCGCACGGGCGACTACCACGACAGCGCGGTCCGCCCGTACGTCCTGACCCGCGGCCGGGCCCGCCCCACCCGCAACACGATCGGCCTCGACACCCTGCTCGTCGTGGCCGACGCGGGCAAGCCGCTGCCGCCCTCCGCCAGCCGCCAGGCCCGCGACCTGCTGCGCATGTGCGGGCGGCTGCTGTCGCTGGCCGAGGCCGCCGCGCACCTCGAACTGCCGCTGAGCGTGGCCGGGATCCTGGCCTCCGACCTGGTCGACTCCGGCCACCTGATCGCCCGCTCACGCATCCCGGAGGCCGGGCGGCCCGACGTGACGACCCTCCAGGAGGTGCTCAATGGGCTCCGCAGGCTCAGCTGACCCCCCATCCCCGCCGCCCGCCCTGTCGGCCGAAGAGCCGGCCGAGGAGCCGGCCGGCGCGCCGGCCAAGCTGCCCGCCTACCTCCCCGACACCGTGCAGCAGGCGGTCAAGATCCTCGTCGTCGGCGACTTCGGCGTCGGCAAGACCACGATGATCGGGTCCGTCAGCGAGATCGAGCCGCTGCGCACCGAGGAGACCATGACGCAGGCGAGCGTCGGCGTCGACGACCTGGCCGGCCTGGACGGCAAGCGCACCACCACCGTCGCCATGGACTTCGGCCGCGTCACGCTCAGCCCGTACACCGCCCTCTACCTGTTCGGCACGCCCGGCCAGCGGCGCTTCTGGGACCTGTGGGCGGGGCTCGGCGAGGGCGCGGTCGGCGCGCTCGTGCTGGTCGACACCCGCCGCATCGAGGGCAGCTTCGAGGTCCTCGACCAGCTCGAACTCCGCGGCGACCTGCCGTTCGCCATCGCCGTCAACCACTTCCCCGACTCCTACCGGCACAGCCCGCAGGCGCTGCGCGAGGCGCTCGACCTGGAGCCGGACACGCCGATCGTGCACTGCGACGCCAGGAGCCGCTCGTCCTCGGTGGACGCCCTGATCGCCCTGGTCGAGCACGCGCTGTCTCTGCAGAAGGGCCCCTCTTGATCCACCAAGCGCGAGGGTCCGGCCCGGTCCCGCTGTCGGCCACCACGACCTGCCCCGACCCGCGCGGCGTCACGCGCAGGCTGCGCCGAGAATGGGGCGACGTCGCCTGGGTGGAGCTAGAACCGGGCGTCGGCGCCTGGCTCGTCATGGGCTACTACGAGCTGCTGACCGTCACCCGGCAGGAGAAGCTGTTCTCGAGCGACGCCCGCAACTGGAGGCTGTTCCAGGAGGGTGTGGTGGCGCCCGACTCCGGGCTCGGGCCGATGATGTTCTGGCGGCCGAACGTGGCCGGCGCCGACGGGGCCGAGCACCGCCGCCTGCGCCGCCCGATCGACGACGGCGTGCGCAGGATCGACCAGCGCCGCATGCGCCGCACCGTCGAGGCCCTGTGCAGGCAGCTCATCGACGGCTTCACCGAGAAGGGCAGGGCCGACCTGGTCGGCGACTACGCCGCCGTCGTCGCGATGCTGGCCCTTGCCGACATGTTCGGGCTCGGCACCGGGCAGGGCCACGAGCTGCTGGCCGCGCTGCGCGCCATGTTCGGCAGCGCCGGGGACGCCCAGGCCGGCAACCGCAGGTTCGAGGAGATTCTCGGCGGCGTGCTGGAGGCCCGCAGGCAGGCTCCGGCCGACGACCTGACCAGCCACCTCCTGGCCCACGCCGACCTGCGCGACGACGCCGAGGTGCTCCAGTCGATGGCGGCGATGATCTCCGCCGCGCAGGAGGCCACGACGACGTGGATCTCCCAGACGTTCCGCCTCATTCTGACCGACCCGCGCTTCGCCGGGCGGCTGCGCGGCGGCCGGCTCGGCGTGGACGACGCGCTGGACGAGGTCCTGTGGCGCGACCCGCCCATGACGAACATGCCCGCCCGGTACGCCATGCGCGACACCGAGCTGGGCGGCCGGCGCATCGCCCGCGGCGACGCCCTCATCCTGGGCCTGTCGGCCGCCAACGACGACCCGCGCGTCCACGGCGGCGCCACCGAGATCGAGCTGGGCAACCGCGCCCACCTGGCCTGGAGCGCGGGCCCGCACGTCTGCCCCGCCCCGGTGCCGGCCCGGCTGATCACCCGCACCGCCGTGGAGACCGCCCTGCACCACCTGCACGACGTGCGCCTGTCGGTGGACCCCGCCGAGCTGGCCCCGCACCCCTCGCCGTGGACCCGCTGCCCGGCCTCGCTGCCGGTCCGCTTCCGCGCCGCCGGGGACCGTCCATGACTCCCCGTCCTCACCCTGGCCCCCGCAGGGACGGCCGGCACGGCGAGGCCGCCCGCCCGCATGGGCCGCGGCACTCGTCCCGGTGCCTTCGCTTTTCGCCGGTTCCGCCGCGGACCTGCCCGTCTTCCTGACCGCTCCTTGACTCTCCGGATAAGGCGGGGGATCTCCCGGAGAGGTGACATAACCGAAATGGTGTGCGCCATGATGGGCTTGCGGCCGCCGTCACGACCGGCGGCGCAGACTCCGCCAGGCACACTGGAGATCGCATGTCCCGACCGCTGATCGGCATCACCGCCTACTTCGAGGCCGCCCGCTGGGGCGACTGGGTGCGGGAGGCGGTGCTGTCACCCCCGTCCTACGCCAAGGCCGTCGAACGCGCCGGCGGCGCGCCCGTCGTGCTGCCCCCGCTCAACCTGCACGCGATCGACGACTACGTGCGCGGGCTGGGGGGCCTGGTCCTGGGAGGCGGCGTGGAGGTGGGCTCCGGCACGTACGGCGAGGAGCAGGACGAGCGGGTGCCCGAGCCCCAGGACCACCGCGACCGGTTCGAGCTGGCCCTGGCCCGTGCCGCCGTCCAGGCCGACGTGCCGATCCTGGCGATCGCCCGCGGCATGCACGTGCTGAACGTCGCCCAGGGCGGCACCCTGATCCCCTGGCTGCCGGAGGTGCTCGGCGACGGGCGTCACGGCGAGTCCGGCGTCCCGCACGTCATCCAGGTCAGCGTGTCCAGCAAGCTCGGCAAGGCGGTCGGCGACAAGGTCGAGGTCGTCGCGCCGCACACGCAGTCGGTGCGCAGGCTCGGCAACGGGCTGCTGGCGGTGGCCTGGGCCGAGGACCAGATCGTCGAGGGCGTCGAGCTGCAGGGCCACCGGTTCGGGGTCGGCGTGCAGTGGCACCCCGAGCGCGGCGAGGACGGCCGCCTGTTCGATGCGCTCGTGGAGGCGGCCCGCTAGGCTGCGATCATGCCGCTGCACCCTCAGGCGCGGGAGTACGTCGCCCGGCACCCGTCCCCGCTCGGCGCCGGCCCGGGCGGTCCCGACCCCGAGCAGATCGGCCGGATCCGCGCCCACGACCCGTTCACCCTGCACCGGGGGACTCTCACGCGGCTGGCCTTCGTCCGCGACGAGAGCGCCGCGGGCGTGCCGATCCGCGTCTACCGCGCCGACCGCGGCGACCGCGCGCTGCCGGTCGTCGTCTACTTCCACGGCGGCGGCTGGGTGTTCGGCAGCGTCAAGCGCAGCGACGCCATCGGCCGCGACCTGGCCGTCCGCACCGGCGCCGTGGTGGTGTCGGTCGACTACCGGCTGGCGCCCGAGCACCGGTTCCCGGCCGCCGCCGACGACGCCTGGGCCGTCGTACGCGACATCTTCGCCCGCCCCGCCTTCTACCAGTGCGACGGCGGCGTCGCGGTGGCCGGCGAGAGCGCGGGCGGCAACATCGCGGCCGTGGCCGCCTGGCAGGCGCGCGACGCCGGCCTGCGGCTGGCGCATCAGGCGCTCGTCTGCCCGGTGCTCGACGCCGCCATGGACACCGGCAGCTACACGGAGTTCGCCGAGGGGTTCGGGCTCGACGCCGCCGACATGGCCTGGTTCCGCGACCAGTACGCGCCGGGCGTGGACGCCGCCGACCCGCGGCTGTCGCCGCTGCGGCTGCCGGACGTCGCGGGCCTCGCCCCGGCGACCGTCGTGACGGCCGGCTGCGACGTGCTGCGCGACGAGGGGGAGCGCTACGGGCAGCGGCTGGCCGAGGCCGGGGTGCCGGTGCAGACCCGCAGGTTCGAGGGGGCGGTGCATCCGTTCTTCGGCCTGCCCGGCCTGTTCGAGCAGGCCGTCGAGGCGCGCGAGTACGTGGCCGACCGGCTGCGCGAGGCCCTGGGCGCGGGCATCCAGAAGGCGGGGGCGCTGTGACGTACGAGAAGCTCAAGATCGACACCCCGGCCGAGGGGGTGCTGCGGATCACGATCAGCGAGCCGCGCAGGCGCAACGCCGTCGACATGACCGGCCACCGCGAGCTGGCCGAGATCTGGCGTGACGTCGACCGCGACGACTCCGTCAGGGTCGCGCTGGTCAGGGGAGAGGGCGAGGCGTTCTCGGCGGGCGGCGACCTGTCGATGATCGAGGAGATGACCCGCGACCACGCCACCCGGATGCGCGTGTTCGCCGAGGCCCGCGACATCGTCTACAACGTGATCAACTGCTCCAAGCCGATCGTCTCCGCCGTCCAGGGGCCCGCCGTCGGCGCGGGCCTGGCGGTGGCGCTGCTGGCCGACGTCTCCGTGGCCGGGCGCACCGCCCGCATCATCGACGGCCACACCCGGCTCGGCGTCGCGGCGGGCGACCACGCCGCGATCGTCTGGCCGCTGCTGTGCGGGATGGCCAAGGCCAAGTACCACCTGCTGCTGTGCGAGCCCGTCACCGGCGAGCAGGCCGAGCGGATGGGCCTGGTCAGCCTGTGCGTCGAGGACGACGAGGTGCACGGCAGGGCGATGGAGATCGCCCAGCGCCTCGCGGCCGGCTCCCAGGAGGCCATCCGCCTGACCAAGTACTCGCTCAACAACTGGCTGCGCATGGCCGGCCCCGCCTTCGACGCCTCACTCGCCATGGAGTTCCTCGGCTTCAGCGGCCCCGACATCGGCGAGGGCGTGCGCGCGCTGCGCGAGAAACGCTCACCCGAGTTCGGCTGACCAGCGGTTTCACCCCCGCACCCGGGGTAGGCGACGGTGGACGATGTGGGCGGCCTGCTGTCGCACCGGCGGCACCGCCGGGACCAGTCCGCCGGGGCCGAGAACGGCGCCTCGGGAGACGAAGCCCCGGGACCGGCGAGGGCAGGGCCGGTGCGTAGGTCGGCCGCCCACATCCCTCTCAGAAGCTGCGCGGCAGCCCCAGCACCTGCGTCGCCAGGTAGTTGAGCAAAAGCTCCTCCGTCACCGGCGCGACCTTGCCGATACGGGCGTCGGTGAGCAGCCTGGCCACCGGGTACTCCAGCGAGTACGCCATCCCGCCGTGCGTCTGGAAGGCCGCGTCCGCCGCCTCCCACGCCGCCTGCGAGGCCGTCAGCTTGGCGATGTTGGCCTCGGTGCCGCACGGCAGCCGCCGGTCGAAGGCCCAGGCCGCCTTGTACAGCATCAGCCTGGCCAGCTCGATCTTGGCCTTGACCTGCGCCAGCGGGAACGCGATCGCCTGGTTGGCGCCGATCGGCCGGCCGAACACCTCACGCTCCTTGGCGTACCCGACCGCCACCCGCAGCGCGACCTCGGCCCCGCCCAGCGCGGAGGCGGCCAGCAGGATCCGCTCCGGGTTCAGGATGTCCCACAGGACCGCCGCCCCCTGGTCCACCTCGCCCACCACGCGCGAGGCGGGCACCCGCAGGTCGTCGAGGAAGACCATGTTGGACGGCGTCGTGTTCGCCCCCAGCTTCGGGATCGGCCGGTACGTCAGCCGCCCGGCCGCCACCGCCTCCGGCACGTTCACCAGGAACACCGTCAGCCCGTGCGAGCGGGGCCGGGCCTCGGCCGCCGGGACGGTCCTGGTGACCAGCAGCATCCACGTCGCCCGCTGCACGCCGGTGATCCAGATCTTCTGGCCGTTGACCACGTAGTCGCCGCCGTCGCGCCGGGCCGAGGTCGAGATGGCCAGGGCGTTGGAGCCCGCGTCCGGCTCGGTCAGCGCGAAGCACGTCTCCACCTCGCCGGTGGCCAGCCCCGGCAGCAGCTCGGCGCGCTGCTCGGCGGTGCCGTGCCGGGCCAGCGTCAGCGCCCCGAACCCGGGCGTCAGCACGTACGTGAACGCCGACCCGCCCGCCGCGCCGGAGGCGGCCAGCGTCTCCGTCGCCACCGTCAGCTCCAGCAGCCCCTGCCCGCCGCCGCCGTGCTCCTCGGGCACCGCCAGGCCGAGCCAGCCGCCCTTGGCCAGCTCCGCCCAGACCTCCTCCGGCCAGCGCTTGTCGCTCTCGCACCGCTGCCAGTAGTCCAGGTCGTAGCGCGAGCAGATGTCGGCGATGCCGCGCTGCACCGCCAGGGCGCTCTCGGGAAGGGTGAAATCCATCCCGCCATCGTAGAATCTTGTTCGGTTCAGGGTCGAGGTCTGCGGGCGTTGAACACGAACGCCGGGGGCGCGTTGCGCCACACCGTACGACCCGCCACGACCTCCTCGAACCGCTCGTTCAGCAGCGCGCGGAAGCGCCGCGCCGAGCTGAGCGGGATGGCGTGGATGTAGGAGAAGGTGGTGAACGCGCCCGCCGGGCTCATCGCCGCCGTCACCGCGTCCATCAGGTCGGTCTGCAACGAGCTGGGGAAGGCCGCCCACGGCAGGCCGCTGATCAGCACGTCCGCCCGGTGCAGGCCCCGCTCGGCCAGCAGCCCGGTGAGCTTGGCCGCGTCGCCGTGCACCACCTCCACGGCCGGGAAGCGCTCGGCCAGCAGGGCCGCCATCCTCTCGTTGAGCTCCACGGCCAGATGGTGGCCGCGCCCGTCGAGCCTGCGCTGGATCTCCGCGGTGAACGGCCCCGTCCCGGGCCCGATCTCGACGACGATCGGCTCCCCGCGCTCGGGCACCGGCGCGCAGACCGCCGCCGCCAGCCGCCGGGAGCTGGGGACGATCGCGCCGATGGTGGCCGGGGCCCGCAGGAACTGGCCGAGCAGAAGAGCGGTGTCGTTGGGCATGGCAAGATCGTAGGGGCGTGCCTACGCCACGTCCTTCCGCCGAGGGGCCGACGCTACGGCCACTAGGAGGAGGCCGCATCCTCCTGGCGGAGGACTAGATACACCATACCCGCCGGATAACGTTGCGGTCATGCGTTGGCGTGGCGTGCCGCTCGACCTCCTCCTCGCGGCCTCGGGAACCGCTCTCGACCTGCTGCTCTCGGGCAAGAGCGGCGGCACGCGCCTCTTCGGCGACGACGTGATCCCCATGGCCGTGGCCGTGGGGGCGCCCCTGGCCTTCCTCAGGCACCGGCCGGTCCCGGTGACGTTCTACCTCGCCGCGCTGCTCGTCCTGACCGACCAGGTGGAGTCGTTCACCTCCAACACCGCCCAGATGCTGCTGTGCATCTCGCTCGGCGTGGTCGCCAACCGCTCCACCTGGCGCTGGACCTCCCTGTCGCTGGGCGTGGCCGTCGCCGCGACGGCCGTCAACCTGGCCGACCCCGGCATCGCGTTCACCAGGAACGCCTGGGCCTACTCCGTGCTGCTGCCCACGCTGCCCGCCCTCATCGGCCTGTACCTGCGCGGGCCGGCCGGCCGGCTGGAGGACTCCGACCTCACCCCCGACGTGCTGCTGGCCGGCGGCGGCGCGGCCTTCACCGTGGTCAGCACCTGGACCGACTGGCACAGCGGCGGCCAGCCCGTCTGGGTCGTCGGCCTGGCCGCCGTCTTCGCCGGGCTGTCGCTCGGGGTGGCGCGCCGCCTGCCGGGGCTGGTGTTCATCGTCCAGGGCGCGCTGCTCATCGCCGCCGACCAGTACCTGCCCGAGGCCGTCAACACGTGCATGATCCTGTGCTTCATCGTGCTCGGCGTCTTCGCCATGCGGGTCGCCTCGTGGATGTGGATCGCCGTCACCTACCTGACCTGCACGGTGCTGGCGTCGGTGGCGATCGTCCAGCCGTCCACCGAGGTCACCCCGTTCCGCGTCGTCATCCTGATGGCCCTGGTGGTCGCGCCCGTCGCGATCGGCCGCTACCTGGGCGTCCGGCAGGCCGCCGCCGACGCCGAGCGGCTGCGCCTGCGCGAGTCCGCGGCGCTGGCGGTGGCGCGGGTGCGCGCCGACCAGCTCGCCGAGCGCGAGAACATCGCCCGCGAGGTCCACGACATCGTCGCCCATCACGTCGGCGCCATGGTCCTGCGGGCCGGCGCCGCCCGCTACGCCGCGCCCGACGGGCCCGTCGCCGACGCGCTCACCGACATCCGCGAGACCGGTCACCAGGTGCTGGAGGACCTGCGCGGCCTGCTCGACCTGCTGCGCGACCCCGACCGCGCTCCCGACCGCGCCTCCGACCGGGCCTCCAGCCGCGCCCCCGACATGCTCGCCGACCCGGCCGAGGTCGTCCGCGAGTCGGCCGAGCGGATGAGCGCCGCCGGGCTCCTGGTCGAGCTGAACCTCGACCCCGCCACCGCGCAAGCCCCCCTCGTGGCCCGCGCCTCCGCGGCCCGCATCGTCCAGGAAGGTCTCACGAACGTGCTCAAACACGCAGGCCCCGGCACCCGCGTCGACGTCGACGTCACCGTCGCCGACCCCGCGGCGGGCGACGGGCTGGCCGTGCGGATCCGCAACGGCCGCCCGCCGACCACCGTCCAGCGGCTGCCCTCCTCCGGGCGCGGCCTGGCCGGGATGCGCGAACGCGTCCGCGCGCTCGGCGGCACCCTCACCGCCGGCCCCGACGAGGACGGCGGCTGGCTGCTGGCCGCCAGCCTGCCCGGCGCCAGGGGCGGGGCGTGGTCCGCGTGCTGGTCGCCGACGGCCAGGCCCCGGTACGGGCGGGCGTGC
>NZ_JAHKRL010000087.1 GCF_019396405.1 Nonomuraea rhizosphaerae | reverse complement strand
ATCCTGGTCGCCCCCATCGGCCCGCCGCCGTCCTCGCTGACGTGGTTGTCGAGCGACTTGAGGTCGGCCCCGGCGCAGAACGCGCCCCCCTCGCCCCAGAGCACGGCCACCGACGCGTCGGACTCCTCGAAGTCGCGGAACGCGTCGGCCAGCGCGTCGGCGGTCTTGCGGTCGACCGCGTTGCGGACCTCCGGCCTGCTCAGCACTACGGTCGTGACCTGGCCTTCTCGCTCGATGCGTACGGTCATGCCTGCCTCCGTGATGCGATGGTCGGCGAAACGCGAGCGTACGGCGGGCGGTCGGCTGAGGCAAAGTCCGGGTCGGGGGCAGGGGCCGGGCCCGGGTCAGGGGCAGGGTCAGGCGAAGGCGCCCTCCACAAGGGTGTCGAAGTGGTCGGCGGGCGGGGCGTCGATGCCGCGCAGCGGCCCCCGGTCGGCCAGGTGCGCCTCGGCGTACAGGCGGGCGACGAGCGCCTTGCGCCCGTCGTCGAGCCCCCACGTGGCCTGGTCCTCCAGCAGCGCGGCGGCGTAGACGTCGGCCATGAACTGGGCCAGCGGGTACAGCCGCGCCTCGGCCGTCTCGTCGTCCAGCGCCTGCCAGGCGGTCACCGCCTTCTCCAGGTCGTCGATCGCCTGCCGGACCTGCTCGGAGCGGGCCAGCGAGCGCAGCCGGTCGAGGAAGGGCAGGTGGGCCTGTTCCTTGAGCATGGCGCGCCGCACGTCGAGGCAGAGGATGTTGTCGCCGCCCTCCCAGATCGGGTTGACCTGGGCGTCGCGCAGCAGCCTGGCGACGGGCCACTGCTCGATGTAGCCGTTGCCGCCGTGCACCTCGACGGCGTCGCTGGCGGCGGTCACGCCGAGCCTGGCCGCCCGCAGCTTGATCAGCGCGGGCGCGATGCGCAGCCGCGGCTCGACGTGGCCGTCGAAGACCAGCGCCTGGACGGCCTCGACCTCGACGATCAGCTCGCTCAGCTTGCGGCGCATCAGCGGCTGCTCGGCGAGCGGGCGCCCGAACGCCTCGCGCGCCCTGGCGTAGCAGAGCGACTCGGCCAGCGCCCGCCTGGCGACGCCGAGGCCCATCATGGCCACGCCCAGCCGGGAGGCGTTGGTGAGCCTCATCATGGTGCCGAGCCCGGAGCCGGCGCCGGAGCCGGTCCCGGCCAGCGGGAACGCCTCCGCGTCGGTGAACTCCACCTCGGCCGAGGCCACCGACCTGGTGCCGAGCTTGTCCTTGAGCCGCCTGATCCGCACCCCGTTGCGGGAGCCGTCACGGCGCTCCCACAGCACGAGGAACGGCGCGACCGCCCCCTCGGGCCGCCGGGCGAGCACCACGAAGGCGGACCCGTTGGCGTTGGAGGCGAACCACTTGAACCCGGACAGCAGCCACGCCTCCCCCGACGGCACGGCCGTGGCCTCCAGCGCGGCCAGGTCGGAGCCGCCGGTCCGTTCGGTGAACATCTGAGCGGCCTCGCCGGAGTAGAAGCCGTTGGCGAAGATCTCCCGCACCCGATCGCGTACGTCCGGCGGCGCGTGCTTCTCGGCCAGTGAGACCACCATGTCGCCGCCCGTGCCGAGCGCGCAGCCCATCCCGATGTCGGCCTGGTCCAGCAGGTACGTCCAGGCCGCGGCGAGCGCGGAGGGGTTCGCCCCGTTCGAGCGGGCCTCGGCGGTGAAGTCCGGGGAGGTGAAGTTGTTCGCCATGAGGGCGCGCCTGGCCGTCTCGAAGGACGGCGGCATGACGACCTCGCTGATGTCCCTGCCCCACTTGTCGTACTTCTCCAGGCGTGGCGGGTCACGGTCGGTGAGCTCGGCGCATTCGGCGATCGTTCCGCCCATCAGCGCGCCCAGTCTCTCCAGGTGCGGCTCGGCCCAGGCGTAGCCCTCGCCCAGGTGCCGCCGCATGAGCAGTTGCAGCGTAGGATCGCAGCTCCACCAGTTACGCCCGATAGCGCCCTGGTAGCGCTCGGTCGCGTAACGGTCGCTGCTGTCGAACGGTTCGATGAGATAGCGCCCCATGCCTCGGACATTACATATACTCGACACGCGATGGAAGAGCGTAATAATCTCAGTGCCCGGTCGGCCGTGCTCAGCGCGCTGCTCGGCTCCCACCCGCCCCAGCTCGCCGCCCGCCACCTGGTGCGCATCGGCGCGCTGTTCGGCATCGCCGAGGGCACCGTACGCGTGGCGCTGTCCCGCATGGTGGCGGCCGGCGACCTGGTGCAGTCCAGCGGCCGCTACACGCTCTCCGAGCGGCTCGTCGAGCGCCAGAGCAGGCAGGACGAGAGCCGCGACCCGCACACCAGGCCGTGGGACGGCACCTGGGAGATCGCCGTCGTCACCGCCGAGCGGCGCGCGCCCGCCGACCGGGCCGCCTTCCGGCACACGATGACCGCGCTGCGCCTGGCCGAGCTGCGCGAGGGCACCTGGCTGCGCCCGGCGAACCTGCTGCGCGAGTGGCCGGAGATCGTCACCGCGCAGTGCACGCTGGTCGACGGCCGCCCGCACCGCGACCCGACGCCGCTGCTGTGGGACCTCGACGGCTGGGCCGCCGAGGCGCGCCGGCTGGAGGACGCGCTGGACAAGGCCGAGGGGCTGCCGGACGGGTTCCTGGTGTCGGCGGCGGTCGTGCGCCACCTGCTGTCCGACCCGCTGCTGCCCGCGGAGCTGCTGCCGGCGGACTGGCCCGGCGGCCGGCTGCGGGCCCGCTACGACGCCTTCGACCGCCGCTACCGCGAGCTGCTCTACCAGCACCTCAAGGACTGAGGGCAAGCGGGGCAAAGGTCACAGCGCGACGGCGAAGACGATCCGCTTGTTCTTGAACTCGGTGACGCTCCACAAGCGGCCGCCCTGCACGGTCAGGTCCTCGGGCCCGATCGGGAACGGCCGGGTGACCACGGTGCCCGCAGTGGCCACGAACAGCTTGCCGTTGGTGGTGCCGTTCGCGGCCTGGCTCAGGTACCACTTGCCGCCGTGGGAGAGCCCGCCCTGGATCTTCTTCTGGCTCATGACGAACGCGTCCCTGGGCGTGCCGGTCAGGGGCAGGTCGTAGCGGACGGCGCGGCCGTTGGGGTCGTTCTCCAGGTACTCGCCGGTGATCAGCGTGTGCGGGCTGGTGCTGCGATCGATCGACACGAAGGAGAAGCGGGTGTCCGTGCCGGTCACGCGCCAGGCGTCGCACTGCGGGATCACGTACCGGTAGCCGAAGGCGTGGAACTTGCCGCCCTGGCGGCCGATGCGCTTCGGATCGCCCAGATCGCTCTGGGCGGTGCGCAGGTCGAGCACCTGGCGCAGGTCGAAGACGCGCAGGCCCCTGCTCGTGTCGGCCACGTAGAGGAGGTCGCCGTGCCAGGCGACGCCGCCCGCGTGGATGTTGATCGCCCCGTACGACCCGTCGGGCTTGGCCTCGACCAGCAGCGCGTGCTGGTACTTCAGCGTCTTCGGGCTGAGGAACGTCACCCTGATCCCGCGCTCGACGACCGGCGGCAACGGCTTGAAGTACCAGCTCGCCACGAAGACCGGCACGCTCACCGAGCCGGAGTCCTCGCCGCAGGTCAGCCCCTGCGGGTACCAGTCGGTGGTCTCCTGGTCGCCGGAGTCGAAGGCGTACCAGTCGAGGGGCTTGGGGCTCATCGAGCCCAGCGCCCCCGTGGCGCCCTTGCGCACGGCCGTCCTGTTGGCGTTGGCCAGCACGCTCTCGACCGACGCGCTGCGGATGGCGGCGGCCAGCTTGGCCGCCCCCTCGGCCAGCGTCCCCGTCGCCCGCCTTAACGTGAAAGGCGTCTTGTCTGTAGGAACTATCCCCGTTGCCATACTTTCCTCGCTCTTCCGGCTCTTTCCTGTGTAGGACGGCCCAGGAAACGCGGAAGTTCGATTCAACGCCACGTATGCACGGGTTGCCCCGTCAGGGCCAGCTCGCGATAGCGCCGCACGAGCTGTTCCCGGTCGCCGTCCACCTGGGCCAGCGTTTCACGCTGCCACACCGCTCCGGTACGGCGCAGCCGTGTCCGTTGCCGGACGACGTCGAGCGCGCCGTCAGCGTCGGACGGCGACACCCCGGCCGCCAGCAGCCCTTCCCTGGCCTCCGGCAGCAGCTCCAGCACCAGGTCGGCGGCCTGGAACTCGCCGTCCCTGCCGGGCCACGACAGCTTGGCGTCCAGCCCGTGCATGGCGGCGCGGTAGAAGTTCTGGTACGCCTCCGCGAACATGTACCCGGTCAGGTCCCGCTCCGCCTGCGACAGCGTCAGCCCGAGCAGGAACGCCGAGTTGGCCGCCATGTCCGCGCACGAGGGCCCCGCGGGCAGGGCGCGCATCTCGACGCGCAGGTGGCCGCCGTCGGCCGGGTCGTAGACGGGCCGGTTCCACTGCCAGATGGTGCCCTGGTGCAGCCGCAGCTCCGGCACCTCGTGCGGCCCGGCGTCGTCGGACAGGTCGGGCAGCACCGGGTCGTAGTCGTTGACGTAGCGTTCGAACAGCTCGTAGGCCCCTTCGCGCACCCAGTCGGAGCCGAAGGTGACCCGGCCGTCCTTGCGGTAGCGCCGCTCCACGTCGCGGTCGTCGGCCGCCTCCTCCATGAGCGCGATCCTGGTCTCCTCCCACAGGTGCCGGCCCAGGAAGAACGGCGAGTTGCCGCACGCGGCCAGCACCGGCCCGGTGGCCAGCTGGGCCGCGTTGAACAGCCGGGCGAACCGCTCCGGCGGCGTGCGCACGTGCACCTGCCAGGAGGTGTTGGCGGCCTCCAGGATGACGTCCTCGACCGCCAGCTCCAGGTCGTCGATCTTGACCAGGAACGGCTCCAGTCGCAGCCGCCGCAGGCCGCGGCTCAGGGCCCGGTAGCGGTTCTGGTCGCTGATCGCGTCCTTGGTGAAGTGGTCGGGGTCCAGGGTGGGCAGGATGCCGATGGGCACCGCGCCGCCACCCTCGACGGCCTGACCGGCGGCGCGGTCCACCTTGGTGATCGCCTCCTGCACCTCCGCGCCGAGCTGCTCGAACGGCTGCCCTTCCAGCGGCAGCGGGGTCAGGTTGGCCTCCAGGTTGAAGCGGCCCAGCTCCAGCACCACCCGGTCATCGTCGAGGGCGTCGCGCACCTCGGCGTTGCGGGGCAGGGGGCGGCCCCTCTCGTCCACGAGGAACAGCTCCAGCTCCGCGCCGATCGTCGTCGGGCCCTGGCCGAACCCCGGCGTGCCGAGCAGCTCGCGCAGCACGCCGAGCTGGTCGTGGAGACGCTCTCCGAAGCGCGCGTACTCTGCCTCAGAAAATCGCTCTTTATCTAGATCTTGTCCCATGCACCGGTATCTGTCCTGGTTGGTTCCCTCCACACCTCACCAGGGCAGTGTGCCGTCGTCGTGCAGGTAGGAGCCGGTCGGACCGTCCTCGTCCAGGGTCGCGAGCTTCACCGCGATGGCCGCGCCCTGCTCGGGCGTGCGGAAGCCGGTGTGGGCGTTGAGGTCGGTGGCGCAGTAGCCGGGGCAGGCCGCGTTCACCTTGATCGGGGTGTCCATGAGCTCCTTGGCGTACGACACGGTGATCATGTTGAGCGCGCTCTTGGAGGAGTTGTAGGCGGCCAGGTTGGTGTCCCAGTAGTGGGTGCCCCGGTCGAGGGCCAGGGTCATCGACCCCAGCTCGCTCGACATGTTCACGATCCGCGCGGCCCGCGACCCGCGCAGCAGGGGCAGCATCGCGTTGGTCACGGTGACCACGCCGAACACGTTCGTCTCGTACACCTGCCTGAACACCTCGGCCGGGATCGCGGAGGGCCGCTCGTCCTCCTGGAAGATCGCGATGCCCGCGTTGTTCACCAGGATGTCGAGGCCGCCGTGCTCCCGCTCGATCCACTTGGCCGCCGCCTCGGCGCTCTGCGGGTCGGTCACGTCGATCGGCACGTACGGCTGCCCGAGCCGCTCCGCGGCGGCCCTGCCGCGCTCCTCGTCGCGCGCCCCCACGATGGCGGTGACGCCGCGCTCGCCGAGCAGCCGCGCGATCTCGAAGCCGATTCCCTTGTTGGCACCTGTGATGAGTGCAGTCGTCGTCATGCCTGCCACGCTCGCGCCGACCGGGCGGGTACCGGGAGAGACCCGCGCAGGCTGGGATCAGCGGTACCACCCACCGTCGCCCGGACGGACGGAAGATGGAGGGATGAACCGCAAAGAACTCGCCGAGTTCCTCCGCAGCAGGCGCGCCCGCGTCGGGCCGCGGGACGTCGGGCTGCCGGACGGCGGCCGCCGCCGCACGCCGGGCCTGCGCCGGCAGGAGGTCGCGCAGCTCGCGGGCATGTCGATCGACTACTACATCCGGCTGGAGCAGGGCCGCGGGCCGCACCCGTCGCGCCAGGTGCTCGGCGCGATGGCCAGGGCGCTCATGCTGACCCAGGACGAGCGCACCCACCTGTTCAACCTGGCGGGGCAGGCGCTCGACCCGCCGCGCATCAGGAGGGACGTGCCGGAGCCGATCCTGCACCTGATCTCGTACCTGGAGGAGGTGCCCGCGTACGTGGTGGACGCCAAGTACGAGATCCTCGCCTGGAACCCTCTGGCCAGCGCGGTCATGGGCGACCTCGCCGCCCGCGCGCCCGGCGACCTGAACGTCATCCGCTGGATCTACCGCTCCCCCGACATCGGCGAGTTCCTCGGCGACGAGGACCGGGGCCGCTTCGCCCGCGGCGCCGTGGCCGACCTGCGGGCGGCGGCGGGCCGCTACCCGGACGACCCCGAGCTGCGCGCGCTGGTCGCCGAGATGCTCGCGCTGAGCCCCGAGTTCGCCCAGGTGTGGGCCAGGCACGAGGTGCAGATGCGCAGGGAGCACGTCAAACGCCTCGTCCATCCCGCCGTAGGCGAGATCGTGACGAACTGCCAGGTCCTCGCCGTCCCCGACCGCGAGGACCTGCGCCTGGTCCTCTACACCGCCGAACCGGGCTCCGCCTCGCACCGGGCCTTGCGCGAGTTGCGGCAGTTGACCCTAAGCTCATGAGATGCGAGCCGTTGCGTTTGACCTGTTCGGAGGGGAGCTCGACCTGCGCGAGCTGCCCGACCCGTCCCCCTCTCGGCACGGGGCGGTGATCAGGGTCGAGGCGACGGGGCTGTGCCGCAGCGACTGGCACGGCTGGCAGGGGCACGACCCGGACATCAGGGTCCTGCCGCACGTTCCCGGTCACGAGCTGGCGGGCGTGGTGGAGGCGGTCGGCGCCGACGTGCGCGGCTGGCTGCCCGGGGCGCGGGTGACCGTCCCGTTCATCTGCGCCTGCGGCACCTGTACGTCCTGCGCCGCCGGCGAGCACCAGGTGTGCGAACGGCAGACGCAGCCCGGCTTCACCCACTGGGGCTCCTACGCCGAATACGTGGCCGTCGACCACGCCGACGTCAACCTCATCCACGTCCCCGAGGAGATGGCCTACGTGACCGCGGCCGGCCTCGGCTGCCGCTTCGCCACCGCCTTCCGGGCCGTCGCGCAGGTGGGCGAGGTACGGCCGGGCGAGTGGGTGGCCGTGCACGGCTGCGGCGGCGTCGGCCTGTCCGCCGTCATGATCGCCACGGCGGCCGGGGCGCGCGTCGTGGCCGTCGACGTCAGCACCGACGCCCTCCAGCTCGCCGAGCAGGCGGGCGCCACCCACTTCGTCGACGGCTCGGCCGGTGACGTGGGCGCCCAGGTCAGGGAGCTGACCAGGGGCGGGGCGCACGTGTCCATCGACGCGCTGGGCAGCGCGCGGACCTGCGCCGCCTCGGTCGAGAGCCTGCGCCGCCGCGGCCGGCACGTCCAGGTCGGGCTGCTGCCCGGCGGGGCGACGCCGGTGCCGATGGACCGGGTGATCGGCCACGAGCTGCGGCTGCTCGGCAGCCACGGCATGGCCGCGCACGCGTACGCGCCGATGATGGAGATGATCAGGGCCGGGATCCTGCACCCCGACCAACTCGTCACCAGGACCATCGGGCTTGTCGACGCGGGCAAGGCGCTGGCCTCGATCGGCAGCGTGCCGGGGGTGACGATGATCACCCCGCGCCTGGGCCCGTGAGCGCTCGGAACCCGGGAGTCGCGGACCGTTCCCACCATCCCTGACCAGACGGAACTTCTGGCCGCGACCGGCCGGTGACATCTGCTTTTCACCCGATCCCGGATGCGTCAGACTTGAGGGCGCTCAGGCTTGCCGGCCGACCTACGAGGACGACAGTGATCCGGACCTTGCTCGCCGAGGACATGCACCTGGTGCGTGGGGCGATCGTGGCGCTGCTGGCGTACGAGGAGGACATCGAGGTCGTCGCCGAGGTGGATCGGGGCGACAGGATCCTCGCCACCGCCGCCGCCGTGCGGCCCGACGTCGCGGTGATCGACATCTCGATGCCCGGCAAGGACGGGCTGGAGGCCGCGGGCGAGCTGCACGAGAAGGTGCCGGACTGCAACGTGCTCATCCTCACCGGCGTCGGCACGCCCGGGCTGCTCAAGCGGGCGCTGGAGGCGCACGTGCGCGGGTTCATGGCCAAGGACGCGCCGCCCGGACGGCTCGCGGACGCCATCCGGCGGGTGGCGGACGGCGAGCGGGTCATCGACTCGGAGCTGGCCATCGCCGCGATGAGCCCGCCGGACGCGCCGCTGACGGACCGCGAGCTGGACGTGATGGTGGCGGCGGCCGAAGGGGCGACCGTGGCGGAGATCGCCGCGGCGCTGTTCCTCGCGGAGGGAACGGTCCGCAACTACCTGTACCGGAGCACGGCCAAGCTGGGGGCGCGCAGCCGGATCGACGCGATCCGGATCTGCCGCGAGGAGGGCTGGATCTGAGCCCCTTTCAGCGCGTCTGTCTCAGCAGGCGGGGGGCGTCAGGCCCGTGTGCGCCGCCGCGAACGCCAGCACGTCGGCGGCCAGCTCGATCGAGCGGCTGACCGCCCGCGCCCCGTGCCCGACGTCGCGCTCGTGCCGCAGCAGGACCGGCCGCTTCCCCGCCGTGGCCCACTGCAGGGCCGCGCACATCTTGCGGGCGTGCATCGGGTCCACCCGCGAGTCGGCCGCCGACACCGTGAACAGCGTCGCGGGGTAGTCGATCTCCGCTCGTACGTGGTGATACGGCGAATATCCCAGCAGCCAGCCCAGCTGCCGCGGGTCGGAGGCGGAGCCGTACTCGCCGGTCCAGGACGCCCCCAGCCCCGACCGTTCGTACCGGACCATGTCGAGCAGCCCCGCCGAGCACACCACGGCCGCGAACAGCTCCGGCCGCCGCGTCAGGGCCGCCCCCACCAGCAGCCCGCCGTTCGACTCGCCCCAGACGGCGAGCCGGCCGGGGGTGGTCCAGCCGTCGGCGACCAGCTTCGCGGCGGCGGCGGTGAAGTCGTCGAAGACGTTCTGCTTGCGGTCGAGCATGCCGTCGCGGTGCCACCGCTCACCCTCCTCGCCGCCGCCGCGCAGGTTCGCCACGGCCAGGACGCCGCCGGCCTCGACCCAGGCGAGGGAGTCGGCCGCGTAGCCGGGGGTGAGCGACATCCCGAACCCGCCGTACCCGGTCAGGATGGCCGGTCGCGGGCCGCCGGGGTGGGGGCGGGCGACGACGACCATGCGGACGGGGGTGCCGTCGGCGGAGGTGCACGTGAGGTGGTGACTCTCCACCGGCGTCCCGCCCGCGCGGCCGCCGGAGGTGCCGGTGCGGCCGTTCGCGGAGCCGGTGCGGCCGTCGGAGGGGGCGCTGCCGTCGTCGGCGGGGTCGGTGCCGCCGTTGGCGGGCCAGCGGGTCGTCGTGCCCGTGCGGGCGTCGTACCGCCAGACCTCGGCCGGGGTGACCGCGTCCGTGTAGGCGAACCACGCCTCGTGCCCGCCGCCCGGCCGGGAGATCAGCGAGGCGACGGAGCCGCTGCCCGGCAGCGGGACCATGCCCAGGCGCCCGCCGGTGGCGGCGTCGTGGACGGCGATCTCGCCGACCGCGTGCCGGGTCCGCGCGACGAGCAGCCGCCCGCCGTCCAGCAGCGCGAACGCCCCCAGCACCGCCTCGGGGTCCTCCGGCACAAGGTCCTTCCACCGGCCGGGGTCGGCCGGGTCGGCCACGCAGAGGCGGCGCCGGGGAGCGTCGCGGTCGGTGACGACGTACAGGCGCCCGTCCGGCCCCACCGCCGCCGCGGTGCGCGCGTCCACGCCCTCCTGCACGACGCGCAGGCGTCCGGGGAGGCCGCCGGAGACGTCGGCGAGGTAGAGGTCGTTCCTGGCCGGGGTGCCCGCCGAGATCACCAGCCAGCGGCCGTCGGCACTGGTCTGCAGCCCGTACGAGAGCGCGCCCCGGCTGAGGACCGGCACGTCGCGGCCGTTCCTGCGCAGGTGGACCCCCTGGTGGAAGCGTACGTAGAAGAAGCCGTCGGCCAGCCAGGCGACCGGCGAGTAGCGGCAGCCGCCGATCGGGCCGTCCACGCGCTCGCCCGTCCCGACGTCCATCACGTACAGGTTCGCCCGCTCGTCCCCGCTCCTCGACAGCTGGTACGCCAGCAGCCGCCCCGACCGGTCCGGCTGCCAGTCGTCCAGCGTGGTCAGGCCGGTCGGGTCGAGCGCCATGGGGTCGAGCAGGACCCGGTCGTCGCAGTACAGGACGGGATGCTCCTGCCCCGCGGACCGCGCCAGGTGGAAGCGGCGCTCGCCGCGCCACACGGGCGGGGTGCTCGTCCCGGTGTCGCTGAGCGCGGCCAGGCGCTCGCGGAAGTGCTCGCGGAGGGGGAGGCGGGCGGCGTGGCGGCGCCACAGCTCGTCCTGGGCGGCCTGCCAGGCGCGGGTGGCGGGGTCGGCGGGGTCCTCCAGCCGGCGGTAGGGGTCGGGGACGAAGTGGCCGTGGAGGTTCTCGACGAGCGGCAGCCGCTCAGCGTCCGGATATTTCATGACACGGGCTCCGGATGCCAGTGACCGGCCAGGTCGGCGTAGGTCGGGGAGACGCGAACCAGCTCGTCGTGCGTGCCCGCCACGGCCCGGCCCGCGTCCATGAGCAGGATGCGGCGGGCGCGCGCGGCGGACGTGAGGCGGTGGGCGACCACGACCAGCGTGCCGCCCCGCCGCGCGAACGCCTCCTCCACCCGCGCCTCGGCCGCCGGGTCGAGGTGGCAGGTGGCCTCGTCCAGGATGACCAGGGGCGCGGGGGCCAGGTAGGCGCGGACGAGCGCGACGAGCTGTCGCTGCCCGGCCGACAGCGCGCCCGGATCGAGCTGGGCGTCGAGCTGGGCGTCGAGCCCCGCCCCGAGGCCGGTGGCGCCGAGCAGGGCCATGGCGGCTTTGATCCGGCCGGGGGTGGCGTCGCTCAGGTACGCCAGGTTCTCGTGGAGCGTGCCGCGGAACACGTACGCCTCCTGCGGGAT
Organism: Nonomuraea rhizosphaerae; assembly: GCF_019396405.1. Taxonomy (GTDB): domain Bacteria; phylum Actinomycetota; class Actinomycetes; order Streptosporangiales; family Streptosporangiaceae; genus Nonomuraea; species Nonomuraea rhizosphaerae. The sequence goes on along the minus strand of NZ_JAHKRL010000087.1, from coordinate 20,642 downwards.
CAGCACCCGCGCGGACGGAGGCGCCTGGTCTGCGGGCACCCCGCCGACGCGGATCTCGCCGGAGTCCGGCCGGAGCAGCCCGCTGATCAGGGCGGCCAGGGTGGACTTGCCGGCGCCGCTCGGGCCGACGACCGCCAGGTGGTCGCCCTGGGGGATGTCGAGGTCGAGGCGGTCGAGGACGGGCGAGGAGTGCTGGCCGTACGCGAACGAGACCCCGCGCAACCGCACGTCGCCTCCACGCGGCGACCCCAGCGAGGCGGGGGCTTGCGCCCCCTCCGGGGCGGGCGGCCCGTCGGAGGTGGGGGGCCCGTCGGAGGTGGGCGGCTCCTCCAGGGCACGCGGTTCGTCGGGGGCGGAGGCGGTGATGCGGCGCAGGGTGGCGACCAGGCTGACGCCGCTGACGCCGAGTCCCTGGACCAGGCCGTTCAGCGCGGGCGCCAGCGACTGCGTGACGTACGCGAGCGCCCCCACCACCACTCCGGCCCCCGCGCCGCCGCCGAGCAGCCAGGGCGTCCCGGCCAGCACGAGCACCACGGGCAGCCACGCGCCGACGGCGAGCGCGACCGTGCGGACGGCGGTGACCCGGGCCAGGCCGCGCGCCGCGGACGCCTGGGCGTCCACCCGCGCGGCCAGCCCGGCCCCCACGTGGTCCTCCGCGCCGCAGGCCGCGATGTCGCGCAACCCGCGGGCGGCGGCCGTCATCGACTCGGCGAGCCGTTCGTCGGCCAGCAGGAAGTCCCGCTGCCGCCGCGCCAGAGCGGGCAGCGACGCCAGGAACAGCACAAGCCCGGCCACGAACGGAGGAAGCACCAGCAACGCCGCGGCGGGTGCCAGCGTGAGCAGCCCCAGCACGACGCTGACCACCGTGAACACGAACCCGCGCACGGTCGTGACCACGGCCGCGAACGCGTCCCTGGCCAGCTCGACCTGAAGCCCGGCCCGGGTGACCGCCGCAGTGTCAGCCGCAGTGCCAGCGGGCGTGCCGGCGTGGCGCAGGGCGCCGCTGACGACGCGGGTCAGCAGGTCGTCGCGGAACGGCTCGGCGAGGGCCGCCACGGCGAGAACGACCTGGCGGGCGGCGACGGCCGCGACCAGCCACGCGCAGCCGAGCGCCGCCAGCCAGGCCAGCCCCGTGGCGGGGCGCTCCGCCACGAAGCCGTCCTCGATGGCGCGGGCGACGGCGTTCCCGATGAGGAACGCGGGCGCCGCCTCCAGGACGGACCACAGGCACAGCCGCACCAGCGCGTACGGCCGGCGCAGCAACGCCCGCCGGAGCAGCGGCCTGACAGCCCGCCTCCTCGAAAGGGGCAGCGACCTGGCAGGACGCCCCCCTGAAAGGGGCAGCGGCTTCACGGCGCGCCTCCCTGGAAGACGGCCCGGTAGCGGGGGTCGCGCCACAGTTCGTGGTGGGGGGCGTGGCCTTGGACCGTGCCGTCGTCCAGCCAGACGACCCGGTCCGCCTGGGCGGCCGTGGCGAGCCGGTGGGCGACGATGATCCGGGTGCGGCCCCGGACGTCGGCGGTGAGGGCGGCGCCGATCTGGCGTTCGGTGACGGTGTCGAGGCTGGAGGTGGCGTCGTCGAGCACCAGGAGGCGTTCTCCCTGGGCGAAGGCTCTGGCCAGGCCGAGCCGCTGGCGTTCGCCGCCGGACAGGGGGGCGTCGGAGAGGGGGGTGGCGTAGCCGGCGGGCAGGCGCCGTACGAAGGCGTCGGCGCGAGCGGCCACGGCCGCTTCGGAGATCCGCTCAAAAGCCACGAACCCCCCGCTCCCGGGCCGCCGATCCCCGAGCCGCCCGCCCTCGGGCCGCCGATCCCCAGGCCGCCCGTCCCCGAGCCGCCCGCCCTCGGACCGCCAATCTCCGAGCCGCCCGCCCTCGGGCCGCCCGCCGATCCGAGGGGCATCGAGGTGAAGAGCGCCGAGCCCGATGGCCTCCCCCACCGTGTCGCCGACCAGCACGGGCCGCTCGAACGCGTACCCGACCGCCCGCCGCAGCGACACCCGGTCCAGCTCGCGCAGCGGCACCCCGTCCAGCAGGACCGTCCCCCGCGCGGGGTCGGCCAGCCGGGCCGCGAGTGCGGCGAGCAGCGACTTGCCCGCCCCGGAACGCCCCACGACGGCCGTGACCGACCCGCCGGGGATCACCAGCCCGTCCACCGACAGTCCGGGCGTGCGGACGCCGCAGAACTCCACCGTCCCCCGGCCCGCAGGCAGCTCCAGCGCGCCGTGGCGAGTGAGGGGCAGCTCGAACAGCTCGGCGACCCGGGCCGCCGCCGCGCGGGCCCTGGCCAGGCCGCCGACATGACCGAGCGCCGTGCTGAGCGCCGCGCCCAGCACCGCGTACCTGGCGGCCGCGTACAGCTCCCCGATCGTCAGCGTGCCCGAGGCCAGCCGCAGTCCGCCGGCCGCGAGCACCGCCACCTCCACCAGCGGGACGACCAGTCCCGCGCGGACGCCGGCGGAGGCGTTGGCCCGCCACAGCTCCATGCCGTGCCGGCGCAGCCGGTCGAGAGGCCCGAGCACCCGGCGCGTCTCGCGGCCGGCGGTGCCGGCGGCGGCGATCGTGCGCGCCCCGCTCAGGGCGTCCACCAGCCGGGCGGCGATCTCGCCCTGCACCTCCTGGTAGCCCCCCGCGATGGCGGTGGTGGCGCGCAGGAACGCGCGCAGGACGAGCAGGATCAGGGCGATCCCGGCGACGAGGGTGACGGTCAGCACGGGGTCGATGAGGGTGAGCGCCACCAGTGCGCCCACGGTGGGGACCAGCAGCGCGAGCGCGCCGGTGACGGACTCGGGCGCGCGTCCCGCCTCCTCGGCGTTCAGGCCGGCGCGGGTGACCAGCTCGCCCTCGGGGAAGCGGCGGGTGGCGGCCGGTCCCGCGCCCAGGACGTGCCGCAGCGCGGACGAGCGGAGCCGGGCGGCGGCGTGGGCGCAGCTCGCGCCGCGCGCCCAGACGGCGGCGCTCTCGCAGAGCATGATCCCGGCGACGACGACGGCGCAGGCCACCAGCCAGGTCATCGCGGGTCGCGCGGACACGTGGGAACCGGCGGACACGAAGGAGTCGACCGTGCGGCCGGCGAGGTACGGCAGCGCCAGCTCCCCGGCCGCGCCCGCGATCGAGGCGAGCGCCAGGACGGCGGGCCACGGGCCGCTGCGCCGTACCGCGTTCGTCACCAACCGGTCTGCGGCCCGCACGGCTTTCTCCTCTAAGATGGAAGGCTCTCGTAGAGGTCCCCACGCCGATGTGAGCGGCGTGGGGACCTCTGTCGTGAGGTCAGTGAGACCGACCTCTGTCGTGAGGTCGATGACACAGACCTTTGCCGCGAGGTCAGTGACACAGAGCGACACTGAGGTTGCTGGGCTTGCCGGAGTGGCAGGTCAGAGCGGTCAGCGTGCTGCCGCCGCTGGCGACGTCGCTGCTCGCCGGGGTCTCGAGGCCCTGCAGGTCGAGAAGTACCATTCGTTACACCTCCTTCGCGGTACTGGTGGGGACGGGCCGCCGATCGGCGGCCTCGTGGAAGGGCAGTTGTCCCGGCTGGTCGCCCATCACGGTGCTGAGGGCGAACAGGACGCCTGCCGTTCCGGTCGCGAAATCCATGGAGAGGCGCAGCAACTGGTCGCCGGGGAAGGCCAGGCCCCCCTCGTACGGCAGCGCGTGCCAGCGCAGGCCCTTGATCTGGGCGTGCGCGACGTCCGGCCCGAGCGCGGCGATGACGCCGGCGCGCCCGGTGAACAGCCCGGACTGGACGAAGAACCCGGATCGGGCGACCAGCCGCAGGTCGCGCAGCGCGGTCGCGAAGGTCTCGTCCTCGCGGTGGGTCAGGTAGCGGGCCAGCACGAGGGCGATGCCGGCGGATCCTTCGTCCAGGTACGGCAGCAGCCGCCAGCCCTGGTTCACCTGGAGGGAGCCGTCCTCGGCGGCCCGGCAGCGGCGCAGGTCCTGCCGCAGCGCGGTGGCCGCGAGGTCGAGCAGCGCCGGGTCGCCGGTGCGTTCGTAGGCGTGCAGGAACAGCAGGGCCGGCCCCGACGAGCCGTGCATGAGCCCGGCCCGTGGGTGGGTGCCGCCGCTGAGCTCGGGAACGTCCTCGGCGCCGCCGAGCCGGTCGGCGCAGATGCCGGCCACCCGCAGGGCGGTGCGTTCCATGCCGAAGTTCAGGAGGTTGAGCCCGATGCCGGACAGGCCCGAGTAGAGGGCCGATTCCAGGCGTTCCCAGTTCTCGCGCAGGGCGACGTCGAGCACGTCGAGCGCGTGCTGCCGGTGTCCGAGCAGGTCGAGCACGTACGCGATGCCGTGCAGCCCGTCGTAGAACCCCAGCCCCGAGCCGGGCACGGGTTTCCTGGCACGGTCGAGCAGCCACTTCTCGTAGGCGGGGAACGGCCCGGCGCCGGCCGAGTGGAGCGCGTACAGCACTCCGGCGGCGCCGTGGGCGAGGTTCAGCCCGCCGCCCGGCCGGAACTGGGCCACGTCGCCGGGGAAGAGCCGGTCGCCGCGCTCGGGCGTGGCCGAGGCGGTGATGGCGCGGCACATGGCCTCGCGCAGGTCGGGCCAGGTGGCGCCGCCCGGCATGGGCAGGGCGCGCATCTCCTCCTCGGGGCACCCGCCGGCGATCGTGGACACCGCCGGGCCGACGTCGCAGCCGAACGTGTCGCGGACGATCTCGCCCAGGTGGGCGACCTTGGCGCGGTGCAGCGGCAGCATGATCGTGCACTGCGGGGCGAACAGGCCGAGCCGTAAGCAGGCCATCGCGTACGTGTCCACGTCCGTGCCCTGCCGGTCGGCGGGCGCCACGAACGCCGGGTGGGCCAGCGCGGCGCGCGCCCCCTCCTCGGCCAGGGTGGCGACCTCGTAGTCGATGAGGACGACACGGCCACTGCCGGTGAGCAGGATGTTGTCGGGGTGCAGGTCGCCGAAGACCACGCCGCGCTCGTGCAGCGAGCCGATCGCCCGCTCCACCCGGTCGAGGGTGTCGATGGCCCAGGCCGTGTAGCCCGAGACGTCGCCGGGGGCGCAGGTGGCCCGGGTCAGCGGATACCTGTGCACCAGGCGGCGTTGCAGCGTGGTCCCGTCGACGAACTCCTGCACCAGGAAGTGGTGCTCGCCGAGAGTGAAGTAATCGAGCAGCGCGGGCGCGGCGGGCAGCCCGGCCAGTCTGCACAGGATGTCGCGTTCGTGGGCGAGCCGGGTCACGGCGTCGCGTCCCGCCGCGTCGAGGCCGGCGTGCGGCCTGGCCTCCTTGAGCACCACCCGGTCGCCGGTGCGCAGGTCGCGGCCCAGGTAGACGCCGCCGCCGTTGGAGAAGTGCAGCACCTTCTCGATCTCGTACGGCAGGCCGGTCGTGGTCACGGCGTTGCGCGCGGCGAGATGGGGCTGCAGGAACGCGGGCAGCGTCGTCCACGGCGGCACCTCGAAGGTGGCGGTGCGCCGGTCGGGCACCAGCCGCCCGTCGCCGTCCTCGACGGCCAGGACCCGCTCGCCGCCGCCGGACAGGCAGTGGCGCTCGGCGTAGGCTCCGTATCGGACGAACAGGGGGCCGCCGGCGTAGCGCAGGTCGCTCAGGATGTACGGGCCGCGCACGTCGCGCAGCAGCTCGTCCAGTTCCTTGAGGACGAGTTCGAGCTGCCCCTCGTCGCGGGGGTAGATGGTGACGACCTTGCCGCTGGAGGAGCGGGAGGCGGCCTTGGAGTTGAGCATGACCAGCACCGGCGCTCCGCGCAGGAACTTGAAGGCGATCCCGCGGGGCACGCAGTAGGCCCAGACGGTCTCCAGGGCCTTCTCGGCGTCGTCGAGCCTGGCGGACACGTGGATCTTCCAGCCCTGGGCGGGCAGCGGGGCCTCGCCGCCGGGGGCGTAGTAGCACCAGGTCTCGCTCGTCTCGTGCAGCCATCCGGCGGGGACGGGGCGGCGCGCGACGGGGAAGTCCGCGTCCTGCGCGGCGCTGTGCTCGAGGGTGTCGTAGAAACGAGCATCCGCGAGGCAGTACAGCTCATACAGTTCCATCCGGCGCGACCTCCCGTGCGTTCTCGAATAAAGAATGACAACGCGGAAGGCGATCTTCCAGTAACACACGACATTACTGTGCCGTGCTTATCTAATAGGCATTTGTGAATTTCACACGTTTGCTTATCTGCGGCACATATACCGAAAAGGTGAATTGGCCCGCGCGCACCGCGGTGATCTCCAGCCAGCCGCCCAGTCCGGCCACGCGTTCGGTGAGGTTCCGCAGGCCCTGACCGGAGTCGCCGCTCCTGCGGGCCGGCCGGGCGCCGTCGTTCTTGATCGACAGCCGGATCAGCTCGTCGCGTTCGAGGAGCTGGATGGCGCACTCGCTGGCCTCGGCGTGGCGCAGCACGTTCGTGACGCCCTCGCGCAGGGCGTGGGTGAGCGCGTCGGCCACCTCCCCCGGCAGGTCACGGCAGGCCACCTTGATCTCGCAGCGCACCCCCACCGACTCCAGCAGCGCGCGGGCCGAGCTCAGCTCGCCCTCCAGCGAGGAGCGCCGCTCGCCGTGGGCGACCGAGCGCACGTCGCCAGCCAGCGTGCGCAGCAGCCGGAGCGTCTCGCCGACCTCCGCCTTGGCCGTCGCGTTCCCGTCCTCCACCAGCCGCTCGATGAGCTGCGCCTTCAGCACCAGGACCGTGAGCCGGTGTCCCACCAGGTCGTGCAGGTCCCTGCTGAAGCGGCGGCGCTCCTCGGCGACCGTCGTACGGATGGCGTCCGTCCTGGCGGCGGTCAGCCACTGCGTCCGCGCGACCAGGCTGACCAGCGCGTACTCCATCAGTCCGAGCACGGGGGCGGCCAGCGCCCATCCCCTGTCCACCAGCCCCTCGCGCGGCGCGGCCAGCAGCACGGGACCGCAGCCCAGGGCCGCAACCGCCAGCGGCACCGAGCGGATCCGCCCGGCCACCAGCAGCAGCGAGCCCGCCAGCAGCCCGCACGCGGGCGTCCACGCCGCCCCGAACAGCGCCAGCGGCACGTACGTCAGCCTTGCCTGCGCCCCGGCCGGCCACCACCCCGCCCGCCCGCGCGCCAGCGTCCCCAGCACGAACCGCGCGTGCACCCCCACCAGCGCCAGCAACGTCAGCGTGACCACGAGCGACACCCCCGCCTCCGTGCCCGGCCCGGCCAGCCCTCGCTGCACCGGGACCGTCACGGCGGCCAGCCCGGCCGTCAACGTCAGCCAGGCCATGCCGAGCGGGGACGACGGGAGGATCGCGAGCGGTCGCAGCCGAGGGACCCGCTCGTCTCCTGACCCGTTCACCCGTCCCCCGATACGCTGCTGCGTGAGGCGCGAACCGTCCGTCTTCCCTCCTCCAATCGACCCGAAGTCACCGCTTCTGTAAAGCGTTCTCGCTCGGCCGGAGCTGTCGGCTGGAGGTCCCGGCAAGTTCCCATGGCGGGTGTGGAACGGGGTCCTCTGCCCGCCCCCAGCCTTCTTGAACCATCCGCCGGGTCATAAAGTTGCGGTCATGGAATACAGGCGACTTGGTGACACGGGCTTGAAGGTCTCGCGCGTCTGCCTCGGCATGATGAGCTACGGCGACCCCGCCGAGGAGAAATGGGCGCTGGACGAGGAGGCGGCCGAGCCGCTCGTCCGCAAGGCCGTCGAGGGCGGCGTCACGTTCTTCGACACGGCCGACGTCTACAGCCATGGCGCCAGCGAGGTCGTGACCGGCAACCTGCTGCGCAAGCTCTTCCGCAGGCGCTCCGACTACGTGCTGGCCACCAAGGTCTACTTCCCGATGGGCAGAGGGGTCAACGCCAGAGGGCTGTCGCGGGGGCACGTCCTCGACGCCATTGACGCCTCCCTGAAGCGGCTCGGCACCGACTACGTGGACCTGTACCAGATCCACCGATGGGACGACGAGACGCCCATCGAGGAGACCATGGAGGCGCTGCACGACGTGGTCAGGGCGGGCAAGGCGCGCTACATCGGGGCCTCGTCCATGGCGGCGTGGCAGTTCGCCAAGGCGCAGCACGTGGCGCGGGAGAACGGCTGGACGCGGTTCGTCTCCATGCAGAACCACTACAACCTCCTCTACCGCGAGGAGGAGCGCGAGATGCTGCCGCTCTGCGCGGACCAGGGTGTCGGCGTCATCCCGTGGAGCCCGCTGGCCCGCGGCGTCCTGGCCCGCGCCGGCTCCGCCGGGGCGACCACCCGGGCCGGGTCCGACGAGCGCATCGCCGCCCTGTACGACCCGGACAACGACCGGCTCATCCTGGAGCGGGTCGCCGAGACCGCGCGCGAGCACGGGCTGCCGGCGGCGCAGGTCGCGCTGGCGTGGCTGCTCCACCAGCCGGCCGTCACCGCGCCCATCGTGGGCGCCACGCGGGCCGGGCACGTGGACGACGCGCTGGCGGCGGTGGGCGTGGCGCTGTCGGAGAAGGACCTGACGGCCCTGACGGAGCTGTACCGTCCGCGCGAGGTGCGCTTCTGACCCCTCTCGGACGGTACTGATCGCCTGGTACTGATTGTCGGGGCGGATCTCTAAGCTGTTCGTCATGGCTAGGGCTAACGACGAGGCGGCGGCGGCACTCTCCGAGTACGCGGAGCTGTTCGCGCTGACCGGCGGCGACGCGTTCCGGGTGCGCAGCTACCAGAAGGCGGCCAAGGCGATCGCCGGCTTCCCCGAGGACATCGCGGCGGGCGACGTCCGCGACGTTCCAGGGGTCGGCGAGGCGATCGCCAAGAAGATGGAGGAGTTCCTGCGACGCGGGAGTTTCCGCCAGCTCGACGACCTGCGCGGCCGGGTGCCCGAGGGGGTGCGGCGGCTGACCAAGGTGCCGACGCTGGGCCCGAAGACCGCGATCATGCTGTTCGAGGACTTCGGCATCGACTCGCCCGCGGCGCTGAGCGAGGCGATCACGTCCGGGCGGCTCGACGGCGTCAAGGGTCTCGGCGCCAAGACCCTCGCCAACCTGCTCAAGGGCGTCGAGCAGCTGGAGCTGGCGGGCCGGCGGGTCCACGTCGGCGTCGCGATGTCGCTGGCCGAGCAGGTGATGGCCTCGCTGGAGGCCGAGCGCATCGCGTACGCGGGGTCGCTGCGGCGGATGAAGGACACGATCGGCGACATCGACATCCTGGCCGTCGCGCCCGAGTCCATCATGGACGACTTCCGCGCCAAGCCCTACGTCGCCGAGGTCATCGCGGCGGGCGACAAGAAGACGTCGGTGCGCACCACGTCCGGCCTGCAGGTGGACCTGCGCGTGGTGCCCGCCGGGTCGTGGGGCGCGGCCATGCAGTACTTCACCGGCTCGAAGGAGCACAACGTCGCCATCCGGGAGATGGCGGTCAAGAAGGGGTGGAAGCTCTCCGAGTACGGACTGTTCGAGGGCGAGCGGGTGATCGCCGCCGAGTCCGAGGAGGAGATCTACACCGCGCTCGGCATGCAGTACGTGCCGCCGCCCATGCGCGAGGACGGCGGCGAGGTCAAGGCCGCGCTCCGCGGCGAGCTGCCCGAGCTGGTCCAGCTCGCCGACCTCAAGGGCGACCTGCACACCCACACCGACCTGACGGACGGCATCGCCTCGCTCGACGACATGGTCGCGGCGGCCCACGCGCGCGGCTACCGCTACTACGCGATCACCGACCACGCCCCCGACCTGGCCATGCAGCGCATGACCCTCGACAAGGCCCTCGCCCAGCGGCAGCAGGTCGCCGACCTGCAGGCCAAGTATCCCGGCATGCGGCTGCTGCACGGCACCGAGCTCAACATCGCCCCCGACGGCTCGGTCGACTGGCCCGGCGAGATCCTACGGGAGTTCGACGTGTGCGTGGCCTCCGTGCACTCCAACTTCGGGATGTCCAAGGACCAGATGACCAAGCGGTTCATCACCGCCTGCGAGAACCCGTACGTGGACATCATCGGCCACCCGACCACCCGCAAGATCGGCAGACGCCCGCCGGTGGACGCCGACTGGGAGGCGGTCTTCCGCGCCGCCGGGCGCACCGGGACGGCGATGGAGATCGACTCCTTCCCCGACCGGTCCGACCTGCCGGCCGACCTGGTGCGGCTGGCCAGGCATCATGGGGTGAAGTTCTCGATCGACAGCGACTCGCACGCCATCCCGCACCTGGAGAACCAGCGGTTCGGGATCGGGATCGCGCAGCGGGCCTGGTTGACCGTGGACGACGTGATCAATGCCTGGCCGTTGGAGCGCCTGCTGGCGTTCTTGGGGCGGTAGCCGGGCCACGGAGCGGGTGGCGGCCGGCGTTGCCGTGCCGCCAGACCGGCCTGTGTCCGACGCCCCTCGCAGAAGCGCCCCTTCCGCGCCCCACGCCGACCGGCGAACCACCCACTTCAAGCGCGGGACCAGCGGGGCCGCCTCCCCCTCTCATCCCGGAGTATGACCACCCACGGGTGGATGTGGCCGAGAGCGGACTACGAGAAGCTGACCCCGCCACCACCTCCACGCTCGCCCTCACCCCACCCGCCGGCCCCCGCACGGCCGTTCCTCCGCCAACCCGCCCCGCTCCCGCACTTCGCCGCCCCCCACCCGAGAGGCACCTCGCATGGCCGCAGCACGTAACGGCTCCACCAGGCGCAAGATCTGGACACGCATCCTCGCGGCCGTCGTCGTGCTCCTCGCCGCCGCCACGGCGACCGTCGCGCTCGCCTACCCTTCGCTGGCCGCCACGACGTGCCCCACCTGCTACGGCCTCACCGAACTCCGCCCCGGCATCTACACGGAGCAGGACCCGTCCCCTGCCCAGCAGGCCCGGATCACCCAGACGGTCGACACAGCGGCGGAACGCGTAGAAGCCTTCTACGGCACCAGACTGAGCTCCCCCACCCTTCTCGTCTGCCTGACAGAGCAGTGCTACCGGCACATAGGCGGCCACAAGGAGCGGGGCATAGCCGTCCTGAACCGTGCCGTGATGCTCTCCCCACGTGGCCTGGATCCGGTGATCGCCTCACACGAGATGTCCCACGTAGAGCTCCACGCCCGCCTCACCGCCGCGTCCGAGGTCCCCCAGTGGTTCGACGAGGGCCTGGCCGTGGTGGTCTCCGACGACCCCCGCTACCTCGCCCCGCGATCAGCGACCGACCGCTGCCTGGTCCGGCCGGACGCTCCCCTGCCCGTCTCACTGGACGATTGGCTGCGTACGGCGGGCAAGGACGCCAACACCTACGCCAAGGCCGCCTGCCAGGTGACCCGCTGGCTCCGCTCCAACGGCGACCGGCAGGGCCTCCACTCCCTGATCCAGCACCTGAACGACGGCACGCCGTTCGACTCCCTCGTCACCAACCAGCCCTTACACCACCAGCCTTGATCACCGACTACCGAGCCGCCCCCTGACTCCGGCCACCTCGCCTCCCATCGCCTCACCCTCCCTGCCGCTCAGGCGCCCGATGCGTGTCGGGACCCGCCGCACACGCCCACTCCCACCAGCTCGCCCCCGTCGGTCACCAGCTGGAACGGCGGGACGGCGTCCAGCGGGCGGGAAGTCCGGCGGGCGAGCTCACGACTCGCCTGGAGCAGTACCGACGGATCCGCCTCCCGCAGCTCAACACACGGGGCCAGGTGCGGCCCGGAAGGCGCGTTCTCCTGCGGCCCCGGCTCCTCCGCAGGCAGGCCAAGCACGTCCATGAACAGTCGCCCGACCCGGCCCGCCTCCTCAGGTCGCTGCGGCAGCATTCCTCCGGGAAGGCTCTGCAGGATCGCGTGCCGGAACAGCCCCCTGGCTCGGGGGCCCGACAGCAGGGCGAGGATCGAGTTCGCCCCTGCCGACTGGCCCGCCACCGTCACGGCGCCGGGGTCACCGCCGAAGGAGGCGATCCCCCGCCGTACCCATCTCAGGGCGGCCAGCGAGTCCAGCAGGCCGAGGTTGCCGTCGCTCACGCCAGGCACGTACAGAAAACCGAGAGCGCCGAGCCGGTAGTTGGCGGTGACGACCACCAGGTCCCCGCGTTCGGCGAGCGCGGCGCCGTCGTACCACTCCAGGCCGCCCGAGCCGGTGCCGTACCCGCCGCCGTGGAAGAACACCAGGACAGGGCGCGGGACGGAGGACGGCTCGACCGGCGTCCAGACGTTGAGCGACAGGCAGTCCTCCGACTGGGCGAGCCGCCGGCGGCCGAGGCCCGTGACGCGTTCCAGCCGGGACGGGCCCTGCGGGGCGGCCGGTCCCGGGACCAAGGCGTCGCGCACGCCTGGCCAGGTCCGCACTCGTTGCGGTGGTTCGAAACGCGCGGCTGTCGCGTACGGGATGCCGAGATAGGCGACCACCGCGCCCCGGACGCGGCCACGGACACGGCCGGAAGGCGTCTCGGTGATCATGGCGCGGTGAAGAAGAGCCCGGCGCCGGACGCGTCCCGTGGCGAGACGAAGAAGCCGTCACCGGCCGGGTACGTGGGGATGCCGTTGCCGTCCACGAGGGACCTGGCGGCCGGTACGTCGTCCACGACGATCGACATGGCGGCCAGGAAAGCACCACCCATGTCCGCGAAGGCACCCAGGTCGGGCAGCGCGTCGGCGGCCTCCGACGCGCTGACGATCTCCACCCGTCCCCCTCCCGGCACCTCCAGCACGTGCCGTGCCCCTTCCCGCAACGGGCGGCTCCGGAGGATCCGGGCGTACCGGTCCACGTACTCCGCCACCGTCCCGTCCTCCGCGACGATCAGCACGCCGCCGATCCCCCGGGCCCCGTTGGGGTGGTCGAGACAGCCGGACTGGTGCACGTACTCGGGGGTCAGGTGCTGCGCGATCCCGACGAACCCCTCGGGCGTGGCGGACGGATCGATGTGCAGCCCTCGCGCCCGTACCCGTCGCACGCCCTCGGCCGTATCGACGTCGCGTTCCAGTGAACGGACACCCAGCGTGGGGACGCCCGTCTCGTCCAGCCGCCGGCAGACCGCGTCGGCGTCGCGCGTGCCCACGTAGAAGATCCGGAAGCCGTCCGGAACGTGGTTCACGTGCCAGGGGTCCGGGCCGGACGGGTCGACGATGCCGAGGAGTTCGATGAACGAGGTGCCGAAGACGGCGCAGCGGTTGGCGGTGTTCCCCAAGGTGGGCGGCTCGCCGGGCCGCGAGCTGAGCAGGTGCCGCGACGGCGGGGTGAGGGTGAAGCCGAGCGCCTCGTACCCGTCGGCCAGCTTGCCGAGATCACGCGTGAGAAGGCCGGTGTGGTCGATGCCGTTGATGCCGGACTCACCGCCGATCTCCGAACCGCCGCTGATGCCGTTGATGTCGTTGCTGGTGTTGGTCATGGCCGGAGCCTCGCCGACCCGTCACCGCCCCGGCCACCGAACCCCGCGAACACGCCGCATACCGACACCGTTCTACTGTGGTCTGGTGGATTCGGTCATGTTCGATGATCTCGACCGCAAGTTGCTCCACGCGCTCCAGCTCGACGGCCGCGCCCCGTTCAGCCGGATCGCCGACGTCCTCGGGGTGGCCGGCCGTACGGTGGCCCGCCGCTACCAGCGGCTGCGGGACACGGGCGCGGTCCGCGTTCTGGGGCTGGCCGACAGTCGCAGGGTGGGCTGGTCGGAGTGGTTCGTGCGGATGGGGTGCCTTCCGTCCGGCGCCGAGGCGCTGGCGGCGGCACTGGCCCGGCACTACGACATCTCGTGGGTGACGGTCCTGTCCGGCGGCGCGGAGGTCTCCTGTCTCGTTCACGCGACCGATCAGGCGCTGCTCGACCGGGTCGGCCGCGCTCCGGGGGTGCGGTCGGTGGCGGCGTTCCGGATCCTGCGCCCGTTCATGGACGAGGAGCACTGCTGGCGGGTACGGATCTCGGCCCTGGACGAGGACGAGATGGCGATGCTCCGCCCGGCCTACGGCGACGGGACGACACCGATGGTGGTGCTGAACGACCTCGACGAACGGCTGCTCCCGGCCCTAGCGGTGGACGGGCGGGCCGCCTATCCGGGCCTCGCGCGTACGGTCGGCTGGTCGGAGTCCGTCATCCGCCGGCGCGTGAACGAGCTGCGGCAGGCCAGGGTGCTGAGCTTCAGCGTGGAGACCGACGCGCGCCTGTTCGGGTACACCGCCGAGTACATGGTGTGGATCACCGCCGCGCCCGGCCGGACCACCGCGATCGGGCAGGCGCTGGCGCAGGACCTGGAGATCGCGTTCGTGGCGGCGACCAGCGGCCCGGCCAACCTCGTCGGGTACGTGGTCTGCCGGGACGCCGACGCGCTCTACGACTACCTGACCGAGCGGGTCGGGGCGCTGGACGGGGTGCAGGGTCTGCGGAGCGCGCCGGTCACCTCGTACGCCAAGAGAATCGGCGCGATCCCCGAACGGGCTCGGCTCGGAACGCCGCCGGTCGCCGGCGCCGGATAACTTCCTGCCGGAATGAGGTCAGCGTCGGGGCGTGAGACCCGGCGGGATGCGAGAACCGGGCCGCACCCTCTACGGCCACCCCGTTCGCGATCTTGCAGTCGCGACAGTGTCCATCTTTCCCCCACAAAAATCTTCTCGCAGTGGGTAGTGGTAGATAAACTGGACGTCACGATTAGATGGTTTCCCAGTAGGAAATAAGGCTAATATGGAGCAAGCGCTGGCGACGATCATCAAGCCGCTGCCCGCCCACCTGTTCACCATGCACGGCCCCAGCGCCGAGATGCGGTGGGAGGCCATGGCAGGGCAGGGCTACCACACCCCCGTAGATCGATTCTTCGTGCGCAACCACACGCACACGCCCCTCATCGACGCCGCCACCTGGCGGTTGCGCCTGCACGGCCCCGGCCTGCGCTACCCCACCGAACTGGACTACGACCAGATCCGCGCCATGCCGTCACGCACCATCGACGCGGCCGTCGAATGCGCGGGCAACGGCCGCAGGTTCTACAAGACGCAGCAGCACGACGCGGCCCCCGGCACCCAGTGGCGGCTCGGCGGGATCGGGGTGGGGCGCTGGCGCGGGGTGCCGCTCCGCCACCTGCTCCAGGAGGCGGGCCTGCGCCCGGACGCCGTGGACCTGATGCCGACCGGCCTCGACGCCCCGTTCGAGGACTACGGGCACGTGCGCAGGCCGCTGCCCGTCGACAAGGCCATGGACGACGTCCTGCTGGCGTACGAGATGAACGGCGGGCCGCTGCCGCCCGACCACGGGTTCCCGTTGCGCATGGTGGTGCCGGGATGGGTGGGAATAGCGTCGATCAAATGGCTCGGTGACATAGAGGTGGCGACCCGGCGGCTCACCTCCCCGTGGAACACCGTCTTTTACCCCGACGTCACCACCCAGCCGGTGAAGAGCGCTTTCGAGCTCGCCTGGAACGCGCGGCTGACGGCCGGCAGGTCGTACGTGCTGCACGGCCGCTCCTGGTCGGGACAGGGACGGATCGTCCGCGTCGAGGTCAGCTTCGACGGCGGACGGACCTGGCACCGGGCCGAGCACCACGGCAGGCACCTGGTCAGTGCCTGGCTGCCGTGGCACGTCGAGTGGGCGCCGCGCCGTCCGGGAGCGTACGAACTGATGGCGAGGGCGACCGACGAGACCGGCGTCACACAACAGCTCACCAGGCCGCACCAGCCGTTCGGATATCACTTCGACGCGGTCGTACGACATCCCATAAATGTCGTCCATGGATAGGGAATTGTCACCGATCCCGCGTGAGCTGCACATTCACAAATCGGTGGTACGGCGACCATGAATTCATCTGAAAGACTCTCGCGGAAACGTCGCGGCAATCCTCGTATGTGATGCTGCACACATTCCGAGAAAAGGGAGAGCAGATGCGCCAGCTCACCGCGCTCGACACCCAGTTCCTCAATGTCGAGTCCGCGACCACCGCCGCTCACGTGGCGGGCCTGGCGATCCTCGACCCCGCCGACGGCTCGGTGACCCGTGACAATCTCGCGGCCCTCCTGCTGGAGCGGCTGCACCTGTCGCCCGCGCTGAGCCTGCGGCTGGCGGAGGTGCCGCTCGGGCTCGACCGCCCCTACTGGGCTCCCGACCCTGATTTCGACATCGACAACCACCTGTTCGAGACCACGCTGCCGGCACCCGGCGGAGATCGGCAACTGGCCGACGTCGTCGCCGGCATCCACGCCCAGCGGCTGGACCGCGCCCACCCGCTGTGGGAGATGCACCTGATCAACGGACTGGCCGGCGGCCTGGCCGCCGTCTACACGAAGGTGCACCACGCGGCCATCGACGGCGTGTCCGGCGCCGAGACCCTGGCCACGCTGCTCGACCTGTCCCCGGAACGCCGGCCCGTACCGCGTCAGGAGGCCGCGCGGGACGACGCTCAGGACGACGCGCCCGGCCTGGTCGGCATGCTGGCGGGCGCCGCCGTACGGACCGCCACCCACCCGCTGCACGCCCTGCGCTCGGCCGTCAGGGCGGCGGGCGACCTCGACGCGATCCCCCTCGCCTCGGCGGTGCCCGGCTCGCGGCTGATCGCCAAGGCGGCCAGGTTCGTCGCCCGCGACGGCAAGCACCGCCCCGAACTGCCCGATCTGGGGGCGCCGCGGACGCCGTTCAACGGGCCGATCAGCGGGCGGCGGCACCTGTCGTTCGGGTCGGTGCCGCTGAAGGACGTCAAGGACGTGGCCAAGGCCAACGACATGAGCGTCAACGACGTCGTGATGGCGCTGTGCACGTCCGCGCTGCGCTCGTGGCTGAAGGAGCGCGACGCGCTGCCCGACGCGCCGCTCATCGTCGCCGTCCCCGTCGCGGTCCGTACGGGAGGCGCGCAGGAGGTGGTCGGCAACCAGATCTCCGCCATGATCGCCCCGATGCCCACGAACGTCGCCGACCCCGACCAGCGTCTCCAGGCCGTCGGCGCCACCATGAGCAGGGCCAAGCGCCGCTTCGCGCTGGCGCCGCCCGCCTGGCTGAACGAGATCTGCTCGCTGCTGCCCGCCCCCGTCACCAGCCTGGCCACCCCGGCGATCTTCCGGCTGGCGTCGGTGACGTTCCCGCCGATCAACCTGATCATCAGCAACGTGCCCGGCCCGCAGTTCCCGCTGTACCTGTGCGGGGGACGGGTCCTGTCGTACTATCCGCTGTCGGTCCTGACGGACATGAGCGGCGGCCTGAACATCACCTGCTTCTCGTACGACGGCATGCTCGACTTCGGCATCGTGGCCTGCCCCGAGCGCATGGACGACGTGTGGGGCCTGCTCGACCACCTCAGGACGGCACTCACGGAGCTGTCGGAGGGGCTGGCGCGCGACGAGTTCCGCCCGTCGCGCGAGCAGGTGGCGCGTCGGACTTCGGCGGCGAGCAGGTCGTCGGCGGCGGGCAAGTCCTCAGCTTCGGCGGGCAAGTCCTCGGCGGCGGCGGGCAAGCGGAGCCGCGGCCGTCAGCCTCAGCCGAGCAGGCGGGGGCTCGCCCGCCAGCCGAGCGCATAGGCGATCACTCGCACTCGCCAGGCGAGAAGGCGTAGAAGCGCTCAGGCCGTCGAGGGCTTGGGCCATCGGGGGCTTAAGCCAGCGACGGCTCAAGCCAGCGCGTGGGCGATCAGCTCCGCGACGGCGTTGGGGTCGATCTGGTGGCCGGTCAGCTGGCAGAGATTCTCTTGATACAGCAGGACGGCGGCGAACGTGGCCGCCGCCACCTCCAGCCGGGCCGCGTCACCCCGCGCGCCCGGCAACGCCAGCTCCAGCGCGAACCTCGCCCGCCGGATCAGCTCCCCGTTCAGCCTGCCGAGCCGCTCCTTCACCGACCCGTGCGTGTCGGCCTCACGGAACAGGATGCGCCGCATCGCCGGTGACGCGCTCAGCGGCAGCCGCTGCGCCAGCCGCGACAGCGTGCCCGCCGGGTCACCCGGCACGGCGTCGACCTCGCGTCCCTCCTCGACCAGCGTGCGCTCGTCGATCAACGCCACGAGAACGTCGATCTTGCGTGGGAAGTAGTGGAAGACCAGCCCCTTGGGCACGCTGGCCAGCCTGGCGATGAGCGCGGTCGGCGTGGCCTCGTAACCGCCTCCGGCGAACAACTCCTCCGCCGCGTCAAGGATGCGCGTGCGCGCGTCACCGATCCTCACAGCCCGAACCCTAGCGGCCCCTGTGACGCCGCGGAATCCCGCGAAGGCCAGATACGGCTGCTGCTTCTTTGGTGTATCGTCTGAGACACTTCTGTCGCAGACGAGACGAGGATGTCGTGATGTCAGTGGGGCGCGAGCAGCTCATGGCCGCCGCCATCCAGCACCTCAACGAGGACCCGACGGCCTCCATGGCCCAGCTCGCCGAAGCCGCCGGCATCAGCAGGGCCACTCTCCACCGCCACTTCAGCGGGCGCGAGGAGCTGATGGTCGCCCTCGGCCACCGCGCGCTGGAGCGCTGGGACGCCGTCCAGCGTGCCGCCGGCGTCCAGTCCGCCGTCGCCTCGGCCGAGCCCGCCGAGCTCCGGGGCGCGCTCGGCGCCCTGCTGTCGGGCCTGATCGAGGTCGCCGACGACTACGGCTTCGGCCTGACCGACCACGCCATGGCGGTCAACCCCGAGCTGCTGCGCCACTCCGACGAGCTGGAGGAGCGTGAGATCGCCCTGTTCACCGCCGCCCAGCGAGCCGGTCTCCTGCGCGCCGACCTGCCCGCCCGCTGGCTGAGCGGGACGGTGTTCGGGCTGCTGGTCGCGGTACGCGAGGGGCTGCGCCGCGGCGACATCGCCCGCCGCGACGTCCCCCGCCTCCTCCTGGAGACCTTCTTGTACGGGGCGGCGGCCGGCCCGCGGGCCACGACCTCACCCGAAACGGCCGCGCCACCGGGCACGTCCGGAGCGCCCCCACAGCCGCCTGCCACGAACACCGAGCGACAGGAGCCCCTGTGAAACGCCGATCGACGGACCGGCGATCGACGGCGCGGCCATCGGCGGACCGGCAGCCGCCCGACTCTGGCACGCCCAGCCCCGCGCCTGCCGCCTCGACAAGCCGACACCTCATGACCGAACCAGCCGGCCACCCGGGGCCGGAGCGTCCCGTGAGTAAATCAGCGACCTGCAGCCGGAGAGTCCCGTGAGCGGATCAGCCGCCCACGGCCGGAGCGACCAGCCCACCCCTCAGAGCCGGAGAGCCTCGTGACCGGATCAGCCACCCGAAGCCGCCGGTGGGCCGGTCTCGGCGTGCTGTCCATCGGCGTGCTCCTGGTCGTCATGGACATGACCGTCCTCAACGTCGCCCTCCCCGCCATCTCGGCCGATCTACGCCCCAGCTCCGTCGAGCTGCTGTGGATGGTCGACTCGTACGCGCTCGTGCTGGCGGGCCTGCTGGTGACCGTGAGCGCGCTGGGCGACCGATGGGGCCGCAAGCGGATGCTGCTCACCGGCTTCGCGGTCTTCGGCGTGGCGTCGGCGGCGATGCTGGCAGCCGACAGCCCCGGGGCGGTGATCGCCGTCCGGGCGGTGCTGGGCGTCGGCGGCGCCATGATCATGCCGTCGACGCTGTCGATGATCCGCCACCTGTTCACGGACCCGGCCGAACGCACCACCGCCCTCGGCGTCTGGACCGCCATGGCCGCAGCGGGCGGCGCGCTCGGCCCCGTCGCGGGCGGACTGCTCCTGCAGAACCTGACCTGGCAGACGGTGTTCCTGGTCAACGTGCCGGTGATGGCAGCCGCCGTCGTCGCGGGCCTGTTCCTGCTCCCCGAGTCCCGCAACCCGGCCCCGGGCCGTTGGGACGCCCTCGGCACAGTGCTGTCGATCACCGGCACGGTGGCGCTCGTCCACGCCATCAAGCACCTGGCCAAGAGCGGCCTGACGGACCCCGGCGCGCTCGCCGCGACGGCGCTGGCGGCACTCGCCCTCGGCTGGTTCACGGTCCGCTGCCTGCGCCGCCCCGACCCGCTCCTGGACATCAGGCTGTTACGCGGCGGCGCACTGGCGGCAGGCGTGGTGGCGGCCCTGTCCACGTCGATCGCCATGGTCGCGATGCTGCTGCTGATGGCCCAGTGGCTCCAGCTCGTCCAGGGCCACTCCCCGTTGGAGACGGGCGTACGCCTGCTCCCGGCAGCCGTCGCGGCGCTGATCGGGTCCCTGCTCGCCCCCGCCCTGTCCAGGCGCGTCGGCCCGCGCGTGGTGCTCGCGGGCGGCCTGACCGTGACGGCCACGGGCTTCCTCGTTCCCTCCCTCGCCCCAGGCCCCCTTGACTACGGCCCGGTCGCCGCCGCCCTGCTGCTGATGGGGCTCGGCGAGGGCGCGCTCGCGATCGCCTCCGCCCTGATCATGTCCAGCACGCCATCGGCGAGAGCGGGCAACGCGGCGGCCATCGAGGAGACGAGCTACGAACTCGGCGGCGCCCTCGGCGTAGCCGTCCTGGGCAGCGTCGCAGCCGCCGTGTACCGCACGAACCTCGGCTACACCGGCCCCTCGGCCGCCGCCGCGCACGAGTCCCTGGGCGGCGCGCTCGCCGTCGCCGCAGAACTCGGCTCAACGGGCGTCTGGCTGGCCCAGCACGCCAGAGCCGCCTTCACCGACTCCCTGGCACTGACCTGCGCCGCCGGAGCGGCGCTGATGCTGCTCGGCGCCCTGACGGTCTGGCTGCTCACTCCTCGCGACCTCAACCTGACCACCCCAGCCCCCTGACCACCCCCCAGTCCTTTGATCACCTCGCCCCCTCGCCCCCTCGCCCCTCCCCGCCCCTCGCCCTCGTCCCTTGCCTTCCGCCCCTCGGCTCCTCGCCCCTCGCCCCGCTCCTCGCCTCCCGCTCCTCGCTTCCCGCCCCCCCTCCCCCCCCCTCCGCCCCCCCCCCCCCCCTCCCCCC
>NZ_JAHKRL010000010.1 GCF_019396405.1 Nonomuraea rhizosphaerae | reverse complement strand
GCCCCCGCCCGGCGCGAGCCCACCCCCGCCCCCGCCGACCTCCCAGAATGCTGGTCGGCCGCCGAATACGCCGGCCCCGTCCGCGAGGCCATCCTCGCCTACAAGGAGCGTGGCCAGACCGCCCTCGCCCACCCCCTGGCAACGGCTCTGGCGTTCACCGCCACCCACGCTCTGGCGTCCCGGCCGCCCGCCCCCGTCGTCGTGGTCCCCGTCCCCAGCGCCGCGCGAGCCGGCCGCGCCAGAGGCCACGACCCGGTCGGCGGACTCGCGGCGCTGACCGTACGACTTCTCGCAGCCCAGGGCCACCGCGCCGAGCTGTGGCCCGCGCTGACCTTGTCCCGCCGGGTGGCCGACCAGGCGGGCCTGAACGCCACCCAGCGGGCCGCCAACCTCGCGGCGGGTCACCAGGTGAGGCCCGGCGCGAAACCCCGCCCAGCGCTCCCTGTGCTGCTCCTGGACGACCTGGTCACCACCGGCTCCACCTTGGCCGGAGCCGCCCGCACGCTTCGATCCCACGGAGCCGTAGTCCTGTACGCGGTAACTGTCGCCGCGACACGCCGAAGATCTTGAATTCCTTTATGGTCACCCTCAGTAAAGAAAGATCCATTTCTGCACCCTCACCTGAAGGTCACATGTCACTAACCAAGCCCCGGCGGCATGGCAGCTCAGCACACCGCAAGAGCCCGTATATAGGGCATGCCGCGTACCAGAGAAGCCACCCGTCACCTGCGTCACAACCCCGTGCCATCACGGATAGTGATCGTTTGAGCAGCACCCAGGCTGACATTCACCCGCGATGCAGATAGCGTTCAGACATGGCACCCGTTCGGGTCCGTGGTTGCGCAGGGTCGGGGCTCCCGGCTCTGCTAGCCGATGCCAGCCGCAGGCAAAACGGCCCACGTAAGGCGACTCTTTGTCGACCGATCACGGTGCGGCTTAGGGGTAAGTCCTGCCTTCCCGAGGGTCCAGATGTCCCTCGCCAGAAGAGAAGGGCAGTAGTGGCGACAGAGCTGCGAAACCCTCAGCAGGCGAATGTGGGGTCGAAGACCAGGTCGGCCGAGCGGGTGCCTTCCGAGATCTCGGTGATGGAGCGTCGGAAGAGGGTAACGGTGACAGAAAGGCAGACAAGAGACCCCGCCCGGCAAGCACGTCGTCGGGCGCTCTTTCTCAGTCGTTAGACGAAGGGGGGCTGTTGCATGGACATCATCGTCAAGGGCCGGCACACAGGAGTGAGTGATCGGTTCCGAGACCACGTGACTACCAAGCTGGCCAGGATCGAACGTCTGGACAACAAACTCATTCGAGTCGATGTGGAGGTCTCGAAGGAGCGCAACCCGCGCATCTCCGACCAGCGGGAGCGCGTCGAGCTGACTCTCCACTCGAAGGGCCCCGCGGTCCGCGCGGAAGCCTCCGCCGACGACCGGTTCGTCGCCCTGGACATCGCTCTCGACAAGCTGGAAGGGCGCCTCAGGAGGCTGGCCGACCGGCGCAAGGTCCACCACGGCAACCACTGCCCGCCCTCGGTGGCGGAGATCACCGCGACGCTTCCCGACGTCGCCGACCTGGCCCCGCGCAAGGCCGAGGTCGCCCCCGAGCCCGAGCCCTACGACCTGCCCGACGACACGCAGTACGACGACATCGTCCCGATCGAGATGGACGGCGACGGGCCGCTCATCGTACGGGAGAAGCATCACAGAGCGGAACCCATGACCATCGACCAGGCCCTCCTCGAGATGGAGCTGGTCGGCCACGACTTCTACCTGTTCCGTGACAAGGAGAGCGGCCAGCCGTGTGTCGTGTACAACCGGCGCGGCTACAACTACGGCGTGTTGCGGCTCGTAGAGCCATAACCAGTCGCTAAAAGATCTTCTCGACCACCCTGGACCGCGCTATACATGCCATCATGGGCGGTCCAACGGCTCTGGCCCCCGACGAGGAGGAGACGTGAGCGAGCTCAGTCAGGCGATGAGCGAGCGACGCGCGGCGAAGGCAGTCATGAAGCTGATCAAGGAGGCTTCGTGACGGAGTCCGGCGAGGCACGGTCGTCAGGCGGGCCTGGCGAGACGAAGGCGTCAGGAGGCGAGCCGATCCGCGTCCTGATCGTGGACGATCACGAGCTGATCAGGCGGAGCCTGGCACTGGCGCTGGCCGCCGAGCCAGACATCGAGGTGGTCGGTGAGGCAAGCGACGGGCAGGAGGCGGTCGGACTCGCCGACCGTCTCATGCCCGACGTGGTGTTGATGGACGTACGCATGCCGCGCCAGGACGGCATCGAGGCGACAAAGGGCATCAAGGTGTCGGTGCCGAGCACCCGCATCATCATGCTGACGGTCAGCGACGAGGAAGAAGACCTCTTCGAGGCCATCAAGGCGGGCGCGACCGGTTACCTGCTCAAGGACGTGCAGATCAACGACGTCCCGGCGGCTGTCCGGGGGGTGCACGAAGGCCAGTCGCTCATCAATCCGGCCATGGCCGCGAAGCTCATCAACGAGTTCGCGAACATGAGCAAGAAGGAGGCCGAGCGGCCGCCCCAGCTTCCCGTGCCCCGGCTGACGGAGCGCGAGATGGAGGTGCTCCGGCTCGTCGCCAAGGGCATGAACAACCGCGAGATCGCCAAGCAGCTGTTCATCTCCGAGAACACGGTGAAGAACCACGTCCGCAACATCCTCGACAAGCTGCAGCTGCACTCGCGCATGGAGGCCGTGGTGTACGCGGTGCGCGAACGCATGCTGGAGATCACCTGACCCGACGCGGACTGAACCCACTGGCTCGGCGGCGTGACTGACACGACGCCGCCGCATGGGCCGGTGAACTCGGCGGCGCGATCGGGCGGCCCGTCAGGTCGGCGCAGGCCGACCGGCTCGGCCGCACAGTCACGCGCGTCAGAGCCGTGATCACCTGCGTCGTGAACGCCCGGTGAGTGCCCATACCGCGAACGCTCATTCAGCCGGGGGCCGACTCCAGGTGGGCGATCAGGGCCGGGTCGGCGCGTTCGACCCGTACGCTGTCGCACCCCACCCACTCCGCCGCCGACCACAGCGCGTCGCGTACCGCGTCCCCCCAGCGGGCGGCTGTGAGGCCGGGCTCCAGGCTGAGCTGCCGGGCCACCAGGGTGCCGCCGTCGCGGGCAGGGTCCACGCGCCCGATCAGCCGCCCGCCGGCCAGCACCGGCATCGTGAAGTAGCCGTGCACCCTCTTGTGCTTGGGCACGTACAGCTCCAGCTGGTAGTTGAACCCGAACACCCGCTCCGTCCGCCCCCGGTGCCAGATGAGCGAGTCGAACGGCGAGACCAGCGTCGTGCGGTGCCGCCCGCGCACCGGTGACTCCAGGGCCGCGGGGTCGGCCCAGGCGTTCGGGTGCGCGCGGGTGGTCGGCCAGCCCGTCACCCGCACCGGCACCAGACCGGCCGCGCCGCTGAGCAGCAGCTCGTCGAGCATCGCCGCGTACCGGCCCTTGAGGCGCAGGAAGTCGATCAGGTCGCCCCTGGTCGCGATGCCCAGCGAGGAGCCCGCGACGGCGGCGAGCCGGAGCACGCACTCCTCGTCGGACAGGTCCTCGGCCAGCAGCTCGGCCGGGACCACCCGCTCGGCCAGGTCGTACACGCGCCGCCAGCCGACGCGGCGGGTGCAGACGGTGTCGCCGATGTCCAGCAGCCACTCCAGGCCGGTC
>NZ_JAHKRL010000086.1 GCF_019396405.1 Nonomuraea rhizosphaerae | reverse complement strand
GCGCAACTGGGACTACCGCTACTGCTGGCTGCGCGACGCCACGATGACGCTCGACGCGCTGATCAACTCCGGCTACCTCGACGAGGCGGCCGCCTGGCGCTCGTGGCTGCTGCGCGCGATCGCCGGCCGCCCGCAGGACCTGCAGATCATGTACGGCGTGGCGGGCGAGCGCCGGCTGCCGGAGATGGAGCTGGGCTGGCTCGACGGCTACGAGGACTCCCGCCCGGTCAGGATCGGCAACCAGGCCGTCAGGCAGCTCCAGCTCGACGTCTACGGCGAGGTGATGAACTGCCTGTTCGTCGCCCGGACCTCGGGCCTGGCGGCCGACGACCGCGCCTGGGCGATCCAGCGCCAGCTGCTGGCCTGGGTCGAGGAGCACTGGGACGAGCCCGACGAGGGCCTGTGGGAGGTGCGCGGGCCGCGCAGGCACTTCACGCACTCCAAGATGATGTGCTGGGCGGCCCTGGACCGGGGCGTGAAGTACGTCGAGCGGTTCGGCAGGACGGGCCCCGTCGAGCGGTGGCGCCAGGTGCGCGACGAGATCCACGCCGAGATCTGCCACAAGGGCTTCGACTCCAGGCGCAACACCTTCACCCAGTCGTACGGCTCCACCGCGCTCGACGCGGCGCTGCTGCTCATGCCCATGATCGGCTTCCTGCCGGCCGACGACCCGCGCGTGGCCGGGACGGTCGCGGCGATCGAGAAGGAGCTGATGTCCGACGGCTTCGTGCTGCGCTACCCGGTCGCCGAGGACAACGACGTCGACGGGCTGCCCGGCGGCGAGGGCGCGTTCCTGGCGTGCAGCTTCTGGCTGGTGGAGGTGATGGCCCTCCAAGGGCGCAAGGAGGAGGCGCGCGAGCTGTTCGAGCGGCTGCTGGCGCTGCGCAACGACGTGGGGCTGCTGGCCGAGGAGTACGACCCGCGCTACGCCCGCATGGTGGGCAACTTCCCGCAGGCCTTCAGCCACGTGCCCCTCGTGCACGCCGCCCGCGCGCTGTCCGACCTGGGCGAGGCGAGCCAGGCGGGCTCACGCGGCTGAGGCGGCGGCGCGGGCGGCCGGTCAGTGGTGCCGGTGACCGCGGGCGGCGCCGGTGGCGTCAGACGGCGAGGCGGGCCAGCACCCTGGCGAACTCGGGCGGCGGCGCCACCACGAGCCGCGTCATCCCGTCCTGCAGCACGATGTCGGCCCTGATGAGCGTCAGCCGGTCCTCGTGCCACCAGTACACCTGCGGGCTCAGCCCGTCGGTGCGGGCGGCGTGCACGCGCAGCCGCTCCAGCGCCCGCACCACGCCGATGCCGTCCACCGGGTGGACGATCAGCGTGTACGGGTCGGGCAGCACGACCAGCGCGCCGTCGCCGGGCACCGGCAGGTGGTCGCCGAGCCAGCGCAGGTGGGTGGCGGCGGCCGGGGTGCGCCCGGTCAGGCGGGTCACCGGCGTGCCCGACAGCTCGATGGACTCGACCTCCAGCCGCTCGTCCTGCCGCACGTTGGCGACGGCCAGCTCCAGGGCCTCGGCGGACGGGACGGGCCAGCAGCCGGCCTCCTCCGGCCGCACCGCGCGCGAGCCCACGGTCAGCAGCTCGACGAGGTCGCCGTTGAGGTGGCGGCCGACCACCCTGGTCAGGTCGGGCACCGCGTCGACCGACTCGACGCGGGTCCGCAGCAGCGGCTTGACCTGGTCGAGGTCGCACACGTCGAGCAGCTCGTCGGCGGCGGCGACCGCGTGCGCGAGGTGCTCGGAGACCAGCATCGGCCAGTCCTCGCGGGCCCGGCGGCCCGCCTCGCGGCGCAGCCCGGTGAGCCTGACCAGGATCTCCCTGCCGCCACCGAGCGTCAGCGAGGCCCCGTCGGCGGCGAACGCGCAGGTGTGGCCCATCGACTCGGCGACGAGGCCGAGCAGCGAGTCGAGGTCGATGTCCTCGATGGATCGCCGCGAGGGCTCCCGGTCACGTTTGAACAAGTTCACGCGCCGTGTCCCCTCTGTCTGTTTCGTCCCTATCCGTGTCTTCCTACCTTGCCTGCTCCTCGTCGCGGAACAGACCAGCCAGCGAGCACGATTCGGTATCGATAACCCCAAGAGCCCCAAGCCACACACTCATCTGTGGTGACCCATGGCCAACCGGAAGCCCGGCGAGCACGGGGACGCCGAGCGGCAGCAGCCGCTCGCGCAGCACCGGGTAGGGGTCCTCGCAGTCCACCCACGAGCCCAGCGCGATCCCGCGCACGCCCTCGAAGCAGCCGGCCCGCAGGAGCTGGGTGAGCATCCTGTCGATCCGGTACGGCTCCTCGGCGATGTCCTCCAGCAGCACCAGCCCGCCCTCGAACGAGGGCTGATGGCGGGTGCCGCACAGGGAGGCCAGCAGCGACAGGTTGCCCCCGGTCAGCACGCCCTCGGCCCGGCCGGGCGCCAGCACCCGGTCACCGGTCACGGGCGGCGCCTGGCGCTCCAGGGCGGCCAGCAGGTGCTCCCAGGTGTCCGGCTCGGGCTCCTCCCCGGCCGCCAGGAGGTTGCAGGCCGGCATCGGGCCGTGCAGCGTCGGCACGCCCAGCTCGGCGCCGAACGCCTGGTGCAGCGCCGTGATGTCGCTGGAGCCGACGAGCGTCTTGGGCCCGGCCGCGCGCATGGCGTCCCAGTCGAGCAGGCCGAGCAGCCTGGCGGCGCCGTACCCGCCCCTGGAGCAGAACACGACGGAGACGGCCGGGTCGCACCAGGCCGCCTGGAGGTCGGCGGCGCGCGCCTCGTCGGAGCCGGCCAGGTAGGGCAGCTCCTGGCGGTCCAGCGCGCTGCCGCCGGTCACGACCTTCAGCCCGAGCCCCTCCAGGCGCTGGACGCCGCGGGCGAGCAGGGTGGCGTCCGGGGGGCCGGACGGGGAGACGACGGCGACGGTGTCACCTGGCCGCATCGATGAACTCCTTGACGAGCGTGGGCAGTGCCTGGCCGATCGGGTCGTCGATCACCTGGTCGGCGTACGGGTCGTAGGGGGTGGGCTGGGCGTTGACTATCACCAGCCGGGCTCCGGCGTCCAGCGCCTCGGCGCACAGGCTCGCGGCCGGCTGGACGGTCAGGGAGCTGCCGACGGCCAGGAACACCTCGCAGGAGCGGGCGGCGTCGAGCGCCGCGCCGAGCACCTCGGGCCTGAGCGCCTGGCCGAAGGAGATCGTGCCGGCCTTCTGCAGGCCGCCGCAGCGGGCGCAGGGCGGGTCGTCCTCGCCCGCGGCCAGCCGGTCGAGCGCCTCGCGCATCGGCGTGATCCCGTCGCAGGTCAGGCACTCGACGCGGAACATCGTCCCGTGCAGCTCGATGACCTTCTCCGGCGACGACCCGGCGCGCTGGTGCAGCTCGTCGACGTTCTGGGTGACGATGGCGCGCAGCAGCCCGGAGCGTTCCAGCTCCACCAGGGCCAGGTGGGCCGCGTTCGGCTCGGCGTCCCAGGCTGCGTGGTCGCGTCTGGCCCGCCACGAGCGGCGCCTGACGTCGGGGTCGGCGAGGTAGTTGTCCAGGGTGAAGAGCGCCTGCGCTGCGGGATCACGGGTCCACACGCCCCGCGGCCCGCGGAAGTCGGGGATCCCGGAGTCGGTGGAGATGCCCGCTCCGGTGAGCACCGTGACCGGCATTGGCTCTTTCACCTGCCAAACGGTGTCACACTTACCTCTCGTATGCGACTTCCGCCCCACATCCTCGTGGTCAACGGCATCAAGGTCCGCCGGCCGGTCTTCCTGCTCGGTGCCCCGCACTCCGGCGCGGACCTGCTCGCCCGCGCCCTCAAACGCTCCCCCGGCTTCCACGTCACGATGGGCCGCTCGTCGGTCGCCCACGTGGTGTACGCCTTCGCCCGCCGGCCGTCCATCAGCCGGACCTCGGGGGCCGTGCGCGTGATGCGCGACGCGCTCGCCGAGTCCTGGCAGGTGCTGGCCCGCTCGTGCGGCCAGTGCGCCGAGCCGTGCCGGGAGGCCGGCGGCGTGACGGGCAACGGCCCGTGCGTGGCCACGAGCGAGGTGACCAGGTTCGGCGACGGCAGCCCCGACCTGCTCTACAGCGCGCCCGTGCTGCTCCAGTCGTTCCCGGACGCCCGCTTCGTGCAGCTGATCCGCGACGGCCGCGACGTGACCGCCGACATGCTGGACGACCCCGCCTGCCTGGCGTGGTTCAAGCCGGTGATGCTGTCGGAGGGCACCGAGTTCCCCAACCCGTTCCTCGGCGTCAACCGCGACGAGCACCTCGACCGGTGGAAGGGCATGCCCGCCGCGGGCAAGAGCGCCCTGCGCTGGCGCAGCGCCGTGCGGCTGAGCGCGACGCTCCGCCGCGACCTGCCCGAGGGCCAGCTCCTGACGCTGCGCTACGAGGACCTGGTGCAGCGGCCGGTGGAGGCGGTGGCCGCGCTCGGGGAGTTCCTGGAGACGCGCGTGTCCAAGATCGGGCTGCTGGGGCCGCGGGTGAGCGAGGTCGGCTCCTGGCGCACCCGGCTGCGTCACGGCGACGCGACGCTGGTGGAGAAGGTCGCCAAGGAGGAGCTCACGAGACTGGGCTATCTGGGGAAGCGCTGAACTGGGTGCGGTACAGCTCGGCGTACAGGCCGCCGCGGGCCAGCAGCTCCTCGTGCCGGCCCCGCTCGGCCACCCGCCCGTCCTCCACGACGAGGATCTCGTCGGCCTCCCTGATCGTCGACAGCCGGTGGGCGATCACCAGCGAGGTGCGCCCGGCCAGCGCCGTCTTCAGCGCCTGCTGCACGGCCGCCTCCGACTCCGAGTCGAGGTGGGCGGTGGCCTCGTCGAGCACGACCACGCGCGGCGCCTTCAGCAGCAGCCTGGCCAGCGCCAGCCGCTGCTTCTCGCCGCCGGACATCCGGTAGCCGCGCTCGCCCACGACGGTGTCGAGGCCGTCGGGCAGCCCCTCGACGAGATCACCTATCTGCGCGGCCCTGAGAGCCTCCCAGATCTCCTCGTCGCTCGCCTCCGGCCTCGCGTAGCGGAGATTGGCCCCGATCGTGTCATGGAAGAGATGAGCGTCCTGCATGACCACGCCCACGGTGTCGCGCAGCGAGGCGAGCGTGGCCTCGCGCACGTCGAGGCCGTTGATCCGCACCGCGCCCTCGCCGACGTCGTACAGCCGCGAGACCAGCGAGGTGATGGTGGTCTTGCCCGCCCCCGAGTGGCCGACCAGCGCGACGAGCTGACCCGGCCGGGCGGTGAACGACACGCCCCTCAGCACCGGCTCCGACGGGCCGCCCACGTCCTGCCTGGCGACCGACTCCAGTGAGGCGAGGGAGACCTCCTCGGCCCCCGGGTAGCGGAAGCGGACGTCGTCGAACTCGATCGTCGCCGGCCCGCCGGGCACGTCGCGGGCGTCCTGCCGCTCCGACACCATCGGCCTGAGGTCGAGGATCTCGAAGACCCGGTCGAAGCTGACGAGCGCGGTCATCACGTCCACGTGCACGTTCGACAGCGAGGTGAGCGGGCCGTACAGCCGCATGAGCAGCGCGGCCAGGGCCACCAGCGTGCCCAGCTCGAACGCCCCGCCGACGGCCAGCACGCCGCCGATGCCGTACACCAGGGCCGTCGCCAGCGCCGCGACCAGGCCGAGCGCCACCCGGAACACGGTGCCGTACATGCCGACCGTCACGCCCACGTCGCGCACCCTGGCCGCGCGGGCGCCGAACACGGCGGCGTCGTCCTCCGGCCGGCCGTACAGCTTGGCCACCATCGCGCCCGCCACGTTGAAGCGCTCGGTGGTGACCGAGCTCATCTCGGCGTCGAGCTGCATCTGCTCGCGGGTCAGCGCGGACATGCGGCGGCCCACGTACTTGGCGGGCACCACGAAGATCGGCAGCAGCACGAGCGCGACCAGCGTCACCTGCCACGACAGCGCCAGCATCGCGCCCATCACCACGACCAGGCTGATCACGTTGCTGACCACCGACGACAGCGTGCTGGTCAGCGCCCGCTGCGCGCCGATCACGTCGCTGTTGAGCCTGCTGACCAGCGCCCCCGTCTGGGCGCGCATGAAGAACGCGACCGGCATGCGCTGCACGTGGTCGAACACCTCGGTGCGCAGGTCGTAGATCAGGCCCTCGCCGACCCGCGACGAGAACCACCGCTGCGCCAGCGTCAGCCCCGCGTCCACCAGCGCCAGCCCTGCGATCGCCACCGCCAGGCCCACCACGACGCCCGCCCGCCCGGGCAGGATGCCGTCGTCGATGATCGCCTTCATCAGCAGCGGGTTGGCCACCACGATCACCGCGCTCGCCATCACCAGCAGCAGGAACGCGACGATGTGCCGGGTGTGCGGCCTGGCGTAACGCGCGATGCGCCGGACCGTGCCGGGGGTCAGCCGCTGTTTTGTCACGGTGTCGTCGCGTCTGAGCGACATGAACACCTGGGGGCCGAAGCCCCCTCCCATCATCGCCATCCGGGTCCTCCTGCCCTGGATGAGCGTCCGGGACGGGGGCGGTGTTCCCGGGTCCGCTCACCGCGAAACCGGCCCGCCGGCGCCCGCCGTCCCGCCGACGCGCGCCGGGGACTCGCGGAGGGGAGGCACCTCGTGCCGCCGCGGGGGCGGCGGGTCAGCCGCCGAACAGCGCCTTGAGCCGCTGCGACTGCTCCAGTCCCTCCGCCACCGCCTGCTCCTCCAAGGTGCGCGCGTGCGCTCCCTGGAGGAGTCGCTTGGTCGCCGCGGCCGCGTCCCGGTTGGTCGACAGCAGTTCGGCGATCTTGTCCTGTACGGCGCCCGCCAGGTCGTCCCTGGCGACCACCCGTTCGGCGAGGCCGATCCGCAGCGCCTCGGGGGCCTCCACGACGCGGGCGGTCAGGCAGATGTCGATCGCCTTGGCCAGTCCCACCAGCTCGACCAGTGGCTTGGTGCCGGTCAGATCGGGCACCAGCCCCAGCGCCGGTTCTTTCATGCAGAATTTGACGTCGTCGGCCACGATGCGCAGATCGCAGGCGAGCGCGAGCTGGAACCCCGCGCCGATCGCGTGCCCCTGTACGGCCGCGATGGAGACGATCTCCGGTCGGCGCAGCCAGAGGAATCCCTGCTGGGCCTGCCTGATGCGCTGCTCGAACGTTGTCGCGTCGAGTTGCGCGGCCGAGCTGAACGAGCCCTGTCCGGGCACCCCCTCAGGCGTGAACATTCGCAGGTCGATACCTGCCGAGAAGGACGGTCCCTCACCGCTCACGACGACGATGCGCACCTGCTCAGGCAGGTTGCCCCCGATGTCAGCCAGTGCCGCCCAGGTCGCGAACGTCTGTGCGTTGCGCTTGCTGGGCCGGTCCAGCGCGATCGTCGCGATCTCACCGTCCACCTCGAAGCGAATTCCGATCTCCGCGAGTCTTTCCCCGGAGACTTCCTTCGCGTACCCCCCGCGCTGTTGTGGCGCCTTCGCTTCCGCCATCGCCCGCTCCTCGTCACTTGACCGTCGCGCCCGAGCTTACAGAATATGATTCTGGCTCGGGCGCGACGGC
>NZ_JAHKRL010000009.1 GCF_019396405.1 Nonomuraea rhizosphaerae | reverse complement strand
AACCAGGGCGGCGGGCGGCGTCAGTAGCATTGAGCCCGTGGTGGTCGTGGTTTTTGTCAGCGTTGTGCTCCTGGCGCATCTGTACCTTTGGCAGCGGTTGGTGCGCTCGACCACCCGGCCCGGGCGGGTGCGCACCGGGCTGACGTGGGGGCTCGTCGGGCTGTTCGTGATGGTGGTCGTGACCTTTGTGGGGTTGCGGCTGGAGATGTTCGAATGGCTGGCCTGGCCGGGGTATCTGTGGATCGCGATCCTCTTCTACCTGGTGATTTCGCTGGTGCTGTTGGAGGTGCCGCGGCTGGTCGGGTGGTTGGTGTGGGTGCGGCCGGTCAGGAAGGCCGGGGTTGCGGTCGCGCCGGGGGTGGTGGCTGTACCGGAGGTCGTTGCGGCGTCGGTGGCCGTGCCGGATATTTCGGGTTCTGGGGTGGTTTCTGCTCCGGCGTTGACTGCCTCGGACCCGGCGCCCGCCGCTGACGGGATGAGCAGGCGGCTCTTCCTCGGACGCGCCACCGCCGCCGTCGCCGGCGTGGGTGCGCTCGGCACGGTCGGGTACGGCGTGCGCAGCGCTCTCGGCGATCCGGTGATCGAGCCCGTCAAGGTCACGCTGGCCGGGCTCGACCCCAAGCTCAGCGGGCTGCGGTTCGCCGTGGTCAGCGACATCCATCTGGGGCCGCTCACCGGTAAGGGGCACGTCGAGCGCATCGTACGGATGATCAACGGGCTGCGGGCTGACGTGGTGGCGATCGTCGGGGACCTGGTGGACGGCTCGGTGGCCGCGCTCGGCCCGCTGGCCAAGCCGCTCGGCAGTCTCGAATCCCGCTATGGCGCCTATTTCGTGACGGGCAATCACGAGTACTACACGCGGAACGGCCCCGGAGAGTGGTTCGAGGAGCTGAACGCGCTCGGGGTGCGCTCATTGCGCAACGAACGGGTGGAGATCCGGCACCAGGGCGGCGTGCTCGACCTGGCCGGGGTGAACGACATCAACGGCGCCGTCGCGGGCGAGGGGCCCGACTTCGCCAAGGCCCTCGGCGGGCGCGACGCCGGCCGCTCCACGGTTCTGTTGGCCCATCAGCCGGTACAGGTCGCGCAGGCGGCCCAGCACGGGGTGGACCTGCAGCTCTCGGGCCACACCCATGGCGGCCAGATCACCCCGTTCAACTATGTGGTGAAGCTGCAGCAGCCGGTCGTGTCGGGCCTGGCCACGGTCGACGGGGTGCAGGTGTACGTCACGCGCGGCGCCGGGTTCTGGGGGCCACCGGTACGGGTGGGCGCGCCGCCGGAGATCACGCTGCTTGAGCTGCGCTCCTGACTTTCCGCGATGAGTTGGTTACGACCTCCGCCGCAGGGTAGTATCCGAGCGGATACCTTTGGAGGCGGTGATGATCCCTTCCCCGGCAGAGGACGCTTTCGGCGACGCGCTGCCCGAGCGCGGCGAGACGCCCGGGCCGCCGCCCGACGTCACGTTCTGGGCCGCGCGTGGCGGCCTGCTGCTGAAACGGGCCAGGCACGCGGCGAACATGAACCAGAAGGCCCTGGCCGGGATGAGCGGCACGTCGCGCACGACGCTGTCGGCGTACGAGCACGGGCGCAAGTCGCCCACGCTGGAGACGGCGGGGCGCATTCTCGACGCCGCCGGGTTCCGGCTGACGCTGGAGCCCAAGGTCTCATTCGTCTCCCGGCAAGGTGAGGGTGGGCACCCTTTTCACGTGCCTGATCGTTTACCGCGGTTGCCCGCCGCCAAGGCGCTGGCCTCCGTACGGCTCGGGGGCAAGGTCTATGACCTGGCCGACCGTACGGACCGCCGGGAGGCCTACGCGTTGCTGGTGCGTCAGGGAAGTCAGCGGGAGCTGCTCGATCACCTCGACGGGGTGCTGCTGGTGGAGCTGTGGGACGAGCTGGTCCTGCCGGAGGCCGTACGCGCTGCTTGGGCGCCCCTTATGGAGCTCGCCCGAGGCGATAAAAGCGACTGACGAGACGAGAGGGATCGGTCCGGTGTTTTTGTGGGCCTATTCGAGGTGTGTATCATGCGCACCGGCCCGCCGACGTAATACTCTCGGCGACAAGCAGCCGGGTATATCCGGCTGGTCTTCTGCCTACCCCTTTCCGGCGAGCACCTGGATACGCTGAGATTATGACCGCCCGTGGCCGACGCCGACCGACTCATGTTCTGGCGAACGCATCTTTCCGCCGGCTCTGGACGGCGATGTCGGTATGCAGCCTCGGCGACTGGCTGAACATCCTGGCACTGACCGCCCTGGCCGGAAACCTGACCCAGGGCGACTACCGCACCCAGTCGCTGGCCATCGGCGGTGTGTTCATCGCCAAGATGCTGCCCGCCGTCCTGCTCGGGCCGCTCGCCGGAGCCTTCGCCGACCGGTTCGACCGGCGGATCACGATGGTCTCCTGCGACGTGGCCCGCTTCGCCGTGGTGCTGTCGATCCCGCTGGTCGGCAGCTACCAGTGGGTCATCGTGGCGACGATCCTCGTCGAGTGCGTCAACCTGTTCTGGGTTCCGGCCAAGGACGCCACGGTTCCCAACCTGGTGCCCAAGGAGCAGCTCGAATCGGCCAACCAGCTCAACCTGCTGGTCACCTACGGCAGCGCGCCGGTCGCCGCCCTGCTGTTCACGGCGCTGTCCGTGGTGGGCGACGCGCTGAACAACCTCGTGCCGTTCATGTCGGGCATGGACCCGACGGGGCTCGCGCTCATCGTCAACGCCTGCGCGTACCTGGTGTCGGCCGGGCTGATCTTCACGCTGCGCGGCATCCCCAAGCGCGACACGGCCATCTCGACCCCGTCGGTGCTCAAGCAGATCGTCGAGGGCTGGCGGTTCGTCGGCGGCAACCGGCTGGTGCGCGGCCTGATCATCGGCATGCTGGGAGCGTTCGCGGCGGGCGGCGCGGTCGTCGGCGTCGCGAAGATCTACGTGGTCGCCCTCGGCGGCGGCGACGCGGCGTACGGCGTGGTGTTCGCGGCGGTCTTCGTCGGCATGGCGCTGGGCATGTTCTTCGGTCTGCGGCTGCTGCGCGAGCTGTCGCGACGGCGGCTGTTCGGCCTGGCCATCACCGTGGCGGGCGTGGTGCTGGCCGCGATCGCGCTCATCCACAACCTGGTGATCGTGGTGATGCTGACCGTGGTGCTCGGCGCGTGCGCGGGCATCGCCTGGATCATCGGCTACACGCTCATCGGCCTCGAGGTCGAAGACTCGATGCGCGGCCGCACGTTCTCGTTCCTGCAGTCGACCGCGCGGGTGACGCTGCTGCTCGTGGTGGCGGCGGCCAACCCGCTGGCCGCTATCTTCGGCTCGCACCCGCTGCGGCTGGGCGACCTGACCTACCAGTTCGACGGCTCCAACCTGGTGCTGGTCGTCGGCGGCGTCCTCGCGACCGTCGTCGGCCTGCTGGCGCTGCGCCACATGGACGACAGGAAGGGCGTCTCGCTCTCCGAGGACCTCATCGCGGCCGTACGCGGGGAGCGACCGCAGGCCGAGGCGACCGAGCGTGTTCCCGGGCTGTTCGTGGCGTTCGAGGGCGGCGAGGGGTCGGGCAAGACGACCCAGTCGCGGCTGCTGGCCATCTGGCTGCGCGACCAGGGCTACGACGTCGTGCAGACGCGCGAGCCCGGCTCCACCAAGATCGGCATGCGGCTGCGCGCGATCCTGCTCGACGCGGCCGAGCGCGGGCTGTCGGCGCGCTCCGAGGCGCTGCTGTACGCCGCCGACCGGGCCGAGCACGTCGAGAAGGTGATCCGGCCCGCGCTCTACCGGGGCTCCCTGGTGATCTCCGACCGCTATGTCGACTCCTCCCTGGCCTACCAGGGGGCCGGCCGGTCCCTGGATCCCGAGGACGTGTCCAAGGTCAACGCCTGGGCGACGGGCGGGCTGGTCCCGCACCTCACCGTGCTGATCGACACGCCGCCGCAGGTGGGGCTGGCCCGGCTGGGCGGCGCCGCCGACCGGATCGAGGCCGAGCCGCTGGACTTCCACGAGCGGGTGCGCAAGGAGTTCCGCTCGCTCGCGGCCGCTGCCTCCGACCGTTATCTGGTGGTGGACGGGACGCTGCCGTCCGAGCAGATCACTCGGCTGATCCAGGATCGGGTGCACGAGATCCTGCCGGATCCGGTGCCACGGGAGTCCGAGGACATCACGGGGACGATGCCGGCGATCCGCGACTAGCGCCGTCTCCGGCCGGTCTTTCGGGGAGACGGCACGGCAGGTCAGCGGTGTGGCGAGCGCGTGGCGTGGTGAGGAGACGGCGCGGCGAGCGGTCGTTGCGGGGGTGCGTGAGTGATGTCGGCAGTCGCCGGCGTTTTCGAAGGCGTCCTGCCGGAGTACGGCGGGTTCCCGAGGAGCTGGGGCGCACGCGCGGTGACCTCCGCTCCGGAAAACGGGACTAGCCTTTGTACCGGTGAAAGGGGAGCGCGTGGGCGTCTTCGATGACCTCGTCGGGCAGGACCAGGCGGTAGCCGTGCTGTCGCGTGCCGCCGCCGCGGCCGGTGAGGTCGTGAAGGGCGGGCGCGGCGCGGGCATGACGCACGCCTGGCTGTTCACCGGACCGCCCGGCTCGGGCAGGGAGGACGCGGCTCGGGCCTTCGCGGCGGCGCTGCTGTGCCCCGACGGCGGCTGCGGGCACTGCGACCAGTGCCACCAGGTGCTGATCGGCTCCCACCCCGACCTGGAGTCCGTACGCCCCCAAGGCCTGTCGTACAGCGTCAAGCAGACCCGCGAGCTCATCCTGCGGGCGGCGGGCGCGCCGACGCAGGGGCGCTGGCGGGTGATCCTGTTCGAGGACGCCGACCGGGCCACGGAGTCAGCGGCGAACGCCCTGCTCAAGGCCATCGAGGAGCCGCCGCCGCGTACCGTATGGCTGCTCTGCGCCCCCGCCGCCGACGACATGATGATCACCATCAGGTCGCGCTGCCGCGTGATAACCCTTGCCACTCCTGCCACGGAGGCGGTCGCGCACGTGCTGGCCACGCGCGACAGCGTGCCCTGGGACACCGCCCGGTTCGCCGCCCGCGCCGCCCAGGGGCACATCAGCCGGGCGCGCGCGCTGGCGCTGGACGAGGACGTACGGCGGCGGCGCGAGTCGGTTCTGGGCATCCCACGGTCGCTGTCCGGGATCGGTGACTGCGTCTCGGCCGCCGAACGCCTGGTGAAGACCGCCGAGGAGGAGGCCGCGGCGGCGACCGCCGCGCTGAACGAGACGGAGACCACCGAACTCCGCAAGATCTACGGGGAGGGGTCCACCGGCAAGGGCCTCAACCGGGGGCTCGTCCGGGGCGGCGCCGGGGCGCTAAAGGAGCTGGAGGACCGGCAGAAGTCACGCGCCACCCGCATCAAGCGGGACTCTCTGGACGCGGCGCTGCTTGAGCTGGTGTCGTTCTACCGGGACGTGCTGGCCATGCAGTTCGGGGCCGGGGTGGAGCTGGCCAACGACGACGTCCGGTTCGACCTTGATCAGTTGGCCAGGATGTCCACGCCTGAGGAGACGCTGCGGCGGATCGACGCGATCATGCGGTGCCGGGAGCGGCTGGACGCGAACGTGAACCCGCAGATCGCGGTGGAGGCGATGATGCTGTCACTGCGGTCGGCCGCGTGAAAGCGCAAGCCGCTCAGGGGGCAGGCAGAGCAGGCCACTTGGGGCTCAGGCTGCTCGACGACCCAGGCCGCCGTGCAGGGATCCAGCCGGTGTAAGGGGGCGGGCCGCTCGAGGGCTCAGCTCGCTGGTTCGTCAGCGGGAGCTGTCTCGTGACTCCGCCGGAGCGGGCTCGTCAGCCCTCCGAGGTGCGGGCCGGGCACTCCAGCTTTACGGAAGTTGTTCCCGTGACCGAAGCAGCAGATGAGCCATCCAAGCGTCTCTGTAACGTGAAAGCCGAACAGCTCTCCCCCGCAGCGGCCCTGACGCGTGAGCGCGTTGATGTCGCGGCGATCTTCGCCGAACATCACGTCGGTCTTGTCCGCCTAGCCCTGGTCATGGTCGGCGACCAGGCGACCGCGGAAGACGTCGTTCAGGACGCGTTCACCCGCACCCACGCGGGCCGTGGCCGGCTGCGAGATCCGGACAAGGCGCTGGCCTATGTGCGGTCCGCGGTGTTCAACGGGTGCCGGTCCGCGATGCGGAAACGGACGGCGATCTTCCGCCGCGCCCTGCCGTACGAGCCGCCTGTCTGGTCGGCGGAGAGCGCGGCCCTACTGAGCGAGGAGCGTCGCGAGGTGCTGCGCGCCCTGCGCGAGCTGCCCACCAGGCAGCGCGAGGCGCTGACGTTGCGCTACTACCTCGACCTGTCCGATCAGGAGATCGCCGACACCATGGGCACCAGCGGGAGCACCGCCAGGTCCACGATCGCGCGAGGGCTCGCCGCCCTCGGCCGAGCACTTGGGGAGGGTTCATGAACAGCCCTGTGGAAGACCGTCTACGCGAAGCCCTCACCGAGGCGGGCGCCACGCTCGACGCCGGCACGCTGAGACCGCTCCAGGCGTCGACGCCGCGTCGTCGCGCCGACTTCCGGCTGCTCGCCGTGGCAGGGGTGACGGTGGCGCTGGCGGGGGCGGCCACCGTGGCCGCGCTCACCGCCCCGGGCGACACCCAGCGCGCCGTGACGGCCGACCCGCCCGCCGGCGGGAAGGAGGCGGAGGTCGCCATCTTCCTGTGCCCTCGCTCCTCGAAGAGTCCCGACTGCCGTGAGGGAGCCGCCACCGGCAGCCAGGCAAGGGCACTGCAAGACACCATGCGAGCCCAGCCCGAGGTGATCGAGGTTCGATTCGAGGATCAGGCGGCGGCGTACAAGAACTTTCGCCAGGACTACGCCGACAACGAGGGGGTGCTCAAGGCGGTCAAGGTGACCGACATGGTGGTCTCGTTCCGGCTCAAGCTGAAGCCCGGCACCGATGTGGAGAGGCTGCTCGACAAGGCAAAGGCGATAGGCGGGGTAATGGCTGGCTTGTCTGCGCAATCGTACGAGGAGGTGGGGGCCGGCAAGCCCCTGTCTCAGGAAATCTCGGTCTTTCTGTGCGGTGCCAAGTCATCCCTGGAGTCCTGTGGAGCCGTGATATCCCGGGGTGCGACGGAGGGCGACACCACGATGGAGAAGGAAGGGAAAGGCATCACGGCCGCTCAGAGGGACAACGTCAAGGACACGATCGAGAAGATGCCGGGTGTCCAGTCGGTTGCCTATGAGAGTCAGGAGGAGGCGTTCGAGCATTTTCGCCGCTCGTACGCGAGTAACAACGCTCTCATACAGGCCACGAAGGTGACGGACATGCCCACGTCGTTCCGTCTGCAGATGCGTCCCGACGCCGATTGGGACGCGACCGTCCAAAAGCTGCGGCGGGTGCCTGGTGTCGCACAAGTCGTCAATCAGAGATGCCTTGCCGTGCGGGCGGCGCTCTCCGCGCGATACGGCATCGACAGACCTGACCGAAAGCTGTGCGCACCCAAGTAGACCGTCCTGTCGGTGAGCCCGACTTCTTCCTCGCCTGCCTCGCCGTGCCGCCTCGCACCCTGAAGCGGGCCGTACGGCGAGGCGAGACGGGGCGAGATGGGGGCCAGGTCATCTCGCGCGGGTAGGCCGCAGTGGTCTCTTGGAGGCAGGGCTCTCACGCTTCGAAGTTCAACACACGTAATGTGGCAGCGAAGGCCGTAAGTACCCCCGAGGCCGTCAGGAGGCGAGCACGAGACCATGGGAATGATCATGGCCGTGAGCTTCACACGCTACGGACGGCTCTACTACCTCGACCCCGGCGAGCACAGCCCCAAGGTGGGCGACAAAGTGCTGGTGCCGACCGACTCGGGTCCTGAGGTGGCGGAGTGCGTGTGGGCGCCGCAATATACGAGCGAAGACATCGACGGATTGCCGGTGTGTGCAGGCATAGCGGCGGAGGATCACCTCTCCCGCGACGAGACCAACAAACGCCGCCGGGCCGAGGCCCGGAGTGTGTCGAAGCGATTGATCAAGCGGCATTCGTTGCCGATGAAGGTGGTGGGAGTCGACTTTCTCGACAAGGACAACGTCTACACGGTCTACTTCTCGGCTCCGCACCGGGTGGACTTCCGCGCCCTCGTACGAGATCTGGCCCGCAACCTGCGGGCCAGAGTTGAGCTCCGGCAGATAGGGCCGCGTGACGAGGCCCGGCTCCAGGGCGGGATCGGGCCGTGCGGGCGGGACCTGTGTTGTGCGACGTTCCTCAAGGACTTCGAGCCGGTGTCGGTGCGGATGGCCAAGGATCAGGATCTTCCGGTCAATCCGCTGCGCATCGCTGGGGCTTGTGGGCGGCTGATGTGCTGCCTGAAGTACGAGCACCCGCTGTATCAGGAGTTCCGCGCCTCGGCTCCGCGGGTGGGGTTGAGTGTGGACACCCCTCAAGGGGCGGGCACCGTGGTGGGGCACAACGTGCCGTCGGACTCGGTGGTGGTGCGGCTCAACGATGGCGGGCGGAGGTGCTCCTGCTCGAAGGCCAGCGTTTGCGGGCCTCGGAAGGCGTACGACTCGACGTACGGCGATGCGGGCGGGGAGGAGTAGATCGTACGGATGCAGGGTGTGCGGCTACAGGGGCTACAGATATGTAGGTGTCGCCGGTATGTAGGCGCTGGTATGTAGGGTGCCTGCGCGTGTAGGAGTTGGCGTGTAGGAGCCGCTGTGTAGGTGCTGTGGTGTCGTTGTCGGGTGTGTAGGTGTGGGTGGGCGGCTGCCGGTATGCAACTGCTGCCTGTGTAGGAGCGTGGGACGGCCACAGGCACGGAGACGGGCCAAGGGCACAGGGACGAGCACGGGGGACGGGTCAGGCACGGGGGCGGGTGTGGGGCCAGGCACAGGTATGGGCCATTGGCGCCAGCATAGGCAGAGGCCACTGGCGCGGCGCGGGCACTGGCACGGCCACGGGCATGATCACGGGCCACGGCCACAGCTACGGACACGGGTGGCCACGGGCACGGGCCACGGGCGCTGGGCACGGGGCATGAGTACGGGGCATGAGCACTGGCGTCGGCCACGGGGCGCTGACGCTGGGCATAGGCACGGGCGCGGGCCACTGGCATGGGCCACCGGCACTGGTGCGGGGGTGTGAGGAGGGTTGTCTCCTCGCGTTCTTGGCTTATCTCAGGTGACGAGCTGGGGGTGGACAGGGCGGCGCGTTGGTCTGGCGGGCTTGGAGGAGGGCTTCGGCTGCTCTGGCGGGGGGAAGCGGGAGCGGTTCGTGGTCGGGGGCGGTGTTGCTTGGAGGGTGGCTGACAGGGGCCGGGAGGCTTCGGTTGGTTGCGGGTTTTGGTGCTTGGTTTGGGGCGGGGTTGAGGCTGAGGGGCCACGTATTCTGAGGGTGGCGTGCTCTGCGCGCCGTAAGCGCGAGGAGATGCGGCATGCGAAGCATCGGGTACGTCGGCGTGCAGTCCGCGTCGGCGGCGGATTGGCTGGATTTCGGCCCGCGCGTTTTCGGCTTCGAGACCTATCAGCTCGCGGATGGCACGGTACGGGTGCGGTGGTGTGATCGGTCGTATCGGCTCGCGGTTCACGAGGGGGAGTCGGATCGGCTGCTCTACCTGGGGTGGGAGATCGGTGGCGAGGAGACCTTGGAGGGGGTCGCGGCGCGGCTGAGTGCCGGCGGCTTCGAGGTGGTGGCGGGGAGCGCGGAACTGGCGGCGGCGCGGTCTGTTGAGCGGCTCATCGGGTTCGATGATCCCTTTGGGTTGCGGCACGAGTTCTTTGTCGGGCAGGAGGAGGCGGCGGGGTCGTATCGGGGGCAGCGGCCGACGACGCGGGCGGTCACCGGGGCGCTGGGGCTGGGGTTCGTGGTGTTGCGGGTGCCTGATCTGCAGCGGGGGCTCGACTTCTACACCAATGTGATGGGGATGAAGGTGTCCGACGCGATCAATCTTGGGCCGCATCTGGGGGAGATGTGGTTTTTGCGGTGCAATGCTCGGCATCACAGCGTCGCCCTGCTCGAAGGGGGAGATGGGCTTCAGCTTGAGCATCTGATGATCGAGGCGACGACGCTGGAGGAAGTGGAGATCGCCTGGGATCTGGCGCAGGGCGAGATGGATGCCTTTGTCAGCCCTGGGCGGCGGCTGTCGGACAACTCGTTCCTGTTCCGGGTGCGTACGTCGACCGGGTTCCACGTTTGTTATGGGTGGGGTGCGACTCCGGTTGATGACGAGGAGAACTGGATTCCGCGTTACATCGACTCGTCGACGGGGGCGGGCATCGTCTACTCCGCTGCCGCTGTGGTGAGAGAAGGAAGGGGAGGGGGAGACGGAGACCGAGACCGAGAGGTGACTGAACGCAGGGTGGGTGAAGGGGAGTCGTCGCCGACTCGGCCGCTTCCGACGCAGTTGGGTGGATAGGGACGCAACTGCGTGGTGGATAAGCGGGTGGGTGAGTGGGTGGATAAGCGGGGGTGGATAAGTAGGTGGGGATGCAGCCAGGTGGGGGTTGGTAGGTCGAGGGGTTGGGCAGTCCCGTCGTGGCGATGGGTAGGGCGAGGTTCGGGCGGTCCGTCGTGGTGGCGCCAGGTCCGGGGCTCAGGTGGTTCGTCGTGGTGGTGGCAGGTCGGGGGCTTGGAGGTGCCGTGGTGGCGGCGGGTCAGGGTCCCAGGAGGTGGCAGTTGCGACGCCAGGTCTCAGAAGACCTGATCGGTCGGGCTTAGACGATGTCTCCGCCGAGGGCTTCGATGATCTCCAGAGCCACCTGTGCCGCCAGCCGGTCGCGATACGTGTTCAGGTCGAGCCCCGTCAGCTCCTCCACCCGATGGATCCGGTACGTGACCGTGTTCGGGTGCACGTGCAGCCGTTTCGACGCGCGTTGCGGGCTGTTGTTCTCCTGGAAGTAGCACATCAGCGTGGACGTGTACTCCGAGCGGTGCTTCTTCTCGTAGCGCAGGACCTCGCCCAGCATGTCCACGGCGAACTCGCGCAGTGTCTCGACGTCGGGCACCTGGAGCAGGAGGCGGCTGATGCCGAGCGTGTCGAACTCGACCACGGCGCCTCGCCGGCCGAGTCGCCGGATGGCCTCGTTGGTGCGGCGCGCCTCCTCGTACGAGCGGGCCACGTGGGCGGGTTCGCGGAAGGCGCCGCCGACGCCGATGGAGACGGCCACGTCGGGGAACAGGACGCCGAGGCGTTGCACGCACAGGGTGCCGAGCTGGTCGGCGCGGGTGGTCGAGCCGGGGGCAGCGCTCTCGGGCAGGACGATGACCACTTCGTCGGCGCGTACGGAGGTGATGGCGTCGGGTGACTGAGCGACGAAGAGGCGGGCGGTGGCGCCGGCGGCGCGTTCGGCGATGAGGGCGCTGCGCTCGGAGTCGCCGGGGGGCGGTTCGAGGATGATGGACAGGACGCGGTGGTCGCGTTCGGTGTCGTAGCCGAGGTGCTGGGCCCAGCGGACGACCTCGTCGTTGTCCCGGCCGGAGCCCGACAGCAGGCCCTCGATGAGGTCGTCGCGCACGTGGCTGGCGGCGGAGAAGATGACGCGTTCGCGGGCCAGGATGACCCCGCAGATCGTCGCGGCGTGTTCGGCGATCAGCAGGTCGATGTCCTCGCCCTTGTCCGGGTCGGCGGCGACGAGGGAGACGAGGTAGGCGGGCACCGTGTCGCCGACGAGGATCGGGGCCACGATGCGGGCCCGGCCGCGGGCGGGGTCGGGCAGCCGGAGCGGGCGGCGGGACTTGCCGGCGGAGGCGAGCATGTGCGCCAGCCGGGGATGGATCAGGTGGTCGTGGACGTACTGGACGGCGCGTTCGTAGCTCTCGCCGGGTGAGGCCGCGGCGAGGATGCCCATCTTCTGGCTGATCACGGCCACGGTCACGTCGGTCCGGTGGGCGACGAGGTGGGCGACCGTGCCGATGTCGGCGTCCTGGAGGGCCAGGCCGGACAGGTGGTGGTAGATCTCCACCAGATCGCGGAGGGTCCGGTTCTCCGTGGTGATCTCGGTGGGGGCGCGGGTGGTGCTGGTCAGGCCGGTGAACCGTGACTCTGCGGCCATGAGCGAATCCTAAGGTCGAACGCCGGTGGTGCCATGTGTCTGAGGACAAAGAGTACGGCGTCCTCTTGTGCCACAGCCCAAGGCGCTACCCCACCTTGTCCCGCTATACGTGGTTACAGCCCCCACCTGCTGTTGCCTGCCGCCGACGTCTGGCATGACGGCGTTTCGAGTGGTCAGCGCCCTGCGGCAGAGGCCGAGTAACGATCCTGAAACCGGCTATTTACGCCACGGCCCCCTCTTGACGCCAACTTACCTGCAGGGCAGCATGGCGTTTACAACTATTGCACAATTTGTCCCATTATCGGACAAAGCCCTGTGGATCGAAGTAGTGCGAACTTCGTTCCGCCTGGTGGTGGACGGAGGTGACGGTGAGCCCACGCATGATCATTCGCCGGCTCGGCGGCAGTCTGCTGGTCTTGTGGCTTGTGTCGATACTCACCTTCCTGCTGGTGCAGCTGATCCCCGGCGATCCGGCCGAGGTGATCGCGGGTGAGAACGCCACGGTGGCGGAGGTGGCCCGGATCCGCACCGAGCTCGGACTCGACAAGCCGGTGCTGGAGCAGTACTTCAACTGGTTCACCGGCGTCCTGCACGGAGACCTCGGCCATTCGCTGTCCACCAACCGGTCCGTCGTCTCGACGATCGCGGAGGCGGCGCCGGCGACGCTGGTCATCACCACGATGGCGATTCTGGTCGCGATCGTGATCGGCGTGACGGCGGGGGTCGCCGCGGGGCTGACCCAGGGAAGCTGGGTGGACCGGGCCGTGTCGACCCTCGCCACGCTGGGCATCGCGATGCCGAGCTTCTGGCTGGCGATGGTGCTGGTCTCGCTGTTCGCGCTGACCAACCCCTGGCTGCCGGCGACCGGATATGTCG
The DNA here is from genome assembly GCF_019396405.1 of Nonomuraea rhizosphaerae. Classification (GTDB taxonomy): domain Bacteria; phylum Actinomycetota; class Actinomycetes; order Streptosporangiales; family Streptosporangiaceae; genus Nonomuraea; species Nonomuraea rhizosphaerae. Next base: position 14,822 of record NZ_JAHKRL010000009.1, on the reverse strand, counting down.
ATATCAGGGAGGGCTTCGGGGTCTGGCTCTCGCACGTCATCCTCCCGGCCACGGCGCTCGGGCTCGCCACGGCGGCTGAGCTGGCCAGGCACACCCGAGGGTGTGTCGCCGACGTGCTCACCCGCCCGTACGTGCGCACGGCGCGAGCGCGCGGAGCCTCGGGCGCCTGGCTGGTACGCAGGCACATCCTGCGCAACTCGGCCATCCCCGTCGTGACGGTGCTCGGGCTCCAGGCCGGGCGGCTGTTCGGGGGAGTGATCGTGGTGGAGGCGGTGTTCGGGATCTCCGGCCTCGGCTCCCTGGCCATCAACTCGGTGCTGCAACGCAACTATCCGATGATCCAGGGATACGTCCTGCTCAGCGCGGTGATCGTGGTGCTGATCAACCTGATCGTGGACCTGGCCTACGGCTGGATCAACCCGAAGGTGCGTGCCGCATGACCACGACCGCAGCCACAACCACGGGCACGGCCACGGCCACGGCCACGCGGAGGTCCCGTCCGCTCAACGTCGTCCGCTCGATCGTGCGCCGCCCGGCCAGCGCGGTCGCCGTCGGATTTGTCCTCCTGCTGGTCTTCCTCGCGATCGCCGGGCCGCTCGTCTCGCCGCACGACCCGGAGGTCCAGGACCTGGGCAACCGGTTCGCCGGGCTCAGCTCGACGCATCTGCTCGGCACCGACGAGTTCGGCCGGGACGTGGCGAGCCGGATCATCCAGGCGTCGCGCATCGCCGTCACCGCCCCGCTGATCTCGGTGGGCGTCGCGCTGCTCATCGGGCTGCCGCTCGGGCTGTGGGCGGGGCTGCGCGGCGGCGTCGTGGACGCCGTCGCGGGGCGGCTGGCCGACACGATCCTGAGCCTGCCCGCGCTGGTCGGGGCGCTGGCCATCGTCGCCGTGCTCGGGCCGGGGCTGGTCAACGCCATGCTCGCGGTCGGCATCATCTTCGCGCCCGGCCTGTTCCGCGTCGTACGCGGCGCGACGCTGGCCGTCGCGGAGGAGACCTTCGTCGAGTCGGCGGTGGCCATCGGCTCCTCCACCCGGCGAACCCTCTGGGTGCACATCCTGCCCAACATCGCCGCCCCGCTGCTGGTCCAGGTGACGATCCTGATGGGGGTCGCGCTGCTGGCCGAGGCGAGCCTGAGCTTCATCGGCCTCGGGGTCCAGCCGCCGGACGCGAGCTGGGGCTCGATGCTCAAGTCCGCGTACACCAACCAGTTCGACTCCCCCTTCTCGGTGGTGCCATCCGGGGTCGCGATGGTGCTGACCGTCCTCGCATTCAACACGATCGGTGACTCGATCCGTGACGCCGTCGGCCTCAGGAGGCGTACATGACCCCGGGACCGGGACAGCTGAACGGCGCCGAAGCCGCCGCTGACCTGCGACAAGCCGCTGACCTGCGACAAGCAGGCGAGGGGCGGCAGAAAGGCGACGGGCCGCAGGCCGGCGAGCCGTTGCTGGCCGTCAAGGGCCTGACCATCGACCTGCCGGGCGGCGCCGTGCAGCCGGGCCTCGTCGAGGACGTCACGTTCGACGTGCACAAAGGCCGCGCGGTCGCGCTGATCGGCGAGTCGGGCTGCGGCAAGTCGCTGACCTCCATGGCGATCCTGGGCCTGCTGCCCGCCGCCGTACGCGTCACCGCCGGATCGGTCATGTTCGACGGCGTGGACCTGCTCACCTGTAGCAAGCGGCAGCTTCGCCGGGTCCGCGGCGGGCCGGTCGGCATGGTGTTCCAGGAGCCGATGAGCAGCCTCAACCCGACGATGACCGTCGGCGACCAGATCGCCGAGGTACGGCGGCTGCACCTGGGCGAGCGCCGTTCGGTGGCCCTCAAGCAGGCCCGTGAGCTGCTGGAACGGGTCGGCATCCCGAAGGCCGAGAAGAGGCTGCGCTCCTACCCGCACGAGATGAGCGGCGGCATGCAGCAACGCGTCATGATCGCGGCTGCGATCGCCTGCGAGCCGAAGCTGCTGATCGCCGACGAGCCGACCACGGCGCTCGACGTCACGATCCAGGCCGAGATCCTCGAACTGCTGCGTGACCTGCGACGCGACCTCGACCTGGCCGTCCTGCTGGTCACCCATGACCTCGGCGTGGTCGCGGACTTCTGCGACGACGTGGTGGTCATGTACGCCGGCCACATCGCCGAACGGACCCCTGTGGACGGACTGTTCTACGAGCCGAAGCACCCGTACTCCAGCGCCCTGCTCAGCGCCGTCCCGCAGTCGGGCCGGGCGCGGACCAACCTGACCGTCATCTCGGGCCGGGTCCCGTCGGCGGGGCAGTTCCCGACAGGCTGCCGGTTCGAGCCTCGTTGCGAGCACAGCGTCGACTCCTTCTGCCGGCGGCCACAGGCCGACACGGCCCTGGCCGACGATCACCGGACGCGGTGCGGCCGGGTCGCCGCCGGTGAGCTGACTCTGAAGGGGGCCGTCCGTGGCTGAGGATCAGGTGGTCGGACCGGAAAGTGCCGAGGATCAGGTAGCCGGGCCGGGAAGTGCCCAGGACCAGGTGGTCGGACGAGGAAGTGCCGAGGGCCAGGTGGTCGTGCGGGTGAGCGGCCTGACCAAGTCGTTCCCGCTGCGTCGCAGCCTGCTGGGCCGGACGCTGGAGAGCGTACGAGCCGTGGACGGCGTTGACCTGGAGGTCAGGGCGGGCACCACGGTCGGCATCGTCGGCGAGTCCGGGTCGGGCAAGACGACGGTCGGCCGCCTGATGGCGCGGCTGCTCAAGCCGGACGGCGGCACCGTCGAGGTGGAGGGCAAGGACGTCAGCAAGGCGCGTGGCCGCGAGCTGAAGGAGATGCGCGGCAGGCTCCAGGTGATCTTCCAGGACCCGTACGGCGCACTCGACCCGACCAAGACGGTCGGCCACGCCGTCGCCGAGCCGCTGCTGGTCCACGGCCGGATCGGCCGGGGCGAGATGCGCGAGCGGGCCGCCCAGCTGCTCAGCCGGGTCACGCTCGATCCGGCGTTCGTGGACCGGTACCCGGACGAGCTGTCCGGCGGACAGCGTCAGCGCGCCTGCATCGCCCGCGCGCTGGCGCTGTCGCCGAGCGTGCTCGTCGCCGACGAGCCGACCTCCGCGCTGGACCTGTCCACCCGCTCGGAGATCCTCAACCTGCTGCTGTCGATCCAGCAGGAGACCGGGCAGGCGATGGTGCTGGTGTCGCATGACTTCGCCACCGTACGGCACCTTTCGCACCGGATCGCGGTGATGTATCTCGGCCGGATCGTCGAGGAGGGGCCCGCGGCGCAGATCGCGGAGAACCCGCGCCATCCGTACACCAAGGCGCTGCTGTCGGCGGTGCCCGTTCCCGATCCGGACCTGCAGCGGTCGCGGCGTCGCATCGTGCTCCACGGTGACCTGCCCGATCCGGCGAACCCGCCGTCGGGGTGCCGCTTCCGTACGCGCTGTCCGGTCGCCCAGGACGAGTGCGAGCACGTGGACCCGCCGCTGCTGCGGGTCGACGGGGACCACAGCGTCGCGTGCGTGCTCCACCAGCCGGCGCGCCGGCAGGAGGTTCCGGGGGCGGTTCCGGGAGCGTCGCCGTCGGTGCAGGACGGCGCGATGTTCAGCGAGTACTCGTCCGACCCGCAGGAGACAGCACGATGATCAACCCCGACGGGGCCCTGCGCGGGATCAGGGTCGTCGACTTCGGCCATCACGTGGCCGGGCCGCTGGCCGCGGTCATGCTCGCCGACCAGGGGGCCGACGTCGTCCACGTCGACCGTCCGGGGGTGGAGGCGCCGGTCGAGGACGCGTTCTTCAACCGGGGCAAGCGACGCATCACCCTTGACCTGAAGGACGCGCGGGATCTGGAGGTCGCGCGTGGCCTCGTCCGGCGGGCCGACGTCCTCATCGAGAACTTCCGGCCCGGGGTGATGGACCGGCTCGGCCTCGGCTGGGCGGACCTGCGCGAGGCCAACCCGCGGCTCGTCTACTGCTCGATGCCGGGGTTCGCCGCCGATGATCCGCGCGCCGGGGTGCCGGGCTGGGAGGGGGTCATCGCGGCCGCGACCGGCAACTGCCGGATCCGGGCTGGGCACGCGCCCGACGGCTGGGACGCCACCCGCCCGACATATACCGCGATTCCCGTCGCGTCGAACTTCGCCGCGTTCTGCGGGGCCTTCGCGATCGTGGCCGGCCTGACCGCCCGGCACCGGAGCGGCCTCGGTGATCGGATCGAGGTTCCGCTGTACGACGCCATGTTCGAGGCCATCGGCGGGAGCGGCGCGTACCCGGTCGAGCGCGGGCTGCTGCCGGAGCGGGCGATCAGCAGCAACGGGAGCGGCACGTACCGTTGCGCGGACGGCCGATACGTCCAGTTCAACCCGATCGGGGCGACGACCCGCTTCCTCACCTGGTTCCTCGACGCGGCCGGGGTGACGGCCTGGGCGGGCGAGGGGCTCACCGACCGCCCCCGGATGGACCGCGAGCCGGAGCTGCGGCTGCTGCTGCAGGAGCGGCTCACCGCGCTGTTCGGCACCCGGCCCGCCGCCGAGTGGGAGGACCTCGCGAACGCGGCCGGGGTGCCGCTCGCCGCCGTGCGGACGACGGACGAGTGGATGGAGAACGAGCACGCCCTCGCCGCCGGGCAGGTCGTCGTGGTCGAGGATCCGCTGCTCGGGACGACGGTGATGCCTGGCTCCGCGGTGTCCCTGTCGGCGACTCCGTCGCTGCCGGGACGGCCGCGCCACCTGCCCGACGCCGACCGCGCCGACATCCTGGCCGACCTCGACGCGCCGCTCCCCCAAGAGTCGCCGCTCCTCCAGAGGTCACCGGCCGAGGCGGCCGGCGGGCTTCCGTACGACGGGCTGCGCGTGGTCGACCTGACCCAGATCCTGGCCGGTCCGAGCGCGGGCCGGATCCTGGTCGAGTTCGGCGCCGACGTCGTCAAGATCAACTCGCCGCAGCGGCGTGTCGGCGCGCACGGCTTCGTCAACCGCGGCAAGCGGACCGTCCTCGTGGACGTGAAGTCCGGCGAGGGCCAGCGGATCCTGTGGCGCCTCATCGACGAGGCCGACGTGCTGACCCACAACTTCCCCGAGCACACCGCCGAACGCTACGGCCTCGGCTACGAGCACGTACGCGCCCGCCGCCCGGACATCGTCTACGTCTCGGTCAGCTGCTACGGGCCCGGCGGCCCGTGGGCGAGCCGTAGGGGATACGAGACCCAGGGCCAGGCCGCGACCGGGATCATGGCCAGGACCGGCGGCGACGGACGCCCGGCCGTCCTGGGCCCGTACAACCTGCTCGACTACGGCACCGGCACCATGGCCGCCTTCGCCGCCGCGCTCGGCCTGTACCACCGCGAGGTGAGCGGCGAGGGTCAGCACGTGCGCACGTCCCTCACCCAGACGGGCATCTACCAGCAGGCGAGGTACGCGGTGCGCGCCGGGAGCGACGCCCCGGCCGAGCCGCGCGGCCCGGCGGCTCTCGGAGTGGACCCGTGGCACCGCTTCTACCGGGCGGCCGACCGGTGGTTCTTCCTCGGGGCGTCCCGCGACCAGCTCCCGGCGCTGCGCGAGATCCCCGCCCTCAAGCAGGCCCTGAGCGAGGGCGACCCGCCGGACGCCTTGGAGGTCGCCTCCCGCGACGGCGGCGAAGGGGCGCTGGAGGTCGCCTTCCGTGCCGGCGGCGAAGACGCGCTGGAGGCCGTGTTCGCCACCGCCGGGGCGGACGAATGGGTCGAGACCCTGACCGCCGCCGGCGTGGGCGCGCACGCCGTCACGCCGCTCGCCGAGCTGATGACCGACCCGTACGTCCGCTCCCGCGGCCTGGCGGTCAGCCAGGTCTCCGAGGAGGTCGGCGAGGTGGTGATGCCCGGGATCGCCATCCGGGTCCACCACAACCCGCCCCGCCTGGGCCACCCGGTACGCCGGCCGGGCGCCGACGCCCGGGAGGTGCTGGCCCGGATCGGGCTGGCCGACTCGGCCGAGGCGCTGGAACGGGCATGGGCCGTACAGCTGAGCGCTCTGCCCGGGGGCTGGGACCACTTCTGACCGCGAGACGAGCAACCGACAGCACACCCCGGCTCGCTGAGCGAGACCCCTGACAGGAGGACTGATGGACGACGCCCCGGCCACCCGGTGCGATCTACTGATCAAAGGCGGACGGGTCCTCGACCCCGGGCAAGGGCTCGACGGCGTCATGGACGTCGCCGTCACCGGCGGCAGGGTCAGCGCGATCGGCGAGGACCTGCCGGCCGGCGAGGCGCGCCGAGTGATCGACGTGAGCGGTTCCGGGCGTTATGTCGTCCCCGGGCTGATCGACATCCACACGCACGTCGCGCACGGGGCGATCACCCCAGGTGTGGGCATGGAGGGCTGCGACCCCGACGCCATCGGGGTCGGGTCGGGGGTCACGACGCTGGTCGACGCCGGGTCCGTCGGGGTGGCGAACATCGGGGTCTTCTCCGCCTACATCCAGCCGAACGCCCGCACCCGCGTCATCCCGTTCCTGAACATCGGCAGCTACGCCCACACCATGCCGACCATGGTCGACGTCAACAGCATGGACGAGATCGACCCGGTCGCCATCGCCAAGTGCGTGGCCGCCAACCCCGGCCTGGTCCAGGGCATCAAGCTGCGGCTGGTCGGGCCGCTGATCGCGGACAAGGGCAAGGACATCGTCGCCGCGACGAAGGCGGTGGCCCGCGAGCACGGGGTGCCGCTCATGGTGCACATCGGTGACCTGTCCGCGCGCCGCCGCCCCGACCCGCACCTGCTCGCGCCGGCGACCCGGTTCGCCATCGAGCAGCTCGACGCCGGGGACATCCTGACCCACCTGTGCACCCCGAACCACGGCGGCGTGACGGACGCCGCGGACCGCATGATGCCCGCCCTGCTGGCCGCCCGCGAGCGCGGGGTCGTCCTCGACTCGGCCCTGGGCAGGGGCAATTTCGGGTACAAGGTCGCCCGCGAGCAACGCGCGCTGGGCCTGGCCCCCGACACCATCAGCAGCGACCTGACCGCGGCCGGGGAGACCTTCCACTCCCTGCTGGAGTGCATGGCCAAGTTCATGGCCGTCGGCTACGACCTGCCCGAGGTCGTCCGGATGACCACCGTGAACGCCGCCCGCGCGATCGGCGCGCAGGACGAGCTGGGCGCGATCGCGGTCGGCAGGGAGGCCGACCTGACCGTGATCGACCTGGTCGAGGGCGACTTCGAGTTCGTGGACACCGCGCAGGACGTCTTCCCCGGCGGCTTCGGCCTGCGGCCGGTCCACACCGTGCGGGCCGGCGTCCTGGTCCCGCCCGGATGGGGGACGCACCCGTGGGGCTGGCTGCCCGCGCCCCGGTCCGGGGCCGCGTCATGACGACGATCACGCACGGGCGCGAACGGCGCTTCGAGGTGGACGCCGACTGGGAGCGGCTGCCCGACGGCCTGACCCACGCGGACGTGACCGCGGTGGACGTGGACGCCGACGACCGCGTCTACCTGTTCACCCGTTTCGACGGCCAGGTCATCGTGTACGAGCGTGACGGCACGTTCGTACGGACGTGGGGAAAAGGTGTGTTCACCACCCCGCACGGCCTGACCGTCGGGCCGGACGGAGGCGTCTACTGCGTGGACGCCGGCGACCACACGGTCCGCAAGTTCACCCCGGACGGCGAGCTGCTGATGACGCTGGGCACGCCCGGCGTGGCGTCGGACACCGGGTTCGTCTCCGGGCAGCCGGTGCGCGTGCACAGCGTGGAGGGCGTCCGGTACGCCGGGGCGCCGTTCAACCGGTGCACCAACCTGGCCGTCGCCCCGGACGGCGACCTCTACGTGACCGACGGGTACGGCAACTGCCGCGTCCACCGCTTCTCCGCCTCCGGCGACCTGATCGGCTCCTGGGGCGAGCCCGGCACCGGCCCCGGCCAGTTCCACCTGCCGCACTGCCTGGACATCGCCGCCGACGGGCGGGTGTTCGTCGGCGACCGGGAGAACGACCGGATCCAGATCTTCACCCCGGACGGCACGTTCATCGAGGAGTGGACCGACGTCCGCCGGCCGTGCGACCTGACCATCGCCCCGGACGGCTCGGTGTACGTCGTCGAGCTGTGGCGGCCGGAGGGCAAGAGCTCCTTCACGCACGGGACGGCGGAGCGGGACCAGCCCGCCCGCCTGACCGTGCTGGACCGGCACGGCGAGGTGGTCGAGCGGTGGGGCGACTCCTCGGAGCGCCGCACGGAGGCGGGCTACTTCATCGCCCCGCACGGCATCGCCCTGGACTCCCACGGCGACCTGTACGTCGCGGAGGTCACCTACAGCTTCGCCATCAGGCCCGGCTGGGTCGCGCGCTCGTGCGACCGGCATCAACTGCAGAAGTTCCTGCGCGTCGGCGCGGGAGGAGACACCTTGGCTAGGAGACACGCATGATGCGCGGAAACCGGCGGATTCTCACGACACACGGCGGCAACCTGCCGCGCCCGCACGACCTGGACGAGCTGATCGCGCAGGGGGACCGGCAGGCGATCGACGCGCGCCTGCCCGGGGCCGTGGGCGAGGTCGTGGACCGCCAGCTCGAATGCGGCCTGGACACCGTCAACGACGGCGAGTACGTCAAGGCCGCGAACATGGCCGGCTACAGCGGCTACATCCACGCCCGCGTGACCGGCTGGGAGACGCTGCCCATCGACCCGGACGTCCCGCCCAAACGCGAATATGTCGCGGCACGTGACAAGGCCGACTTCCCCGGCACGTACGTCTCCGGCCTCTGGCTGACGGGATCCGGCGGACCGGTCCGGCCGGGCTTCGCCACCCCCGGCGCCGCGCCCAAGCTGCCGACCACGGGCCGGGTGTGCACCTCCGCGATCACCTACATCGGCCAGGACGCCATCGCGGCCGACATCGCGGCGCTCAAGACGGCGGTGGCGAGCAAGAAGGCGGAAGGCAAGGAGGCGGACGGCTTCATCGCCGCGCTCGGGCCGCTCAGCCTGGGCGCGGGAGCCAGGAACGCTCACTACCCGAGCGAGGAAGAGTACATGTTCGCCGTCGCCGAGGCGCTGCGCGAGGAGTACCGGGCCGTCACCGACGCCGGGCTCGTCCTGCAGATCGACGAGCCGGAGTTCGCCACCACCTGGCAGTTCCACCCCACCTGGACGGTCGAGGACCTGCGGCGTTACCTGGAGTCCGCCGTCGAGATCATCAACCACAGCATCGACGGGCTGCCCGCCGAGCAGATCCGGATGCACACCTGCTGGGGCAGCGGCCACCGCCCGCACACGCAGGACATCGGCCTCGAACACATCGCGGACCTGCTGATCAAGGTCAACGCGCAGGGGTACGCCATCGAGTCCGGCAACGTCCGGCACGCGCACGAGTGGCGGGTGTGGGAGGACGTGAAGCTGCCCGAGGGCAAGATCCTCATCCCCGGGGTCGTCAGCCACGCCACCGACCTGGTCGAGCATCCCGAGCTCATCGCCGAGAGGCTGACCAACTTCGCCAGTGTCGTCGGGAAGGAGAACCTCCAGGCCGGGACCGACTGCGGGATCGGGTCCCGGGTCGGCCACGAGGAGATCGTCTGGGCCAAGCTCTCCGCCCTCGCCGAGGGCGCCCGGATCGCCAGCAGCCGTTTGTGGGCCGACTGACCCGCAACCGCACCACGACCTGACGGGGCACAGTTCAGCTTCACGGCTGAAGACAGGTCACCAAGGACATCAGCTCGCTTCTGAAACATGGAGGCAAAGCCGTGAAACGAGCAGCAGTCAGATCGGCCGGCGCGATCCTCGCCACCGGCCTCGCCCTCGCCGGGTGTGGCGGCGGCACGACCACCCAGCAGGGCGGTTCAGGCACCACCGACGGCTCGGCCATCCTGAAATGGGCCGTGCCGGGCATGCCGACCTCCTTCGACCCGCGCAAGGCGGCGCCGTTGGACCCGGTGTTCCTCGACGTGGTGTACGAGAGCCTGGTCGGCAGGAGCGCCGACGGCCAGATCAAGCCGGGCCTGGCGACCGAGTGGAAGCTCTCGGACGAGAACAAGGTGATCACCTTCAAGCTGCGGGAGGGGGTGAAGTTCCACAACGGCGAGGCGTTCAACGCCGACGCGGTCAAGGCGTCGCTGGAGGCGTACAAGAAGAGCGGCGCGCTGGTGACGACGCTGTCCTCGCTGGAGAAGGTCGAGGCGGTCAGCCCGACCGAGGTGAAGCTGACCTTCTCCGAGGCCGCCGGTTACATGATCAACGTGCTGGCCGGCGAGCCCGGGATCGTGGTCGCGCCCGGCGCGCTCAGCGACCCCGACCTCGGCACCAAGCCGGTGGGCACCGGGCCCTTCCAGCTCACGAACTTCGCCCAGGACAAGGTGACGTTCAAGAAGTTCGACGGCTACTGGAACGCCGCCCAGACCAGCATCGGCGGCCTGGAGATGGCCGTCTACTCCGACGAGGCGACCCGCCTGCGCGCGGTCAAGTCGGGACAGGCCGACGGCACCTCGATCACCCCCGGGCAGATCAAGGAGTCCGAGGCGGCCGGCATGACGGTCATCCAGACCCCCAACACCACGTTCAACGGGATCCTGCTGAACACGACCGCCGCGGAGCTGTCCAAGCCGAAGGTCAGGCAGGCGCTGCTGTACGCCATCGACCGCGAGTCGATCAGCAAGAACCTGTACGCGGGCGCCTGCGCGCCGGCGGTGCAGCCGTTCCAGACCGGCTTCTGGGCGAACGCGCCCGAGCTGAACGACGTCAAGCCCTACTACGACCCGGAGAAGGCCAAGCAGCTCCTGGCCGAGGCCGGGCTGCCGAACGGCATGGACCTCCAGGTCGAGGTCGGGCCCAACACCTCGTACCAGACGCTGGCCCAGGCGCTGCAGGCGCAGCTGCAGAAGGTGGGGATCAGGGTCAAGATCAAGGTCCTCGAGTTCCAGCAGATGATCACCGCCCGCCGGACCGGCAACTTCTCCGCCACGGTCGCGCTGGTGCAGGCGGGACGGCCCGACCCGAGCCAGTTCGTCAAGGACTTCTACACCAAGGGCGGGTCGTACAACCCGGGCAACTTCACCCTGCCGGGCATCTCCGATCTGCTGGCCAAGGCGCGGGCCAGTGACGTGGTCGAGGAGCGTTCGGAGCCCATGCGGGAGATCATCACCAAGGTGGTGGAGGCGGGACCGCCGGTGATCCCGGTCTGCGGCGTGACCTACGTGGCCGCCTTCCGCAAGGGCGTGACCGGGATGGCCCCGCCGGTGATGGGCGACTACGACTTCGCCTCGATCAAGATCAGCACATGACGGAGAGGGAACCAGTGCGGCTGGACGGCAAGGTGGCGGTCGTCACCGGATCAGGACGAGGGCTCGGGCACGCGTACGCGCGGGCGCTGGCCGCCGCAGGCGCCGCCGTGGTGGTCAACGACATCGACGCCGACGTGGCCGAGAAGACCGCCGAGGAGATCAGGGGCGCGGGCGGCAAGGCCGTCGCCGAGGTGTGCGCGGTCGGCTCGGCGGAGTCGGCCGACGCGCTGGTGGGGCGGGCCGTCTCCGAGTTCGGCCGCCTGGACGTGATGTGCACCAACGCCGGCGCGCTGCGCGACCGGACGCTGGCCAAGGTGACCGACGAGGAGTTCGACCTCGTCGTGGACAGCCACGTGCGCGGCACGTTCACCTGCGGTCGCGCGGCGGTGCGCCAGTTCCGCGAGCAGGGCGGCGGCGGCCGGCTGATCCTGGTCGGCTCGCCGGCCGGCCAGTACGGCAGCTTCGGGCAGACCGCGTACGCCGCGTCCAAGGCGGCCATCATCGCCATGGTCCGGGTGTGGTCGATCGAGACGGCGAAGCTGGGCGTGACCGTGAACGCGATCGTGCCCACCGCGCTGACCAGGATGGCCGCGACCATCCCCGCGCTGACCGAGGCCGTCGCCGCGGTCGAGGCTGGCGGGCCCGTCCCGGCCGACCTGCGGCACCGAGGGATCGGCACGGTCGAGGACGTGGCGCCCCTGGTCGTCTACCTGGCGTCGGACGAGGCGGCCGGGGTCACCGGGCAGTACATCGGCTTCGGCGGCGACAAGTTCGCGATCTGGGCGCACCCGAAGGAGGCGTTCGTCACGCATCGAGAGGGCGGGTGGAGCGCCGACCAGCTCGCGGAGGACTTCGCGGGGTTCTCGGAGCACCTGCAGAGTCACCTGCCGCCGGGGCGGTGACCGCTCGGCTGAGCCACCCCGGCACCGGTCGGGGTGGCTCAGCCGAAGGACAGCGCGTGGGCGGCCGGGCTCAGCCGAAGTAGAACGTGTGCGCGGCCCGCGAGATCCGCCGGCGCAGCGCCGCGTCCGGGACGATCCGGGCGAAGGAGTCCACGGCGTCGCGGTAGGTGAGCGGCTGCCGCGCGCCCACGAACGGGGCGTCGCTGCCCCAGAACAGGTGCTCGGGCCCGGCGGCGTCGAGCAGCGTCGCCGCGTACCCGGCCAGCGTGTCCGTGCCGACGCCGAAGCGGTAGCCCGCCGACAGCTTCACCCACACGCGGCCGGTCTCCAGGGCGCGCAGCAGCGCCGCCCCGGACTCGCCCGTGTACCCGGCGCGGCGGTCGGGGTCGCCGAAGTGATCGACGACGATCTTCACGCCGGAGCGGACGAGCTGGTCGAGCACCGGTGGCAGCCGCTCGCCCTCGACGTTCAGCTCGACGTGCCAGCCGAGGGTCCGCGACCCGGTACAGCAGCCTGCGGTAGGCCGGGTCGCCGAGGTCGGGCAGGTCCGCGAGGCGGCGCCACTGGAAGCGGATGCCGGTCACGCCGTCGGCCCGCATGCGTTCGAGGACGTACCGGTCGACGGCCGGATCGACGATGACGGTGCCGCGCAGGCGGTCGTGCGCGCGCAGCGCGTCGATCGTGTAGTCGTTCAGGTCGCCGAGCAGGCTCATCGCCGAGATCACGGCGTGCCCGACGCCGTGCTCGTCCATCATCGTCAGGAACGTCCCCACGGGCAGGTCCACGTCGGGCCGGGTCCAGGCGTGCGCGGCGAGGGGCAGCGCGCTGGTGAACAGGTGGACGTGGGCGTCCACCAGCGGCACACCGTCACGAGGCAGATCGTCGTCAGGCAGATCGTCGTCAGGCACGTTCGCCGGCCTTCGACAGCGCGGGGAAGCCGTAGAGTGCGGCTGCCGTGCCGCCGAGGACCATGGCGGCGTCTCGCTCGGACAGCCCGGCGACCGACTCACGGGCGATCCGCGCCATGTCCGCGTACGTGCCGGCGGTCTGCGTGACGTCGGAGCCCCACAGCACCCGATCGGCCCCGAACCGGGACACCAGCCACTCCACGACACCTGACGGCGCGACGCCGGCGGCGATGATCCGGGCGAAGTTGAGCGTCGTCACCTTGACGTGCACCTGCGGCAGGTCGGCCAGCGCGAGCAGCCCAGTAGCGCCAGGGAAGGGCTCGCCGCGGTCGGCCCCGACACTCTCAGGACGGTCGGTCTCCACGCTTGCGATGTGGTCGAGGACGATCGGCGTGCCGGGGAACTCGCGGGCGACCGCCGGCAGGGCGCGCAGGCTCTCGTCGCGGTTCCACCGGTAGAGGTGCAGGCACATCGACAGCCCCAGCTCGCTCACCTGCCGCCACACCGGCAGCGCCGCCGGCCCGGCGAACCAGCCGGCGCCCGGCGTGCCGCCGTGCTGCGTCCCGCCCGGCGAGGTCAGGCGCATGGCCACCGCGCCGCGTTCGGCCCAGTGCCGCACGGTCCCGGCGGAGTCGGGTGCCCGCGCGTCGATGACGCACATGGCGCGCAGCCGGTCGGGCCGGCGGGCCGCCGAGTCCACGACGTAGCTGTTGTCGTAGCCGTACACGTGCGCGCGCTGGACCGCGACGGCGGCCGTCAGCCCGTTGTCGTCCAGTGCGGCGAGCAGCCGCTCCGCGGTCATCGGGTCGTTCCGAACGGCGTCGCTGACCGTGCCGCCCGGCGGGTCGTAGGGGTAGGCGGGGTCGTCGGTCACCAGGTGGGCGTGCGCGTCGATCAGCGGGGTCATCGGATGCGTTCCCAGAGCAGGACGGGGGTGGGTGGCTGGCCGTCGGTCCGGTCGGCGCGCAGGGTCAGCCGGTCCCCTTCCATGACGGCCAGGCGGACCAGCTCGGTGCCGATCCAGTTGGGGTAGATGCCGGCCTCGACCTGGTGGACGATGCGGTCGCCGAGCCATTCGTAGCGTCCGGCGTACGCGCCGAAGGTCCGTACGGCGCTCAGCTTCTCCTCGTCGGTGGTCCAGCGCCAGTTCTCCGACGACAGGGGCGGGCGGTCCCCGGCCATGTACTGGACCGACATGTAGCCGTCGGGGCCGTAGATGAGCAGGCCGAGCGGGGTGTCCCCGAGCGGCCGGGCGGCCTGGCCGGATGCGCCCTCCGTGAAACCGGGCGCGCCCTCCATGAAGTAGTCGGCCAGGCGCCAGGTGCCGACGATCATGCCGTCGCCTGCTTCCTGAACGCCTCCGTCATCGAGTGGGCCGTACGGGCGAGCATGGTCGCGTCGTTACCCATGATCAGGAACTGGTGCCCGAGAGCCGCCGCCCGGATGCCCGACGGCGCGTCCACGCAGGCCGCGCCGCAGGGTTTGCCCGCCTCGGCGGCGGCCGTACGGGCCCGGTCGAGGGAGCTCCGGACGACGGGGTCGTTCATGCCGGCCCCGAGCGCGAGGGACAGGTCGCCGGCACCGAGGAAGACCGCGTCCACCCCGGCCACGGCCAGGATGTCGGCGGCGGCGTCGATGGCGGCCGGGCTCTCCAGCTGCGGAATACAGACGACGTCCTCGTTGCCCGCCCGGACGTACTCGGCGCGCGGGGTCAGCCCCCACCGTCCGGCGCGGCTGGTCCCGCCCGCCCCCCGGTGGCCGAGGGGCGGGAAGCGGGTGGCCGCCACGACGCGTTCGGCGTCG
>NZ_JAHKRL010000085.1 GCF_019396405.1 Nonomuraea rhizosphaerae | reverse complement strand
CCGAACCGGGCGCCCTCCTGGGCGCCGGCGTCGACCGAGGGGATGTACTCCCTCGGGACACGGCCACCCGTGACCTTGTTCTCGAACTCGTAGCCGTCGTTGCCTTCGCCCAGCGGCTCGAGGTTGATGATCACCCGCGCGAACTGACCGGAACCACCGGTCTGCTTCTTGTGGGTGTAGTCGACCTTCTCCACCTTGCGGCGGATGGTCTCGCGGTAGGCGACCTGGGGACGGCCGACGTTGGCCTCGACCTTGAACTCGCGACGCATGCGGTCGACGAGGATCTCCAGGTGAAGCTCGCCCATGCCCCAGATGACCGTCTGACCGGTCTCCTCGTCACGACGGACCTGGAAGGACGGGTCCTCCTCGGCCAGCCGCTGGATCGCGGTCGACAGCTTCTCCTGGTCGCCCTTGGTCTTGGGCTCGATCGCGACGTTGATGACCGGGGCCGGGAACGTCATCGACTCGAGCACGACCTGGTTGGCCGGGTCGGACAGGGTGTCGCCGGTCGTGGTGTCCTTCAGACCCATGACGGCGACGATCTGCCCGGCGGACGCCGACGGGCGCTCCTCGCGCTTGTTGGCGTGCATCTGGTAGATCTTGCCGATCCGCTCCTTCTTGCCCTTCACAGAGTTGACGACCTGTGAACCGGCCTCGAGCGAACCCGAGTAGATGCGGATGTAGGTGATCTTGCCCAGGTGCGGGTCGCTGGCGATCTTGAAGGCCAGCGCGGCGAAGGGGTCCTTCGGGTCCGCGTGGCGCTTGACGATCACATCTTCCTTGCCGACCGCGTGGCCTTCGAAGGCCGGCAGGTCGGTCGGCGCGGGGAGGTAGTCGACCACCGCGTCGAGCAGGGGCTGCACGCCCTTGTTCTTGAACGCGGTGCCGGTGAGGACCGGGTTGACGGCGCTCGACAGCGTCGCGCGGCGGATGGCCGCCTTCAGCTGCTCCTCGGTCGGCTCGTGAGCCTCCAGGAAGAGCTCCATCATCTCGTCGTCGTTCTCGGCGATGGTCTCGACGAGCTTGTCACGCCACTCGCGAGCGGCCTCGGCGTGGTCGGCCGGGATGTCGACGACGTCGTACATCTCGCCCTTGGCCGCGTCCTCGCTCCAGAGCAGGCCCTTCATCCGCACGAGGTCGATGACCCCGCGGAAGCCGGCCTCGACGCCCCAGGGGAGCTGGACGACCGCCGGGACGGCACCCAGCCGGGTGACCATCATGTCGACGCAGCGGTGGAACTCCGCGCCGACCCGGTCCATCTTGTTCACGAAGCAGATGCGCGGGACGTTGTAGCGGTCAGCCTGCCGCCACACCGTCTCCGACTGCGGCTCGACGCCCGCGACACCGTCGAACACGGTGACCGCGCCGTCGAGGACACGGAGGTTGCGCTCGACCTCGATGGTGAAGTCGACGTGGCCCGGGGTGTCGATCAGGTTGATCGTGTGACCGTTCCACTCGCAGGTGGTCGCGGCAGACGTGATCGTGATGCCGCGCTCTTGCTCCTGCTCCATCCAGTCCATCGTGGCTGCGCCGTCGTGGACCTCACCGATCTTGTAGTTGATGCCGGTGTAGAACAGGATGCGCTCGGTCGTGGTGGTCTTGCCCGCGTCAATATGGGCGATGATCCCGATGTTTCGGACCTTTGCCAGGTCAAGAGCGGTCGTTGCGGCCACTTCTCTCGCGTCCTCGTCGTCTCGTCGAACCCGCTGGGGTTACCAGCGGTAATGGGCGAAGGCCTTGTTGGACTCGGCCATCTTGTGAGTGTCCTCGCGCTTCTTGACGCTCGCCCCGAGGCCGTTGCTGGCGTCGAGGAGCTCGTTCATGAGGCGCTCGGTCATGGTCTTCTCGCGGCGGGCGCGGGAGTACTGCACCAGCCAGCGCAGGGCCAGGGTGGTGCTGCGCGCGGCGCGCACCTCGACCGGCACCTGGTAGGTCGCGCCACCGACACGACGGCTGCGAACCTCAAGGGTCGGCTTGACGTTGTCAAGCGCGCGCTTCAGGGTGACGACCGGGTCGTTGCCCGTCTTGTCCCTGCAGCCCTCGAGGGCGCCGTAGACGATCGACTGCGCGATGGAGCGCTTGCCGTCCAGGAGCACCTTGTTGATCAGAGCGGTGACCAGCGGCGAGCTGTAGACCGGGTCGGTCATCAGCTGACGGCGGCCGGGAGAACCCTTGCGAGGCATAGTTAGCTCTTCTCCCTCTTCGCGCCGTACTTGCTGCGGGCCTGCTTGCGGTTGCGGACGCCCTGGGTGTCCAGCGAGCCACGGATGATCTTGTAGCGAACACCGGGCAGGTCCTTCACACGACCGCCACGGACGAGCACGATCGAGTGCTCCTGCAGGTTGTGACCCACACCCGGGATGTACGCGGTGACCTCGATGCCGTTGGTGAGCCGCACACGGGCCACCTTGCGCAGTGCCGAGTTGGGCTTCTTGGGGGTCGTGGTGTACACGCGCTGGCACACACCCCGCCGCTGCGGATTCGCCCGTAGGGCAGGAGTCTTGGTCTTGGCGACCTTGTCCTGCCGGCCCTTGCGGACCAACTGCTGAATAGTGGGCACTGCCACTCCGTTCGTGCCTTGGCCGGTGATACGTCGTTGTTCATTTCGCAGGTTCTGCCGGTGTCATGACCTGCTGGTTTTCCCTGTCTTGGTGCCCCCGCGCTCGGGCGTGTCGCGCACTCCGCACAGACACATCCACGGGGACATATGAGCCAGGAAGCCAGCCGGCGCTCTTTGATATGAGCGCACAGCCGAGAGCCCGCTAACGACGGGCACGATGCTCTAGACTACCCAGACCCACGCGACACGTCAAAGCAGCGCGACAAAGCGGACTTGCTTTGCCACTCTGCTGGTCGCTGGGCCCCTTCGATCCATGCCCGGCTACTGCTCCGCATCCATGGTAGCCGGAACGTGGACCATTTCGACGCGCTTCGCCAGGATGGGCGGCGCGACGGCGGTCCCGGCGGTCACGCGCCTGTCAGCGCGCTCCCTCGCCGGTCAGCCCCGCCTGCCGTAGAGGTGAAGGGTGAGCGGCGCGCACACCGCGGCGATGACAGCGGTCGCGACGAGCGACCAGACGACGGATCCCCCGGTACCGCCTTCGTCGTTCATCAGCGCCCTGGCCGCCGTCGCGACATGGCTGAGCGGGTTGACCTCGACGAACGCCTGCAGCCAGCCGGGCATCGTCCGCGGCTGGACGAAGATGTTGCTGGCGAACGAGAGCGGCATCAGCACGACGTTGGCGATGCTGATGACCACGGCCGGGTCGGGCACGAGCAGGGCGAGCACCGCCCACAGCAGGGACAGGGAGAGCCCGAAGGCGACGACCAGGGCCACCGCGCCGAGCACCCCCAGGACGCCGCCGTCGGGCCGATAGCCCATGGCCAGCCCGAGTACCACCACGATGGCGGCGGCGAACAGGTAACGGGCGGCGTCGCTGAGCAGGCCGCCGACCACGAAGGCGCCGCGCCAGACCGACAGGGAGCGGAAGCGGTCGAAGGCTCCGGTCGTCACGTCCTGGGCGAGGCGGGCGCCGCCGTACATGGTGACGATGGCGATGCTCATGCTGAGCGTGCCGGGCAGGAGGAACCGCAGGTAGCCGGCGGGCGAGCCGCTGACGGCGCCGCCGAAGAGGTAGGTGAACAGCACGGTGAACAGGATCGGGATGGCGGCCGAGTCCACCAGCTGTTTGGGGTCGTGCTTGATCTTGAGCATGGCGCGCCGGCCGAAGGTGGCGGAGGCGGTGAGCGCGCCGGCGCGGCGGCGTCGCCGGCCCGCGTGGAGCAGGTCGTCGAGCGGGTGGGCCTGCGCCCCTGAGGGGCGCGTTCCGGCGGCCGGGGTGTTCATGCGCTCACGTCCTCGTGGTCGGCGTTCTTGTAGCCGGTGGTAGTGGTGGCGGGCCCAGTGGGGGTGGGGTCGGTCCTGTGGCCGGTCAGGGCGAGGAAGGCCTCGTCCAGGCTGGGCTGGCCGAGGGCGACCTCGGCGACGCCCACCCGCGCCTCGGCGAGCCGGGTCATGGCATGCCCGACCAGCCGGCCCACACCCGCCTCGCCAGCGGTCCCGCCAGCGATCCCGTCAGCAGTCCCGTCGGCGACCCCACCAGCGGTCCCGTCAGTCGGCGCGGCGAGCAGCATGGACAGGGCGAGCGGGTCGGCGGCGAGATGGACCGTCCCCTCCAGCGCCCCGGCCAGGACCTCCCGCGCCCGCGGCCGCTGCCGGCCGTCCAGGAGCCTGATGCGCAGGGTGCCCGCGCCGACCCGGGCCTTGAGCTGGGCCGGTGTCCCCTCGGCCACGATCCGGCCGTGGTCGATGACGGCGATCTGCTCGGCGAGCCGGTCGGCCTCGTCGAGGTACTGGGTGGTCAGCAGCACGGTGGTGCCGGCGGCGGCGATCCGGCGGACCAGCTCCCACACCTGACCGCGGCTGCGCGGGTCCAGCCCGGTGGTCGGCTCGTCGAGGAACAGCAGGTCGGGAGTCACGATCAGGCCGGCCGCGATGTCGAGCCGCCGTCGCATCCCGCCCGAGTACCCGCCCACCGGACGGCCGGCCGCGCCGGTCAGCTCGAAGGCGTCGAGCAGGTCGCCGGCCCGCCGCCGGCCGCCCGCGCGGGACAGGCCGGGCAGGCGGGC
>NZ_JAHKRL010000084.1 GCF_019396405.1 Nonomuraea rhizosphaerae | reverse complement strand
CCAACTGAAAAAGGAATCCGTCATCATGAAACATGACGGGGTTTGTGCATCATGCACTGGCTTTTAACACACTGTTGAGTTCTCAAGAAACGGACGCGAACTCCCCGAACCGCGAGAGGCGCACATTTCGTTTTGTTATGTCTTAATCTTTTCAGCCATCCGATCCGGTGTCAAACCGGCCCGCTTGGCCTCCGTCCCATCTCCGGGACAACCCCTCTAACTTACCAGCCCATCCGGACAGATGCGAATCAACCGGACGAACCAGGAAGAAGTGGGATGTGCCGGGCATCTCCGGGACTCCCTGAGCCCCTTGCCGCCCTGCCTGAGCAACTCTAGCAGCCGTCCACCCGTGCTTCGCGCAACTCAGGTAATCGTGAGGTCCTTCCCTGCCCACCAGATGCTCAAACCACACCAACCTCACCAGGCTGGTCTGGAGGAAGTGGGCGACATGGGGAAGACAAGCGGAAAGCAAGTCATCCGCAATCTCATGTCGGTACGAAGTATGTACGAGCAGACTGTGCCCCTGGAGGTGTCCGCAATGACCCGCTCGGAGTTCGATGACATCCGCGCTTTCCTTGCCGACGATGCCACTCATGCTGGAGACCTTCTCAGAGTCGCCAGGACACTGATCGACGACCTGGAGCACGCCCGGATGCGTGAGGCGGTCCTCCGGACGTACTACCTGCGCCTGCTGACGGCCGCCCGTGCCACGGTGGCGGCGGACACGGTGGAGGCGCCGGAGCCGCTGGCCTTCCTCAAGCACGAGCTCGCCGAGCGTGGCCAGTTGCCCGAGGACGGGGAGGCCGTGCAGCGCATCCTGTCGGACGCGCGCGCCGCCGCCGCCTTGCTGGCCTGCCTGGAGCAGCCCGCCAAGGGCCGGCCTCGGGGAGTGCGCGCGCGGCGGTGTGTCGGCACCGCCCGCACGCTGCCCCGCTGACATCCCGGAAGCACACCTTCGGAAGCACGCCTCTGGGAGCACACCTCCGGAGGCCACGCCTTCGCGAAGGCATGCCCCTCGCCAGAAGCACGCCCGTGGAAGCCAGTGGAAGCCACCTGAGAAGCGCGCCGCAAACACGTCCAAACAGGCGGAAGCCGCCCTTAGCGTGCCCGACCCGGCGTCAGGTAATCTTGCCGTCACCAGCAGTGGACCGACTGAGGAGGTGAGACCCATTACCGCGACAGCAGGCTGGGTGCTCCCCCTCAGGGTTGCGCGGTCCACCTGACGCACAGGTGGACCAGGGAGCGCTCATCGGCATTGTGAAAGGCGCTCATGTCGGTTTTCCCGTCACCTGTCCACCAATCCGCCATCGTCACCAGGCTCCGTGCCGCCGGCTGTGTGTTCGCCGAGGACGAGGCGGAGCTTCTCTTCTCCACGGCGCGCACGCCGTCCGATCTCAGCACCATGGTCGACCAGCGGGTCGCCGGTCTGCCGCTCGAACACGTCCTCGGCTGGGCCGAGTTCTGCGGGCTGCGCATAGCGGTGGATCCGGAGGTCTTCGTGCCGCGCCGCCGCACGGAGTTCCTGATCGGCAAGGCGGCCGAGACGGGCCGTTCGCCCGCCGTCGTCCTGGATCTGTGCTGCGGCTCGGGGGCGATGGGCGCCGCGCTCGGCAAGCTGCTGGGTGACATCGAGCTGTACGCGACCGACCTGGACCCGGCCGCCGCACGATGCGCGCGCCGGAATCTGGCCGCCATGAACGCCCACGTGTACGAGGGCGACCTCTACGCCCCTTTGCCGGCGAGTCTCCGGGAACGCGTGGACGTCCTGATCGCCAGCCCCCCGTACGTCCCCACCGAGGCGATCAGGCTGTTGCCCCCGGAGGCGCGCGTCCACGAGCCGCTGGTGGCGCTCGACGGCGGCGCCGACGGGCTCGACGTCGTACGCAGGGTGATCGCCGAAGCGCCGGTCTGGCTCTCGCCGGGGGGACGCCTGCTGGTCGAGACGAGCGAGTGCCAGGCACCGCCGACGGCCGAGGCCATGGCCGCCGCCGGGCTGGTCCCGCAGGTGGCGGCCGACGAGGAGCTCAACGCCACCGTCGTCATGGGAACCAAGCCCCAAAAGCCTTAAACCAGACGCTTACCCTCCCTTGGCCGCCCGGCTGTAAGACTGCGCATATGTGGCAACGGGGTTTGAACTGGGCAGCAATCCTCCTGGTCGGGGGATTCAGCATCATGTGGCTAGGTGTCGTCCTTTATGTGGACGACACCTCGACCGCCTGGATGCGTGCTGTCCAGCTCATCTTCGGCGTCACGTTGGCCGCATGGGCCGTCCGCAGAACCACGCAAATGATCACCAAGACGTGAGTCCCATGATCTATCAACTCTACGAAATCAGCCACGACATGGGGGATGACGTACAGCTGTCCGCCGCCGCCATGTACCTGGACAAACTCCCGCAACGACACAGGATCGCCGAGATCGACGACGAGTCCTCACGGAGCATCTCTCGCTGGATGCACGAGGAGGACTGCCGCGAGTGCGACACGTTCCCGGACCCGCTGGAGGAGACGGTCACGTACTTCGGCGAAGACTGAACAGGGTCAGGGCTGGAAGCGGTAGCCCATTCCCGGCTCCGTCAGCAGGTGCCGGGGATGTGCCGGATCGCGTTCCAGCTTGCGGCGCAGCTGCGCCATGTACTGCCGCAGGTAGTGGGTCTCCCTCACGTACGACTCCCCCCACACCTCGCTCAGCAGCTGCCGCTGGCTGACCAGTTTGCCGGGGTTGCGGACCAGCAGCTCCAGGAAGTGCCACTCCGTGGGCGTCAGCCGTACGCCGCCCGAGATCGTCTTGTCGGCCAGGTCGACCAGATGATCTCCCAGCTGGGCCGTCGCGGGTTCCTCCGAGGGCTTCGTGCGGCGTGTCACCGCGCGGATGCGCGCGAGCAGCTCGTCGATCCCGAACGGCTTGGTCACGTAGTCGTCGGCGCCGGCGTCCAGCGCGTCCACCTTGTCGGCGCTGCCGGTGCGGCCCGAGAGCACGATGATGGGCACGCTCGTCCAGCCGCGCAGGCCCTGGATGACGTCCACGCCGTCGAGGTCCGGCAGGCCGAGGTCAAGGATGACCAGGTCAGGGTGCCAGTCGGCGGCCTGGCGCAGCGCGGCGGTGCCGTCCGGCGCGACGGCCACCTCGTAGTCCCTGGCGGCGAGGTTGATCCGCAGCGCGCGCAGGAGCTGCGGCTCGTCGTCGACGACCAGCACGCGCGTCAAGACGCCCTCCGCATCCTGGTCAAGGCGCTCTCCGCAGGGAAACGGTCATGGTCAGGCCCCCTCCTGGCGTCTCCTCGGGCGTGAGTGTCCCGCCCATGGCCTCGGTCAGCCCGCGCGACAGCGCCAGCCCCAGTCCCAGCCCCGCGCCCGACCGGTCGCCGAGCCGCTGGAACGGCAGGAAGACCTGTTCGTGCGCCTCCGGCGGAATGCCTGGGCCCCGATCGACGACGCGGATCTCGACGTGCTCGCCGTGTGAGCTGGCGGAGACCATGACGTCATGTCCCGGCGGGCTGAAGCGGACGGCGTTGGACATCAGGTTCACCAGGACTCGTTCCAGCAGCGCGGCGTCGGCCATGAACTCGGGCAGTTCCCCGGAGCCGGCCCGCACGTCGTCCACGCGCTCGCGCAGCGGCCCGAGGTCGGCGATGGCTCGCGGGACGACGTCCTCGACGGCCAGGGGCTCCAGCGTGACGCCGAGCACGCCCGCCTGGAGGCGGCTCATGTCGAGCAGGTTCTCCACCAGCCGGTCCAGTTTGACCAGGGACTCCCCGGCCGTGTCGAGGAGTTCGGCGCGGTCCTCGGGGGTCCAGGCGACGTCGCCGCCGCGCAGGCTGTCGACCGCCGCCCTGGCCGCGGCGAGCGGGGTGCGCAGGTCGTGGCTGACGGCGGCGAGCAGCGCGGTGCGCATGCGGTCGGCCGCGGCGAGCGGCCCGGCGCGCCCGGCCTCCTCGCGCAGGCGTTCCTGCCGCAGCGCGACGGCCGACTCGGCGGCGAACGCCTCCAGCACCTGCCGGTCCGCCGCGTCGAGCGGCCTCCCCCGTACGGCCAGCACGAGGTCGTCGTCCACGATCACGTCGGTGTCGGCGCCGCCGGGCGAGGTGCAGGGCGGGCCGCCGGCCGTGGCCACCACGCGCCAGGCGTCGCCGTCGCGCTCCAGCAAGGTGACGGACGCCAGCCCGTACGCCTCCTTGAGCCTGCCCAGCAGCGACGGCAGCGCCGCGTCGCCGCGCAGCACGTGACCGGCGAGCGTGGACAGCACCTCGGCGTCGGCGCGCGAGCGGGCGGCCTCCCTGCTGCGGCGGGCGGCCTGGTCGACGACCTTGCTGACCATGGCGGCGACGAGCACGAAGACGGACAGGGCGAGCAGGTTCTCCGGCTCGGAGATGGTCAGCGTGTTCAGCGGCGGTGTGAAGAACCAGTTGAGCAGCCCGAACCCGAGCACCGCCGCCGTCAGCGCCGGCCACATGCCGCCGACCAGCGCGACGGCGACCACCAGCAGCAGG
Organism: Nonomuraea rhizosphaerae; assembly: GCF_019396405.1. Lineage (GTDB taxonomy): Bacteria > Actinomycetota > Actinomycetes > Streptosporangiales > Streptosporangiaceae > Nonomuraea > Nonomuraea rhizosphaerae. The sequence goes on along the minus strand of NZ_JAHKRL010000084.1, from coordinate 270 downwards.
AAGAACAGGATCTCGCTCGGCAGCGTGAGCCGGTCGGCGAAGGCGAGCATGGCGGCGGTGAGCAGCGGCACCGCGAGCAGCGCCATGGCCCAGCCGGCGATCCGCCGGTCGCGGGTGAGCGCCGCCGGGGAGCGCGCGGGGCCGCGAGGGGTGGCGGCCGCCTCGTGCGGCACCAGGTGCACGTCGATCGAGCCGGACAGCGCGGCCGCCGTCACACCCACGCCGCGCCCCATGACCTGCGCGAACCTGCCGCGTCGTGAGACGCCGAGC
>NZ_JAHKRL010000083.1 GCF_019396405.1 Nonomuraea rhizosphaerae | reverse complement strand
CATCATCGTAGTGAGGTCCGCCACCCGATGTAGCCGTCTCGGACCCGCCGGGACCTGCTCGCGCGAGGGCCGCCGGGGGACATTCCCCCGGCGGCCCTTGTGCGGTGTTTCTTCGGATCTACTTCTTTAGATCTACTTCTTCGGGGCGACGACCTGGACGATGGCGCCCAGGTTGCCCGGCAGCGGAGAGATCAGCTTGAACTGGACGCCCAGCGCCTTGCCCTCGTCACCCGGGTTGCCGGTGCCGGCCACGTGGCCGCCGCCCAGGTCCGTGCCGTAGAGGTCGGCGGCGGGGGTGCCGTCGACGTTCACGACGCGGGTGCTGTACGGCTGGTCGCCCTTGGACGGGACGACGACCGAGGCGTCGAAGTCACGGTAGAAGAGCTGGCCGTTCTGCAGTTCCAGGCCCGGGTACCAGGTCTTGGCGTCGGTGAAGTGCGGAACGCCCTTCTGCGCCGGGATGTTCGTGCAGTACTCGCTGAACGGCTCGTCGGCCGCCTCCAGGCACTCCTTGAGCGGATATGTCTTGTTGAAGGAGAACGCCGCGTTGGAGGTCTGCGTACGGCCTTCCATGTTCTTGTGCCTCGACGGGTCCTTCGTCGCCGCCGTGCCGGTACGGCGCAGCGGGTCGAAGTGCGAGTCCACGATCAGCAGGCTGCCCTTGGACCCGATGCTCGGCGGCAGCTCCAGGTTGTTGGCGATCGAGTTGTTGGTGAACGTCGAGTCGCGGTACCAGACGAGCAGGCCGGGAGCGTTGTACTTGACCTTCTCCACCTTCCACGCCCCGTCGCGGGAGTAGTTGGTGTCGTAGGCGTACTGCAGGCCCTTGTCGAAGCCGTCGAAGTTACGCCATTCGGCCAGGTAGAAGCGGGAGATCTCGCGGGAGCCGTTGTTGATGGTCCAGCCCTGGCCGCTGGTGTTGGTGAACGTGCCGCCGATGCCCCTCCAGCCGTTGGCGCCGCCCTCGACGTCGTCGCTCCACACGGCGCTGCCGCCGTTGGTGAGCTGGAAGTCGTCGGCGTGCCAGCCGCGCGGGGTGAAGGCGGCGTCGGTGTTGTACGTCAGCCGCAGCTTGATCGTCTGACCGGCGAACGGGGTCAGGTTGACGTAGTCGTGCCGCCAGCCGTCGGTGTTGCCGGTGAGCCCGTACTTCTTGTTGCCGAACGTCTTGAGGTTCTTGTTCGGGTCCGGGTAGTTGTCGGGAGTGGTGACCTCGTTGCCGGCCTCGTCGTAGACCTTCTGCTGCGTCCAGGTCTGACCGCCGTCGGCCGAGACCTCGATGAAGCCGAAGTCCCAGTCCTCCTCGATCTCGTAGTTGTTCCACAGCCAGAACCGCAGGTCGGTCCCGGCCGGAACAGGCAGCTCACGCTCCAGGTGGACGTTGGCCCACTCCTGGTCCATCCCGCTCCACCAGGCGTTGGCGCCGCTGTGCGGGTCGATCATCTTCAGCGGCATGGAGGCCAGGTTCACCCGGACGCCGTCCTGGGTGAGCTTGGGCGTGCGCGATGACTGGCCGACGGTGACGAGCTTGGAGCCGTCGCCGGGGTTGACCACCTTCGGGTTCGCCCAGCCGAGCACCCACTTGTCCCACAGACCCATGTGGGTCGGCATGGACTGGAAGATCGGGCCGGAGTGCGAGCCGCTGGACATCAGGTCCCAGAAGTCGACCGCGGAGCTGGCCGCGCCGGAGGTGTCGTACAGGTCGGGCAGGCCGAGGTCGTGGCCGTACTCGTGGGCGAAGACGCCGACGCCGGAGTCCTCGGGCTGCACGATGTAGTTGGAGATCTTCTTGCTGGTGCCGGGGACCGTGTAGCCGCCCGCGACCGCGCTGGAGTGCGCCCAGATCGCGTACGTGCCCTCGGCGCCGCCGTCGGAGGACTTGTCCTTGCCGGCGTGCACCAGGACCAGGTGGTCGATGACGCCGTCGGGCTCGGCGAAGTTGCCGTCACCGTCGGCGTCGGAGACGTCCTCGACGTCGTAGTCGGCCCACGGGAAGTTCGGCTGGGCCTTGGCCAGAGCGTCCACCGCGTCGATCGCGAGCTGGCCGGCTCCGGTCGGGTTGTCGGGGTGGCCGGTCATGTCCTGGGGAGCGCCGCCGCAGGCCGCGGCGCCGTACCACGCCTCGGAGTGCGGGGCCTTGATCCAGCCGACCGCCGAGCCGGTGACGGAGTAGGCGCCCTTGGACATCTCCTCGTACATCTTCTTCATCGTGAAGCCGGAGATGTCGATGCCGGACCTGCCGTCGCGCGGGTCCTTGAGGTCGGGGCGCACGCGCTGGGTGATGCCCTTGTCGGTGTAGAGCATCGTGTTGAAGTGCGAGGTGCTGAAGTCCTTGACCCAGAAGCTGTTGTTGTCCTTGTGCGGCAACGTCGCGGGGTCGGGGATCTTGTTGTGCAGCGGGCCGTTCTTGAGCGTGCCGGCGGGCTCGACGACGCAGTCGTCGGGGGCGCTGTCGACGGTGCGCAGGCGGTTGTAGCCGGAGAAGTCGTCGTTGGCCTGGTCGTTGAACTCGACCAGGACCGTCAGGAGCTTGGCGACCTTGGCCTGCTTGGCCTTCTTGAAGATGAAGTCGGCGGGGTTGTGGCCGGTCCTGATGGCCTCGTTCTCACGGCCGGCCAGGATGCGGGCCGCGACCGGGTTTCCGCTGCTGAACTTCCTGTCGATCTTCTGGGCCGGGGAGAGCTTACGGGCCTTGCTCTTGGAGAAGCTCGGCTCGTCGGGCGTCTCCTCCACGCGCGGGGGCGCGTAGTTGATGTAGAAGTCGGAGGCTCCCGGCTCGTAGACGGCGGCCGAGGCGGAGGTGGGGGCTGTCAGGGCGGCGCCCAGGAGGGCGACGGCGGGGAGTGCTGCTAACAGGCGCTTTCTGCTGTGCACCGGTAACCCTCTCTGCCCGGGATCACCGGGCGTATGGCCTTAGGGCATGCAAAGCCGGAATTTAGAGGGTCGGTAAAGGTGGCGTAAAGAGGCGCGTCGAAATGTGATGATTTCAGAACAAAATCAACGAAACAGTCACTCCGCCCATGATCGCCCCGCCATAGCACAGAACCGCGATCAACCGATCGAACCTGGCGATGCCGAACAGTTCCTCGCTGGTGAACCGGATCCGGTGCGCCGCGTGGAAGAGGCAGAGCACGATGACCAGCAGCAGCGCGAGCCGTACCAGCACGTTGTCCACCAGCGCCCGCAGGTGCCCGACGGTCGGCCAGTCGACCACGCCGAGCGGCATGAGCACCCCGAACAGCAGGACCAGCACCGGCAGCAGCAGCGCCGCGGCCACTCCCCCGCCGCTGAACAGCAGCCACAGGTACGGTTCGAGCGTCCGCTTCGTGGTGGCCTCAGCCCGTTTCGTGGTGACCTTGGTCTGTTTCATGGCGACCTCAGGATGAAGTAGGCGATGAGCACGGACAGGGCGAACCACGCCGAATGGTTGCCTCCCTGGATCATCCAGGCGGGCACCCGCCAGCCGTCGAGCCGGACCACCGTGGCCTTCGGCGCGAGGTTGAGGAAGGTCACGGCGTGGTAGGCCGTCGCGACCAGCGCGACCACGTTGAGCGCGATCATCCAGGGTTGAGCGGCCATGACGGCGAAGTCCCGGAAGTCCCCGTCCAGCAGCGCGGCGAGCAGCATGATCAGGAACACGGCCGACCAGGCGACCAGCACGCTGGTCAGCTCACGCAGCACGAACAGCGTGTACGAGCGGGTGCGGGTGAACCAGAGCGAGTCCCGGGGCGGCCGGTACGTGCCGGTCATCGCCTGCCCCAGGGCAGCACCGAGCGCAGCGCCGCGGTCACCTTGTAACGCTGGATGGCCTCGGCCGGGTCCACGTGCTTGGGGCAGACCCGCGTGCAGTCCCCGGCGAACATGCACCCCCAGACCGCCTCGTCCAGGTTGAGCAGGTCGAAGCGGTCGCCCATGTCGCGCGAGTCCAGGTTGTAGCGCTGGGCCAGCGCGATCGCGGCCGGGCCGAGGAAGTCGGGGTCGAGCACGTACACGGGGCAGGCCGAGTAGCACAGCAGGCAGTTGATGCACATGCTGTACTGCTTGTACGCGTCGAGCTGCGCGGGCGTCTGCGCGTACTCGGTGCTCAGCGGCAGCTCCTCACCCTCCCTGATCAGCCACGGCCGCACCGACGACAGCTTGGCCAGGAAGTCGTCGATGTCCACGACGAGGTCCCTGATCACCGGGAAGCCCTTGAGCGGCTCGATCCTGATCGGCCCGTCGCCGTACTCGGTCAGGAAGGTGCCGCAGGTCAGCCGGGGCTCGCCGTTGACGTGCATGCCGCACGAGCCGCAGATGCCCATCCGGCACGACCAGCGGAACGACAGGCTGCCGTCGAGCTGGTCCTTGACGTAGTTGAGGCCGTCGAGGACCGCCCAGTCGGTCATCAGCGGCACGTCGTAGCCCTGCATCACCGGTTCGCTGTCCTGCCCCGGCCGGTAGCGGGCCACCTCCAGCCGGATCGTGCGCGTGCCCGCCTCCTGCCGTACCGCTTGCTCGGTGTCAGTCACGGCCGTAGACCCTTTCTCCCGGAGGCCAGCGGGTGATCGTCACGGGCAGCAGGCCGACCGACGGCGTGCCGTCGGGGGCGCGGTGCACCAGCGAGTGGGCGAGGTAGGTGGTGTCGTCCCGGGCGGAGAAGTCGGTGCGCTGGTGCGCGCCGCGCGACTCCTTCCGGTTCAGCGCGCAGGCCACGATGGTCTGCGCGACGTCGAGCATGGTGTGCAGCTCCTGCAGGTTGATCAGCTCGGTGTTGAACGCGGTGCTGTCGTCGTCCATGCGCGCGTCCTGGGCGCGTTCGCGCAGCTCGGCGAGGGTTTCGACGGCCTTGGCGAGGACGTCGCCGGTCCGGTAGATGCCGGCCGCGCCCTCCAGCGTGTGCTGCATCTCCTCGCGCAGGTCGGCGATCCGCTCGCCGCCGCCGTTGCCGCCGTCGCGCGCGCTCTCCAGCCGTCGCCGCCCGTCGCCGCCCTGGGCGCGTACGGACGAGTGCTCGCCCTCGGGGTGGGCGCGGGCGAAGTTCGCGGCGGCGATGCCGGCCCGCCGGCCGAAGACGAGGATCTCCGGCAGCGAGTTCGAGCCGAGCCGGTTGGCCCCGTTGATGCTCACGCAGGCGGTCTCGCCGGCCGCGTACAGCCCGGCGATCGGGGTGGCGCCGTCCATGTCGGTGTGGACGCCGCCCATCATGTAGTGCACGACGGGACGTACCGGGATGAGGTCGGTGGCCGGGTCGAGGTTCTGGTAGCTGCGGCACAGCTCGCGGACGAACGGGATGCGGGCGTCGATCTTCCCCTCCCCGAGATGGCGCAGGTCCAGGTAGACGACCGGCCCGTACGGCGTGTCGACGGTGCGGCCCTGGTGCTGCTCGTGCACGAACGCCTGCGACAGGCGGTCGCGCGGCCCGAGCTCCATGCTGCGCAGCTTGGGCGTCGGCGTGGGCTTGCCCAGGTCGTAGTCCTGGAGGTAGCGGTAGCCGTCCTTGTTGATCAGCCAGCCGCCCTCCGCCCTGGCCGCCTCGGTGATGAGGATGCCGGTGAACGGCAGGCCGGTCGGGTGGTACTGGACGAACTCCATGTCCTTCAGCGGCGCGCCGGCCCGGTAGGCCAGGGCCATGCCGTCGCCGGTCTTGATCGCGGCGTTGGTGGTGAAGGGGAAGACCCGGCCGCAGCCGCCGGTGGCCAGGATGACGGTCCTGGCGGCGATGGCCTCGATGCGGCCGGTCCGCAGCTCCACGGCCACGACGCCGTGGACGCGGCCGTCGTCGACGATGAGGTCGGTGACGTACCACTCGTCGTACCGCACGATGTCCTGATATTTCAGGGTTGTTTGGAACAAGGTGTGGAGAAGGTGGAAACCGGTCTTGTCGGCCGCGTACCAGGTCCGCATCCGCTTCATCCCGCCGAACGGGCGGACCGCGACGCGGCCGTCCGGCTCGCGGCTCCACGGGCAGCCCCAGTGTTCGAGCTGGATCAGCTCCCGCGGCGCCTCGGCCACGAACGCCTCGACCGCGTCCTGGTCGCAGAGCCAGTCGCCGCCGGAGATCGTGTCGTAGCAGTGCTCGTCGAGCGTGTCGCCGATGCCGATCACCGCGGCGGCACCGCCTTCGGCGGAGACCGTGTGGCTGCGCATCGGGTACACCTTCGACACGACCGCCACCGTGAGCCCGGGATCGGTCTCCGCGACCGCGATGGCCGCCCGGAGCCCGGCTCCGCCTCCTCCGACGATGAGCACGTCGATCATGTGTGATCAGCTCCCGTGGTCGGGTTGTATCGGGTCCTTCACCCGCTTGCCGTCATGGCGGATGGCGGACAGGTGGATGCTGCCGTCGTGGTACTCGTGGCGGATCCTGCGGCAGCCGCAGTCGAACAGCTGGTCGCGGATCACCAGGCCGTAGCCGTCGTCGTCGACGAGGCGCTCACCGCCGGACTTCTTCCCGCAGGGAGCGGTCTCTGGGGTGAAGGGGGTCTTCGTGCCTGTCATCGCCGATCTCCTTAGATGGGCGAAACGTCATCTCCACGAAAGCACCGCTACCTGCATCGGAGAAGGCCCGGCTTACTCAGTTTTCTCCGGTGTTTCCTTGTCGGGCAGGGCCTCGGCCTCGCCGCCTTCGATCGGCTCCTGCTGGACGCGGGGATAGTGCAGATCGAACGCCGGCCGCTCGGACCTGATCGGCGGGATGAACGTGAAGTTGTGCCGGGGCGGCGGGCAGGAGGTCGCCCATTCCAGCGAGTTGGCGTAGCCCCACGGGTCGTCGAGCGTGACCTTGGGCGCCCGCCTGGCGGTCTTCCAGACGTTGTAGAGGAACGGCAGCGTGGAGGCGCCCAGCAGGAACGCCCCGACCGAGGAGATCTCGTTCATCAGGGTGAACCCGTCGAACCCGCTGTAGTCGGCGTACCGTCTCGGCATCCCGGCCACGCCCAGCCAGTGCTGGATCAGGAACGTCGTGTGGAAGCCGGCGAACAGCGTCCAGAAGTGCACCTTGCCCAGGCGGTCGTCGAGCAGCCGGCCGGTCATCTTCGGCCACCAGAAGTAGAAGCCGGAGAACATGGCGAAGACGACGGTCCCGAACACCACGTAATGGAAGTGGGCGACGACGAAGTAGGTGTCGCTGATGTGGAAGTCGAGCGGCGGCGAGGCCAGGATGATGCCGGTGAGCCCGCCCAGCAGGAACGTGACGAGAAAGCCGATCGCGAACAGCATCGGCGTCTCGAAGCTGAGATGGCCCCGCCACATCGTGCCGATCCAGTTGAAGAACTTCACGCCCGTCGGCACGGCGATGAGGAACGTCATGAACGAGAAGAACGGCAGCAGCACCTGCCCGGTCGGGAACATGTGGTGCGCCCACACCGTCATCGACAGCCCGGCGATGGCGATGGTGGCTCCGACCAGCCCCATGTAGCCGAAGAGCGGTTTCCTGCTGAAGACCGGGATGACCTCGGTGATGATGCCGAAGAACGGCAGGGCGATGATGTAGACCTCGGGATGGCCGAAGAACCAGAACAGGTGCTGCCAGATCATCGGGCCGCCGCTGGAGGCGTCGAAGACGTGCGTGCCGAACTTGCGGTCCGATTCGAGCACGAGCAGCGCGGCGGCCAGCACCGGGAACGCCATGAGCACGAGCATGCTGGTCAGCAGCGTGTTCCAGGTGAACAGCGGCATGCGGAACATCGTCATGCCGGGCGCCCGCATCCCGATGATCGTGGTGATGAAGTTGACCGAGCCGAGAATCGTGCCGAGCCCGGACAGCGCCAATCCCATGATCCACAGGTCGCCGCCGATGTGCGGCGTGTACGTGGCCGTGGACAGCGGCGTGTAGGCGAACCATCCGAAGTCGGCGGCGCCCCCGGGAGAGATGAATCCCGCCATCACGATGATCCCGCCGAACAGGAACATCCAGTAGGCGACCGCGTTGAGCCGGGGGAAGGCGACGTCGGGCGCGCCGATCTGCAGCGGCATCACCACGTTCGCGAATCCGGCGAAGAGCGGGGTGGCGAAGAGCAGGAGCATGATCGTGCCGTGCATGGTGAACAACTGGTTGTACACCTGCTGGCTGACGATCTGCATTCCCGGCTGCGCGAGCTCGGCCCTGATGAACATGGCCATGATCCCCGCGATGAGGAAGAACACGAACGAGGTGATCAGGTAGAGGTAGCCGATCACCTTGTGATCGGTCGTCGACAGCCAGGACACGATCACCGTCCCGGTGCGGCGACGCCTGACCTGCTCGATCGAGGTCGCCCGAACAGTCGTCACGGCTGCTCCCTCCTGCGCGGAGTGCTACGCGGTGCCCTACCTGCTCCGATCCTCTAATTCCACGCCGAAGTTCGCCGCTCGTGAAGTCGTTCTTCAACATTCGCGGGACACGTCTTTGCCGGCATGCGCCCGGCGCATGGAATCCATTCCGGATCGTCGCTGGTAGATCGACGGTTGGGGCCATAACGTTTCCGGATATGTCAGTGTCCATTGGTCTGCACATGCCGAACGGGTTCGCCGGGGCGAACCGTCATGGCGCCGCACGTATCGCCCAGCTCGCCGAGTCCCTCGGCTACGAGTCCCTGTGGACCGCCGACCACGTCGTGCTGCCGAGCCCTCGCGTGGACCCCTCACCTCTGGAGCCGGAGGCGCCGCTGCTGGATGTCGTGGTGTCGCTGGCGTTCCTGGCCGCGCACACCGAGCGGATCCTGCTGGCGACCGGCTGCGTCGTGCTGCCGCAGCGCGATCCCCGGGTGCTGGCCAAGCAGCTGGCGAGCGTGGACGTGCTGAGCGGCGGCCGGCTGGTCTTCGGCGCGGCCGCGGGCTACCTGGAGCCCGAGCTGCGCGCCCTGGGGGTGCCCATGGCCGAGCGCGGCGCCCGTACCGACGAGTACCTGCGGGTCATCCGCACGCTCTGGGAGGACGAGCGCCCGGCCTTCCACGGGCGGTTCGCCGACTTCAAGGACGTGGACGCCCATCCGCGCCCGCTCCAGCCGCACGTCCCGGTGGTCGTGGGCGGCCACTCCCCGGCCGCGCACCGCCGCGCCGCCGCGCTGGCCGACGGCTGGTACGGCTGGATGCTGGGGCTGCGGGCCGCCGCCGCCCAGGTGGAGGCCGTACGCGCGGCGGGCCCTTCCCTGCACGTCACCGTCACGCCCGCCCGCCGCCTCGACGCCGCGACCATCAGGTCGTACGCGGACCTGGGCGTGGACCGGCTGGTCGTGGCGGTCCCGCCGGGGCTGCCCCTCGCGGACCTGGAGGCCTTCGTCGAGCGGAACGCGCCCGGCCGGCTGCTGGGCTGAGAGCCCGTGGCCCGGCGTGCCCGCCGCGTCTTCTACCCTGGGTAGCGACCCGATCGGAGGAGTACATCCAGTGAACGCTCAGCGTGACTACGCCGACCTCGTCCAGCGTGGCCTTTCGCTCGACCTGACCCGCGGCAAGCCGTCCCCGAGACAGCTGGATCTCTCCGACGACATGCTCAAACTGCCGACGTCGTACAAGGCCGCCGACGGGACGGACGGCCGCAACTACGGCAATCTGCAGGGGCTGGCCGAGCTGCGGGAGCTGTTCGGGCCGCTGCTCCAGGTGCCCGCCGAGCAGCTCGTCGTGGGCGGCAACGCCAGCCTCGCGATGATGCACGACACCGTCGTGCACGCGCTGCTGACCAAGGTGCCGGGGGCGGAGCGGCGGTGGGTGGAGGAGCCGGAGGTCACGTTCCTGTGCCCCGTGCCCGGCTATGACCGGCATTTCACGATCTGCGAGCGGTTCGGGATCAAGATGGTGCCCGTCCCGATGAACTCCGACGGCCCCGACATGGACGTCGTCGAGCGGCTCGTCGCCGGCGACGCGAGCGTCAAGGGCATCTGGTGCGTGCCCAAGTACAGCAACCCGTCCGGCCAGACCTACAGCGACGAGACCGCGCGCAGGCTGGCCGCGATGCCGGCGGCGGCGCCCGACTTCCGGATCTTCTGGGACAACGCGTACGCGGTCCACCACCTCACCGGCACCCCCGACGAGCTGGCCGACATCCTGGCGCTCTGCGAGGAGCACGGCAACCCGGACAGGGCCTTCGTGTACGGGTCCACGTCCAAGGTGACGCTGGCGGGCAGCGGCGTCGCGTTCTTCGGCTCCTCGCCGGCGAACGTGCGGTGGTTCCTGACCAACACCAACAAGCAGTCCATCGGCCCCGACAAGATCAACCAGCTCCGGCACGTGGAGTTCCTGCGCGACGCCGAGGGCGTGGCCGCGCACATGCGCAAGCACGCCGAGCTGGTGTGGCCGAAGTTCGAGCTGGTCGACCGGGTGCTGGCCAAGGAGCTGGGCGACCTGGGCACCTGGACGAGCCCGCGCGGCGGCTACTTCATCAGCCTGGAGGTGCCGCACGCCGGCGAGGTGGTGGCCAAGGCCAAGGCGGCCGGGATCGCGCTGACCCCGGCGGGCGCCACCCACCCGTACGGCGAGGACCCTGACGACCGCACGATCCGGATCGCGCCCACCTACCCCGGGCTGGAGGAGCTGGAGCAGGCCATCACCGGCCTGGCGGTGTGCGTCCGGGCGGTGGCGGAGGAGCACGCGTAGCTCCGGCCGCCTCTTCCGGCTACTTCTTCCGGCCGCCGTGCCGGAAGCCGAAGATGTACTCGCGGGTCTCGCTCGGGTGGAACGAGACCCCGATGCCCGGCTCGAAGGCGATGTTGTCCCGGCCGCAGTAGAACAGGTTCTCCCAGACGGCGAGGGCCTGCTCGCGGGCCGGGGCCTCGGCCCTGTCCCGCTTGCGCGCGCCGGCCGAGCCGACCACGAACAACAGCCCGAACCCCCAGAACAACCCGGTCAGGCAGAACGGCGCCAGCAGCACCTCGGGCCAGTTGGCGTCCTTGCCCATGGCGATGACCAGCGCGATCACCAGGTGCACCAGGGCCGCGATGCCGAGCAGGATGTAGCCCTGGTTGCGGGTCCAGGCCGTGTAGTGGCGGCTCGGGAACGACAGCCAGACCGCGAGCTGCGTACGACTCATGAGATGTTTCGAGGCGCCGAGCGACGGCGCGGTGGGCAGGTCGGCGATGTCACGCGTGGCCGCCATCCTGACGCGTCCGATCCGGTACGTGGTGCCGGCCGCCACGACTCCGGGAACCGCGGCTACCTGGTCTGATCGCTTGCACACCGGACACGTCACTTCCACCTGGGCAGTCTGGCCTTAAGGTGCGGTTGGCGCAAACCGTAAGGTTTCTCCTGTGAGACCGATTGATGCTTTGGCGCGCGCCCTGTCCGACGGCCGGGTCCTGACCGACCCGGACGTGATCGACTCCTATGCCCGCGATCGGACGTTCGTGAGCCCCGGCAAGCCGCTCGGCGTGGTGCTCGCGGCCTCACGCGACGACGTGGTGACCACGCTCAGGTGGGCGACCGAGCACCGGGTGCCCGTGGTGCCGCGCGGCGGCGGCACGGGGCTCGCGGGCGCGGCCACCGCCGGTGACGGCGCGCTGATCCTGTCGCTGGCCAGGATGAAGGCGATCAGGGAGCTGTCGCCCGCCGACGAGATCGCCGTGGTGGAGCCCGGCGTGATCACCGCCGACCTCGACCGGGCGGCCAGGGAGCACGGGCTGATGTACGCGCCGGACCCGTCCTCGTACGAGATCTCCACGATCGGCGGCAACCTGGCGACCAACGCGGGCGGGCTGCGGTGCGTGAAGTACGGCGTGACGCGCGACTCCGCGCTCGGCCTGGAGGTGGTGCTGGCCGACGGGCGGATCCTCAACACCGGGCGGCGCACCATGAAAGGGGTGACCGGGTACGACCTGACCGGGCTGTTCGTCGGCTCCGAGGGGACGCTCGGCGTCATCACGGCGGCCACGGTGCGGCTGCGCAGGGTGCCGGAGCGGCCGCCGGCGACGTTCGCGGCGGAGTTCGGCTCGCTGCGGGACGCGGGCGCGGCCGTGGCGGCGATCATGGCGGCCGGGTGCCAGCCGTCGCTGATGGAGCTGATCGACCGGGCGACCCTGGAGGCGATCAACGACCTGCGTAACTTCGGGCTGGAGGCAGGCACGATCGCCATGCTGATCGGCCAGTCCGACGCCTCCGACAACGAGGCCGTCGTCGCGCGGATGGAGCGGCTGTGCCTCGACAACGGCGCCTCCTTCGTCGCGGTCTCGTCCAGTCCGCAGGAGAGCGAGGAGCTGATCGGGCTGCGCAGGCTGGCCTACGACGCCAAGGAACGGCTCGGCGCGTGCCTGGTGGAGGACGTGTGCGTGCCGCGTTCCGTACTGCCCGACATGATCGAGGCGATCGAGGCGGCGGCCGTGCGGCACGGCGTGAAGATCTGCACCGTCGCGCACGCCGGTGACGGCAACCTTCACCCGGTGTTCATCTTCGACCGCGGCATGATCGAGCCGCCCGCCGAGGTGTGGGCGGCGGCGGACGACGTCTTCACCCACGCGCTGGAGCTCGGCGGCACGCTGACCGGCGAGCACGGGGTCGGCGTGCTGAAGAAGCGCTGGCTCGCGCTGGAGGCGGGGCCGGTGGCGCAGGAGCTGCAGCAGGGGATCAAGGCGGTGTTCGATCCGCTGGGGCTGCTCAACCCCGGCAAGGCCATCTGAGTCCGCTCGACCCTGGCGTGGCACCCTGAGTCCGCTCAACCCTGGCGTGGCACCCTGAGTCCGCTCGACCCTGGCTTGGCGCTCTGGGTTCACCAAGCCGTGACCTTGGTCACCGCACGTCGCGCCACCTGCCAGGTAACACTGACATTCCTCGTCAGAAGATGAAACGTCTGACAAGTCCAGGCGACGCATCTGGGGTCACGCTGGTAGCGTTTTGCCCCATCCATAGAGTTTGTTATGCGTGGTCTTGGGGGTCAGGCGTGAATCAGCACCAGCCGCTGGCGGCGGACGATCCGCGGCGGCTGGGGGCCTACGACCTCGTCGCCCGCCTCGGAGAGGGCGGCCAGGGAATCGTGTACCTCGGCCGGAGCGACACCGGCGAGCAGGTGGCGGTGAAGCTGCTGCACAACGCGCTGGCCGCCGACGCCGAGGCCCGCAGCCGGTTCCTGCGCGAGGTCGCCGTCGCGCAGCGCGTGGCCCGCTTCTGCACCGCTCCCGTGCTGCACGCCGACCTCGACGGCAGCAGGCCGTACATCGTCAGCGAGTACGTGCCGGGGCCGTCGCTGCGCGAGCTGGTGCTCAACGAGGGCCCGCGCCGGGGGGCGGCGCTGGAGCGGCTCGCGATCAGCACGGCGACCGCGCTCGCGGCCATCCACCGGGCCGGGATCCTGCACCGCGACCTGAAGCCCGCCAACGTCCTCATGGGGCCCGAGGGCCCCGTCGTGATCGACTTCGGCATCGCGCGGGCGCTCGACTCGCCCGGGGCGACCGCCACCGGCATGGCCATGGGGACGCCGTCGTACCTGGCGCCCGAGCAGCTCACCGGGGCTCCCGTGTCCGGGGCGGCGGACGTGTTCGCGTGGGGCGTCACGATGGTGTTCGCGGCCACGGGCAAGCCCGCGTTCGGGGCCGACTCGATTCCCGTGGTGATGCACCGGATCCTGAACGAGGAGCCGGAGCTGGGCGGGATGGAGGGGGCGCTGGGCGAGCTGGTGGCCGCCTGCTTGTCGAAGGACCCTTCGCTGCGGCCTGCGGCGGATCAGCTGATCGTACGGTTGACGGGGCAGCCTGCGCCGCCGGCGGCGGTGGATCCGGTGTCGCTGCACTCCTCGGGACCGCAGCGGCTTCCTCAGCCTCCGTCGAGGCCGCAGCCGCCGTCCGGCCCTCAAGCGGGGTCTGGTCCGCATACCGGGACGAATCTCAAGGACGCCTACCCCGGGCCGTGGATGTCTTCGAGCCCCGCGGCGCCTCAAGCTGGGCATTTCGGCCATCAGAGCGCCACGAAGAGCGGCGCGCCGACTCCGATGGCCGCTGCCGGCCCTGGAGGGGTCAGCGGGCCGGTACCGCAGCACTCCGGGCCGCAGAGCACACCGCCCGGACAGGGCGCTTTCCGGCACGGCGCTCCGGGACAGAGCGGTCCGGGGCAGGGCGTTTCCCGGCAAGGCACGCCGGGCCAGGGCGCTCCTGGTCAAGGCGCACCAGGGCAGGGCGTTTCCGGTCAGCACATGCCTGGACAGAACGCTCCCGCCTACATGGCCGGTACGGCCGGCCTCGGCGCCCCTCACGGTGCCCCGGGCGGCATGCACAACGCGGGCGGCCCCTCGTACGGCCCAGGCGGTCCTAGCACCCCAGGCGGTCCGGGCAGCCATGGTGGCTTGAGTGGTCGGGGCGGCCCGAACGGTCCGGGCGGTCCGGGCGGTCCAGGGGGTCCGGGCGGCCCAGGGCGTCCCCCGGTCCCCGGTCAGCCGCAGGCGGGCGGGCAGCCCGCTGACGCGGGGGCGGCCAAGCAGCGCCGTACCCTCACCTTCGCCCTGACCGGCGCCGCCGCCGCGGCGCTGCTGGTGATCGGCGGCGCGGTGGTGGTCCAGGCGAACAGCGACACCAAGGTGGTCAGGGTGGACAACGCCACCCAAGCCACCCCCACCGACGGCTCCGGCGCGGGCCAGCCCATCAACCCGCCGCTCACCGAGGACACCCCGGTGGCCAACCAGCCGATCCCCACGCTGAGCGTCGAGCAGCCCAAGCCGACCAAGACGAAGAAGCCGGTGATCCGCTACCCGGCCACCCAGGCCCCGGTGGTCCCGAGGACGTCGCGCCCCGCGCCCACGACCCACAAGCCGAAGGCCACCAAGAAGAAGCGCAACGACAGCGTGGACCCGGCCGTGGAGCCCACGACCCAGCCCACGACCGGCATGACCTCGACCGTCACGGTCCCCGCCAAGCCGAAGCCGAGCGTGAAGGCGAGCACGAAGAAGCCGACGACGAAGACCACGACGAAGCCGGTCGTGAAGCTCAAGCCGAACACCTACAAGGTGACCTCGATCTGCGGCTCCGGCTACAAGGTGATCGACAGCCACGCCCTGGGCAAGTCGGCGACGATCTACCTCCTGTACGGCGGCGGCAAGAACTGCGTGGTGACCATGTCGAAGCTGGTGTATCCCGGCAAGGTCTCCATGAACGCCACCTTGCAGGTCAAGAAGGGCGGGAGTGGCAAGAACCCGGGCAAGTTCACGGCGTACGCGGGCCCGGTCCGGGTGGCGGCCGTCAAGAAGTGCGTGATCTGGGGCGGCGCCTGGGGCTCGGTGAGCTGGAAGTCCGGCTGGAGCCACTGCAAGTGACCTGGAGCCACTGCAAGTAGGAACGTCCGCACAAGGGCCCCTTCGTCGGTACGAGGGGCCCTTTCGCATGCCCGGCGTCCGGGACTACGCTAGTTGACGTGATCGTCAAGTCGGAGCTGACCGCCAGAGGGCGGCGCACGAGGGACACGCTGGTACGGGCCGGCCGGGAGGCGTTCGACGAGCACGGGTACGAGGCGGTGCGCGTCGACGACGTGTGCACGCGCGCCGGGGTCAGCCACGGGACGTTCTACACCTACTTCGAGTCCAAGGAAGCGCTGTTCGGCGAGGTGGCGGCGGCCGTGGTGGGCGAGATGTTCACGGCCAGCCTCGTGGGGCCCGGCGTGCCCGCCGACCCGTACGCCAGGATCGAGGCCGCCAACCGCCTCTACCTGCGCGCATGGGCGGCGAACTCGCGGCTGGTCAGGATGCTCGAACAGGCCGCGACCGCCGAGGAGGGCCTGCGCGGGCTGCTGCTGGAGCTGCGCGAGGTGTTCGTCCGGCGCGGCGCCGAGGGCCTGCGGAGGCTGCAGGAGCAGGGGCTGGCGGACCCGGAACTCGACCCCCGCCTGACGGCCGTCATGCTGGGCGGCATGGTGGAACACTTCGCCCACGTCTGGCTCGACCTGGGCGAACGCGCCGACGAACGTACCGCCGTGGACCTGCTCACCAAGCTGTGGGCCCGCGCGATCGGATTGACACTCACGTCAACTCCTCCTGCGGAGGACACCTGATGAGCCCCAGGCCGGACGCCGCCACCACCACGACATTCCAGGCAGCCCTCCCGGGAGAGCACACGATGAGGACCAGCGGACCGGACGTCGCCGCCACCCAGGTCGCCGCCACCGCACCCGAGCCCACCACCACGATGAATTCCGGGGAGGCGCGATGAGGAGCAGGCTGGACGTCACCGCCGCCGACTACCAGGAGCGGCGCGCGGCGATGCTCGCCAAGCTGGCCGAGCTCGACGCAGAGCAGGCCAAGGCAGTCGCAGGCGGCGGCGACAAGTACGTCGAACGTCACCGCAAACGCGGCAAACTGCTCGCTCGCGAGCGGATCGAGCTGCTGATCGATCCGGATTCGCCCTTTCTGGAGCTGTCGCCACTGGCCGCGTGGGGCAGCGACTTCCCCGTGGGCGCCAGCATGGTCACCGGCATCGGCGTGGTCGAGGGCGTCGAGTGCGTGATCACCGCGAGCGACCCCACGGTCAGGGGCGGCGCGTCGAACCCGTGGACGCTCAAGAAGTCGCTCAGAGCCGCCGATATCGCTCTCCAGAACCGCCTGCCGTACATCAACCTGGTGGAGAGCGGCGGCGCGGACCTGCCGACGCAGAAGGAGATCTTCATCCCCGGCGGCCGGATATTTCGTGACCTGACCCGGCTGTCGGCCGCCGGAATCCCCACGATCGCGCTCGTCTTCGGCAATTCCACCGCCGGCGGCGCGTACGTGCCCGGGATGAGCGACTACGTGGTGATGGTCAAGGAACGTGCGAAGGTGTTCCTCGGCGGCCCGCCGCTGGTGAAGATGGCGACCGGCGAGGAGTCCGACGACGAGTCGCTCGGCGGCGCCGACATGCACGCCCGCACCAGCGGCCTGGCCGACTACCTGGCCCTCGACGAGCACGACGCGCTCCGGATCGGGCGGCGCATCGTCCGCTCGCTCGACTGGCGCAAGCTCGGCACCACGCCCCAGACCGTGCGGGAGCCGCTTCTTCCGGCCGAAGAGCTGCTCGGGATCGTGCCGCAGGACCTCAAGGTGCCGTTCGACCCGCGCGAGGTGATCGCCCGGATCGTCGACGGCAGCGAGTTCGAGGAGTTCAAGCCGCTGTACGGGGCCTCGCTGGTGACCGGGTGGGCGCGGCTGCACGGCTATCCGGTGGGCATCCTGGCCAACGCGCGCGGCGTCCTGTTCAGCGAGGAATCGCAGAAGGCGACCCAGTTCATCCAGCTCGCGAACCAGTCACGTACCCCGTTGCTGTTCCTCCAGAATACGACCGGTTACATGGTCGGCAAGGAGTACGAGCAGGGCGGCATCATCAAGCACGGCGCGATGATGATCAACGCGGTGTCGAACTCGACCGTCCCCCACCTGACCGTGGTCATGGGCGCCTCGTACGGCGCCGGAAACTACGGGATGTGCGGACGAGCGTACGATCCCCGGTTCTTGTTCACCTGGCCGAGCGCGAAGTCAGCGGTGATGGGCCCCACGCAGCTGGCCGGCGTCCTGTCGATCATCGGACGAGCGTCCGCCCAGGCCCGCGGCCAGGCGTACGACGAGGAGGCCGACGCCGCCATGCGCGCCATGGTCGAGGCGCAGATCGAGTCGGAGTCGCTGCCGTTCTTCCTGTCCGGACGGCTGTACGACGACGGCGTGATCGACCCGCGCGACACCCGCACCGTCCTGGGCCTGTGCCTGTCGGCGATCAACAGCGCCGCGGTGCCGGAGACGGCGGGGTTCGGGGTGTTCCGCCCATGAACGAGGACTTCCGTCCCGCGACAAGCGGAAACGCCAAAACCATGAAACGCGAGAACGCCCTTACCGTGATGCACGGAAACGCCCCGGTAGCGAGGCGCGGTGTCCCACTTTCCCTGACAAGCGGAGATGTCCGGACCATGACCAGCAGAGGCGCCCCGAGGGCGACAAGCAGGGGTGTCCTCGGCACGGCAGACGGCAGCACCCCCCGCACGGCAGGTGACAGCACCCTCCGCACAGGAGGCGACAACATCTCCTTCACAGCAGGTGGCAGCACTCCCGTCACCCCGATCGGCGGCATCCTCGCCCCACCAACCAGCGACATCCCCGCCCCACCAATCGGCGACATCCCCATCACGGCAGATGGTGGCACCCGCATCACCACCACTGGCGGCACCCGCATCATCACAACCGACGGCACTCGCATCACCTCCACCGACGGCGTCCTGACCACCCCAACCGGCGACATTCCAACCTCCACAACACCAGTGCCGCAGTTGCGTCGGGCGGGGGTGGCGCAGCCGTGATCACACGTCTGCTCGTCGCGAACCGGGGCGAGATCGCCCGGCGCGTCTTCCGTACCTGCCGCTCACTCGGCATCGAGACCGTGGCCGTCTTCTCGGACGCCGACGCCGAGGGCGGGGCGCCGCACGTGACCGAGGCGGACTACGCGGTCCGGCTGCCGGGCGCGAAGCCCACGGAGACGTACCTGGACATAGAGCGCATCCTGGCGGCCTGCAGGGCGTCAGGTGCCGATGCGGTGCACCCGGGATACGGCTTCCTGTCCGAGAACGCGGACTTCGCCCGCGCCGTCCTCGATGCCGGACTCGTATGGGTGGGGCCGTCGCCGGGGTCCATCGCGGCCATGGGGTCGAAGATCGAGGCCAAGCGGCTGATGGGCGAGGCCGGGGTGCCGTTGCTGCCGTCGCTCGACCCGTCCGGCCCGCTGGAGTTCCCCGTACTGGTGAAGGCGTCGGCCGGCGGGGGCGGGCGGGGCATGCGGGTGGCCCGCTCGGCCGCCTCGCTGGAGCGGGAGATCGAGTCGGCGCGGCGAGAGTCGCAGGCGGCCTTCGGCGACGGGACCGTGTTCGTCGAGCCACTGCTGGAGGGGGCCAGGCACGTCGAGGTGCAGATCCTGGCCGACAGCCACGGCACGGTGTGGGCGCTGGGCGAGCGCGAGTGCAGCATCCAGCGGCGTCACCAGAAGGTCGTCGAGGAGTGCCCATCTCCCGGCATAACCCAGGCGATCAGGGACACTTTGCACGACGCCGCGATCCGGGCGGCTCGGAAGATCGGTTACGTCGGCGCCGGCACCGTGGAATTCCTCGTCAAAGGGGAGCGGATCGCCTTCCTGGAGATGAACACCCGGCTCCAGGTCGAGCACCCGGTCACCGAGCTGGTGTACGGCGTCGACCTGGTACGCCTGCAGATCGCCGTGGCGGAGGGCGCCGCTCTGCCTGAGTCCGTTCCCGCACCTCGGGGACATGCGGTCGAGGTGCGCTTGTACGCGGAGGACCGCGACTACCTTCCCCAGACGGGAGTGGTGCGGAGGTTCGACGTGCCCGGGGACGTTCGGGTGGACTCGGGTGTGGAGACCGGTTCGGTCGTCTCCCCCCATTACGATGCGATGCTCGCCAAGGTGATCGCTCACGGCTCGTCCCGGGAGGAAGCGGTACGGAAGCTGACGGGCGCGCTGCGGCGGGCCCGTATCCACGGCCTCACCACGAATCGCGACCTGCTCGTTGCCATCCTGACAAATCCCGACTTCGCGGCCGGCGAGACCTCCACCGACTTCCTGGACCGCCACGACCTCCGCCACTCCGGACCACTGTCCGCCCTACGACCCACCACGCCGCCACACCTTGGCGAAACGTCCGCCCACCGGCCACTCCCGTCGTCCCCGGGCAACAAGACCGCCTCTGTGCCCCCCAGCGAATCGCCCAGACACCAGAGCTCTTCCGCGCAGCGGTCGGATGAGGCGCCGCTGTCCAGCGGAATGGCCGGGCACAACGACTCTCCCGCACAGCGGTCGGACGAGCGGTCACAGCACAGCGGGACCTCCGGGCAAGACAGCTCGCCCGCACAGCGGCCGGACAAGGGGTCGCGGCACGGTGAGGCGTCCGGAGAGCGGGCGGAGGTGACCGCTGTGGGGTTGATGGTGCTCGCCGCCGCGCTGGCTCAAGCCGCCGTCCATCGGGCCGCAGCACCAGTGCTGCGGAGTCTGCCGTCCGGGTGGCGGAACGTTCGGTCGCAACCGCAGCGGGCCGTGTTCGACGAGGCCGAGGTCGTCTACCAGCCGCTTCCCGAGGGGATCGAGCTGATCGCGGCGGACCCGTACAAGATCGTCCTGGAAAGCGGCGGTGTGCGGCACACGTTCGAGATCGCCCACTACGACGGGAAGGTCTGCGTCGACTCCCCCAGCGGGTCCGTCGAGCTGACACCCACCCCGCGCCTGCCCGAGCCCGTCGAACAGGTGGCGCCCGGCTCCCTGCTCGCCCCCATGCCCGGTAGCGTGCTGCGCGTCGAGGTCGAGGCGGGTGACCGGGTGACCAAGGGGCAGGCGGTGCTGGTGCTGGAGGCGATGAAGATGGAGCATCAGATCGCCGCGCCCGCCGACGGCGTCGTCTCCGGCGTACATGTCGAAAAGGGACAGCAGGTCGAGGCGGGAGCCGTACTTGCCGTGATTCAAGAGGGGGACTCGTGACGAGCCTGGTCCACAAGGAAATGGCCGGAGGCATCGCGACGATCACACTGGACTCGCCGCCGAACAGGAACGCCCTGTCCGTCCGCCTGCTCGGCGACCTGGAGCAGCGGCTGAACTGGGCGCTGGCCGAGCCGGACGTCCGGGTGATCGTGCTGACCGGGGCGGGGCCGGTGTTCTGCTCGGGGGCCGACCTGAAGGAGCAGCGGGTCGAGCCCGCCGCCGGGGTGGCGGACGCGCCGGTGACGGCGTCGTTCCCGGGCATCATGTCGCTGATCTGGGAGAGCCCGAAACCGGTCATCTGCCGACTCAACGGGACGGCGCGCGCAGGTGGGCTCGGCCTGGTCGCCGCGTGCGACTTCGCGATCGCGCCGCTGACGGCGTCGTTCGCGTTCACGGAGGTACGGCTCGGCGTCGTGCCCGCCATGATCTCGGTGCCGGTCCTGCGCAGGCTCGATCCCCGGGCGGCGGCCGAGTACTTCCTGACCGGGGAGGTGTTCGACGCGGCCAGGGCCGTGGAGATCGGGCTGCTGACGCGCGCCGTGCCAGCCGAGTCGCTGGACGAGGCGGTGCGGCACTACACCGACATGCTGATCAGGGGCGGCCCCGAGTCGCTGGCGATCACGAAGCGGCTGGTCAGGGATCTGCCTGGGGTGTCGTTCGAGGAGGGGCTGCGGCAGATGGCGGAGCTGTCGGCCCAGCGGTTCACCTCGGAGGAGGGGCAGGAGGGGATCGCGGCTTTCATGGGCAAGCGTCCGGCCAAGTGGGTTCCCCGGGGGATGTGACGCCGCTGTGGACGTTCCTGCGGGCCGCTCGGCGCGACACGCAGCTCTGGGACGGCGCACACCCCTGGGGCGGACACCCCTGAGACGATGCGCATCCCCAGGGCGACGCGTCCCCTGGAACGATGCGCCCCCCTCGGGCGGCACATACGTCCGGAAGGAGCGGACATCTCCCGGATGGTGCACACCACCGGGACTGTGGACACCTCCCGGTCGGCGCACACCGCCGGGACCGTGCCTGTCGTGGGCACCGCTTACCTACCCGGGACGGGTCATTTCTGGACGGCGCACACCGTTGACACCATTCCTCCCCTCAAGGCCGTTTCCCGCTCCGGGACGGCATACAGCTTCAAGGCGGCTCATATGACGGTGTTGCGGATCGCGAACTGCAGCGGCTTCTACGGCGACCGCCTGTCCGCCGCGCGGGAGATGGTCGAGGGCGGCCCGATCGACGTGCTCACCGGTGACTGGCTCGCCGAGCTGACCATGCTCATCCTGGCCGGGAACCGGCTCAAGGGCCGCCCCGGATACGCGCCGACGTTCCTGACGCAGTTGGCGGACGTTCTCGGCCTCTGCCTGGACAGGGGCATAAAGATCGTGACGAACGCGGGCGGGCTGGACCCGGAAGGGTGTGCCGCCGCCGTGCACGAGCTGGCCGCCCGCCTGGGTTTGTCCCCCAAGGTCGCGCACGTCACCGGCGACGACCTCACCGGATATGACCTGATCGATCCCGCCACCGGTGAGAAGCCGCTCGTTCCGCCCCTGACCGCGAACGCGTACCTGGGCGGGCGCCCGATCGCGGCGGCGCTGTCGGCGGGTGCCGACGTCGTGGTGACCGGCCGCGTCACGGACGCCGCCCTGGTGACCGGGCCGGGCATCTGGCGGTACGGCTGGCGGCCGGACGATCTCGATCCCCTGGCCGGCTCGGTGGTCGCGGGCCACATCATCGAGTGCGGCTGCCAGGCGACAGGCGGCAACTACGCGTTCTTCCAGGACGTACCGGACCTCGCGCACTGCGGCTTTCCCATCGCCGAGCTGCACGCCGACGGCTCGTCCGTGATCACCAAGCATCCCGGCACGGGCGGGCTGGTCTCGGTGGGGACGGTGACGGCGCAGCTCGTGTACGAGATCGCCGGACCGCGCTACCTCGGGCCTGACGTGGTGGCCCGCTTCGACACCATCCGCCTGTCGGACGACGGTCCGGATCGTGTACGGGTGTCGGGCGTACGTGGTGAGGCTCCGCCCGACACGCTCAAGGTCGCGGTGAACCACCTGGCCGGGTACCGCAACACGATGACGCTCGTGCTGACCGGCCTGGACATCGAGGCGAAGGCCCGGCTTGCCGAGGAGACGATCTGGGCCAGGGTGCCTCGGGAGTCGTTCGACGAGGTGGACGTCACGCTCACCGCCGGCGGGCTGCTGCGGATCACCGTCATGGACGCCGACCAGCGCAAGGTGGGGCGGGCGTTCTCCTCGGCCGTGGTGGAGACGGGGCTGGCCAGCTTCCCTGGCTTCTACGGGCTGACCCCGCCGGGGAACGGCTCACCGTACGGGGTCTATTGGGCGGCGTACGTGCCGGTGGCGGACGTGTGTCCGCGCGTCTTCCTGGACGGCGAGGAGGTGCCCATGCCGTCGACAGGGGAGGACGCGGGCTCGACGGCGGAAGCTGATTCGCGGGCCGACGCTTCAGGCGGCGATGGCCCAGTATCTGATGATGTGAGTGATCGTGCTCAGGCTGCTCCCGTCTCGGGCGATTTTGTGTCGCATGCATCCGTGTCGAGGGCGTCCGCGTCGGATGTGTCCGCGTCGCGCGAAGGACGCGGACAATCGGCCGCGCATCTCGACGATCAGGTCGTGACCCGCATGCCGCTGGGCCGGATCGTGGGCGCGCGTTCAGGGGACAAGGGGGGCGACGCCAACCTGGGTGTCTGGGTCGGCACTCCGGAGCAGTACGGCTGGCTGGAGGCGTTCCTGACCACGGACCGCCTTGGCGAGCTGCTTCCCGAGCTGGCCGCGCATCGAATCACCCGGTACGAGCTGCCGAACCTCCACGCGCTCAACTTCGTCGTCCACGGCCTGCTGGGCAGGGGCGTGGCGGCCAGCACGCGCATGGACGCGCAGGCGAAAGCCCTTGGTGAGGAGCTTCGCGCTCAGGTCGTCGAGGTGCCGGCGGCGCTGCTTCCCTGACGGTCTGGCCGCAGCTACGGCCGGTCGAATGCTCGCCATCCCAGGAGACCCGCCCCCAAGAGCCCCGCATGCACCCCCAGGCGGGAGACGCGGAGCGCGGGTGGATGACGGAAGGCGAGGCGGGCGGACAGGCGTCCGCGTAGCGGATCGAGCAGAGCGTCGCCCGCCAGCGCCAGCCCGCCGCCGATGACCACGAGGGCGGGGTCGAGGAGGAGGGTGTACGTGGCCAGGGCGAGGGACAGGGCCTCCACGGCCTCGTCCCACACCCGCACCGCCTGGGCGTCGCCTGCCGCGACCCGGCGGACCACGTCGGCGGCGGACACCTCGCCGCAGCGGGCGGCGATGGC
>NZ_JAHKRL010000082.1 GCF_019396405.1 Nonomuraea rhizosphaerae | reverse complement strand
GTCCGCCCGGCGTCCGGCTGCGCTGCCGGGCAGGCCCGCCGTCGGGCAGGCGCGTCTTGGAGAAGCGTGCCGTGGGGCCAGCTCGCTCGGCGTCCGGCCGCGCCGCCCGGCGTCCGGCCGCGCCGCCCGGCGTCCGGTCGCGCTGCTGGGCAGGTCCGCCATCGGGCAGGCGTGCCCGTCGGGCCAGCGGTACGCCGGGTCGGCTCGCCCATTGGGTGGGCGTGCCGCTGGGGTGACTCGTCCTTCGGCGTGCGCTGCCGGGCCGGGGCGGTGGGGGGTAACGGCACCCTGCCCAGGGCAGCCCTCTGAAGGCGGGTGCGATGGGGAAGGTCCCACTGGTGGACGGTGACTGGAGGAAGCCATGACCATGTACGGACAGCCCCACCCCCCGGCCGGACCGCCGCTCGTCGCCGTCGAGGGAACGCCTCGGGAGATGGGGCAGGAGCTCGGCCGCCGCACCAGGGACCTGGTCGAGCGGAGCCTGAGCACGTACCTGCGCAGGTTCCGCGACGACGCGGGGCTGGCGGACGGTGACGTGCTGCGCTGGGGAGGGGTGTACCTCGGCGTGGCCCGGGAGTACGACCCGGCGATCGCCGGGATGCTGGAGGGCCTGGCGGAGGGGGCGGGCGTCCGCGTGGAGCACGTCACGGCGCTCAACGCGCGCACCGAGCTGCTCTACGGGACCGGCTACCGCGACGAGGGGTGCACGTCGGTGGCTGTGCTGCCGCAGTACACGCGCGACGGCCACACGCTGCTCGCGCAGAACTGGGACTGGCATCCCGAGCAGCAGCCGGTGACGTTCCTGCTGGCGACGCGGGACACGGAGGGGTTCGCGGTGCTCACGCTGGCCGAGGCGGGGATGCTGGCCAAGAGCGGCCTGAACTCGGCGGGCCTCGGCGTCTGCGCCAACCTGCTCGTCTCCGACCGGGACAGCGGCGGGAAGGGCGTGCCGTACCACTATCTGCTGCGCGGGGTGCTGAACGCGCCGCGCATGAGCCGCGCGCTGCGCCGCACGCTGAACGTCACGCGGATCTCCTCGGGCAACCTGCTCATCGCCGACGCGGGAGGGGAGGCGATCGACCTGGAGGTGGCGCCGGAGGTGTTCGGGCACCTGCTGCCGCAGGACGGGCTGCTGGCGCACTCGAACCACTTCCAGTGCCCGCTCCCGTTGCGCGACGCGAAGGTGGCGGCGTCGGCGCTGACCCTGCTGCGGCCCTCCCGGATCCGGCACCGCCTGGAGGACGCCGTCCGGGCGCGTGCGGTTACCTGCGAGGACGTGGTGGCGGCGCTGCGTGATCACTTCTCGTTCCCCGACGGGGTGTGCCGGCACGCGGATCCGGACGCCGAGCGGGACGAGCTGTCCACCACGGTGTACTCGATCGTGATGGACCTGGACGAACGGCTCCTGTCCATCGCCACGGGGCCGCCGTGCGAGCACGAGTACGCCACCTGGCGGCTCGACGACGTGTTCACGGTGGACGCCAAGCCGCTGGTCCAGTTCTGACGGCGGACGACGGTCAGGCCGGTACGAGGATCCAGTGCTTCGACTCGCCCGCCTCGTACGGCGAGTCCAGACGTTTGGCGACGACGCCGGGCAGCCCCTGTTCGCGGGCCGCCTGGCGGACCGCCTTGGCCTGCCCGGGCCAGGAGGGAGCGGTCTGCCACCGGGCGGCGGACAGTTCGAGCGCTTCGAGCGCCGCCCGCCGGGCCGTGTACGGCTGCCCGGTCAGCGAGCGCCCGTCGTCGTACAGCAGGTCGTAGCAGACCAGCACCTCCGAGCCGGCCAGTGTGACGATCTCGCCGTCCAGGACGGCGGTGCGGCTGCCGAACGACCTGGCGAACGGGCGCAGCCACGGGTGCCGACGCGCCGCCTCCGTGCGCCCGCCGACGATCGGGACCAGCAGCCGGCTGCCGCCCCACGCGAACTCGAAGGCGTACTCGTCGGCGTCGCGCGGCAGCCGGGAACGCTCGATGGCCAGCATCGGCTCCGGCGGGGGGAACGGGTCGCGGGTGGGCGGGTCCATGCGGTGGATCATCCAGTTCTTGCCGTCCGTCCGGAACAGCACGAACCGGCCCTTCGCCCGCCGGCCGTGCAGCACCACCTTGACCTCGCGGTCGGACCACTTCTCGCCCTCGTACGTGCCGCGGTCCCAGATCGTCATCGAGCCGCCGCCGTACTCGCCCTTGGGGATCTCGCCGTGGAAGTCGAGGTACTCCATCGGATGGTCCTCGGTGTGCACGGCGAGGTGGTTGGTGGCGGGGTCGCCGGGCAGGCCCTTGGGGATCGCCCACGAGGCGAGCACGCCGTCGTGCTCCAGCCGCAGGTCCCAGTGGAGGCTGCTGGCATGGTGCTCCTGGATCACGAACGCCGAGCCGCCCGTGGAGGGGGCTTTGTCCGGCATCGGCTCAGGGGTGCGGCTGGCGTCGCGTTTGTTGCGATATTTCTCCAGTTTGTCGGCCACGCAGGCTTTCTACCCAGCGTGCCTCAGTCGAGTGCTCTGCGTAGCCAGGACTCCACGCCCGCGATGTGGACCGTCGCCCACGAGCGCGCCACGTCGGGCTGGCGGGCGACGATGGCCTCGTAGATCGCGATGTGCTGCTCCTGCGTCTTCTCCACCGCGCCCTCCTGGGTGAGCCCGCGCCAGATGCGCGCCCTGGTGGTCGGCCCGGCCAGGCTCTCGATGAACGAGCAGAGCACGCTGTTGCCGGACCCCTGGGCGATGCGGTGGTGGAACTGCAGGTCGTTGGCGACCAGCTCCTCGACCGTGGGGTGGGCGGGCAGCGACTCCAGGATGGCCCGCAGCTCGTCGATCTCCCCCTCGCTCATCAGCTCGGTGGCCAGCGCCGTCGCCGCGGGCTCCAGGATGCGGCGCACCTCGAAGAACTGGATCACGGTGTCGTCGCGGTGCAGGTCGAGCACGAACGACATCGTGTCGAGCAGCAGCCGCGGCTCCAGGCTGGTGACGTAGGTGCCGTCACCCTGGCGGACGTCGAGCACGTTGATCAGCGCCAGCGCCCGTACGGCCTCGCGCAGCGAGTTGCGTGACAGGCCCAGCCGCTCGGCCAGGTCGGCCTCCTTGGGCAGCCGGTCGCCTGGCTTCAGCTCGCCCGAGAGGATCATCTGCTTGATCTTGTCGATGGCCGCGTCAGTGACCGCCACGCTTCTCTCCCTAGACATCGGATGTCTAGGATTCTAGGGCCTGGAAGCGCGTCACATCACCTCCGGAGACGCGGCGAATCACTCCACGCGCCTCCAGCGTGCGCAGGTGTGCCGCGGCCTCTCCGGCGGCCATGCCGCGCAGCATCGGGGACAGGTCGTCCCAGGGCCGGTTCCAGGTCATCATCGCGGCGGTCTCCCAGATGGTCAGCGGTTCCGCGCGCTCGGCCATGAGGGCGCCGAGCCCTTGGAGCTTGTCCTCGTGATGGTGGCGGATCTCCGCGGCCCGCGCTGCCACATCCGGAAATATCCACTCATGGGCGGGGAGGGCGTCCAGTGTGCCCAGCTCGCCGACCCGGTCCAGCGAGTCCAGGAAGTCGCCGAGAGGATCAACGTCGTTGCGGTCGTACGGATAAATCCCGACGTGAGGGGTGATGTCGGGAAGGACGTGGTCGCCGGTGAACAACCGGTCCGCGTCCTCCAGGTGAAGGCAGATGTGCCCAGGGGTGTGGCCCGGCGTGTGCACGGCGCGCAGCTTGCGGCCCGGCAGGTCCACCAGGTCGCCGTCACGCAGCTCGCGGTCCGGCAGCGCGGGCGGCTCGGGCCGCGCCGCCGTCACCACCTGCACGTCGCTCTCCTCCGCGCCCGCCCGCTTGAGCATGTCGGCCTGAAAGTCGCGGTGGTCGCTGTCGGCGAGGTTGTGCATGAGCCGGACCAGCGCGGCGTCCGCCTCGTGCATGGCGATCCAGGCCCCGGACTCCTGCCTGACCTGCCCGGCCAGCCCGGCGTGGTCGGGGTGGAAGTGGGTGACCACCACCCCGCTGACGGCGCTCACGTCGAGGCCCAGCGTGCTCAGGCCCTGCGTGAGGGCCTGCCAGGCATCGGGATGGTTCCACCCGGCGTCCACCAGGAGAGGCCCTTTGGGGGAGTCGACGGCGTACACCAGGGTGTAGCCGAGCGGGTTGCCAGGGATCGGCACGGGCACACTCCACACGCCGCCGCCGAGGTCCTGCGGGCGCTGCTCGGCGTACGGCCTGCGCCGGGTGGTCTTCATCCAGGGATCCCCCGTCGATCGAACTTTGTTCTGGATCGAGTGTGCGGGAAAGATCCGGCAGATCGGTATGGGTTTTCGTGTTCTGTGGCTTATTTCGTGATCTCGTCTACCTTGACGGGGGAACTGGTGAGCAGGTGAGCGCGCAGGGCCGGGGTCAGCACGTCGCCTGCCCGTTCCACCATGAGCGTCATGTGATAGGCCACGAGCGCCAGGTCGCAGCCGGGTGATGCCAGCGCGGCCAGGCACGAGCCGTCGCTGATGGCCATGGCCAGCATCACCCCCTGCTGCATCTCCACCATGGCCTGGACGACGGCACCGCCTTCGAGGAGATGGGCGGCGCCGCTCGTGAGGCTGACCAGTCCGCAGGTGATGGCGGCCAGCCGCTCGGCCCGGTCGGCCGGCAGCCTGGAGGAGACCGCCAGCGGAATGCCGTCCCATGACGCGACGAGCGCGTGGGCGACTCCCGGGACCGTGCCGACGAACTCGCTGATCAACCAGTCGAGCCCGTGAGCCTCGTAGCTCAGATCGGTCATGTGTTCTGTCTTCTGCTGGGAGGGTCGGCCGGGGGGCGGCCCGTGGAAAGGTCGTCGCGCGCCGCGCGGCAACCCTGCTGGAAGTTGGACAGACGGCTGCGCACCCGGTCGGCCGAGACCGGCGGCATCGGCGCCGGGCTCTGCTGGGGCTCGGCGGCCGTCTTGGCGGAGCCGGGCACCAGGTTGGCCTTGGGCACCCGCTTGGGCAGGCCGGCGCCGGTCGTGCCGTCGCGTACCGGCTCCACCGCCGCGCGGGCCGCGTTCCAGCCCGCGTCGGTCGAGACCGAGCTCCAGCTCGCGGCGGACTCGCCGCCGTGCTCGAACCAGGCCGATTCCACGGCGGCGTAGATCGGCAGGTACTCGTCACCCACCGGGTCCGGCTTCACCGCCGGGAGCGGGCCGGTGTGCATCGAGTCGGCGCTGGGGAAACCGTGCGAGTCGGCGCTGGAGAAGCCGTACGAGTCGCGCCGTGCCTGTTCGCCGTTCCACTCGGAGCGTTTGACCGGCGTCCACACGTCACCGGTGTCGTAGCCGCCGGTGCTCATGCGCCCGTCGGACGGCCACGAGGGGGCCGACGACCAGGCTCCCGCCATGGCGGGCGGAGCGGACGAGGCAGACGGCGGATAGGACGGGGTGGACGGATAGGACGGGTACGACGGATGGGCGGGACCCATCGGGTGGGAGTCGCCCTGCCACTGCGGCGGCGTGTACGCCGGCGGGTCCATCCGCGGCTCCACGTAGCCCGCGGGCTGGGTGGCCAGCAGGTTCTCCGGCATCAGGACCATGGCGGTCAGGCCGCCGGAGCCGTGCGGGCGCAGCTGTACGCGGATGCCGTGGCGGTGCGCCAGGCGGGCGACCACGAACAGGCCCATGCGGCGCGACACCGACACGTCCACGATCGGCGCGTCCAGCAGGCGCTCGTTGGCCTGGGCCAGCTCCTCGCGGGTCATGCCGATGCCCGAGTCGGTGATCGAGAGCATGACGCCGCCGCCGTCGATCCGGCTGCCGGACACCGTCACCCGCGTGTCCCGCGGCGAGAACGACAGCGCGTTCTCCACCAGCTCGGCCAGCAGGTGGATGATGTCGTTGACGGCCTGCCCGGCGATCGACACGCCGTCGGGGACCTGCGGCACGACCCGTTCGTAGTTCTCGACCTCCGAGAGGGAGGCGCGGGCGACGTCGACCAGCTTGACCGGCTGGCTCCAGCGCCGCGGCGGGTCCTGCCCGGCCAGGACCAGCAGGTTCTCGCTGTTACGGCGCATACGGG
>NZ_JAHKRL010000081.1 GCF_019396405.1 Nonomuraea rhizosphaerae | reverse complement strand
TGCCCCCCGCCGCGGCGACACCCGCCGCGAACGGCGCGGCCAGTGGCACCTTCCTGCGCCGCGGTTGCGGCTTCTCCGGCAGCTGGCCTGTCAACTAACACCCCCTCGGGGGTGATTCAAGCGGATGCGGCACGCGCCGCGCCAGCCGCCCGTACCCCCTGCCCCGCCGTACTTCGGCTGGGGTCCCTCGGGAGGCGAGGAAGTGAGGGAGGAGCGGCCCGCGCCTCCCCGGGAACCCGGCCACGTGCGGCGGGGTGAGCGGGAGAGGCGCGGGCGGCGGCACACGACAGGAGCTACAGCCCGATCACCCCGCAACTGGCGGTGACGGTCTTGGCCGGGTCGCTCTCCGAGGTGGCCGTCAGCTTGACCTTGGCCAGCCGATCCCCGCCCTTGGCGCGCACCGCGTTCACCACGACCTCCTGCGACCTGCCGAAGTCGACGGCGGCCAGGGCGTTGGGCAGCTGCGCGGTCCAGCCGCGCCCCTGCACCTCGGCCTTGAGCCGGTAGACGTCGGAGTTGAGGTAGCCGCTGACGTCCTCGGGATGCGTCCCCTGCGCGGGGGCCGCCTTGCCGGTGTTGAACAGCGGGAACTTGCAGGTAGAGATGCCCTTGCCGCCCGGGATGCCCAGGGCGGGCAGCACCTTGACGCCGCGCTTCTGCGGCCCGGCCCCGTCGAGGGAGCGGATCGCCACCGTGTACGACAGCGTGCCCTTGCGGTCGCGCTTGACGTCGGTCACGTAGAAGTGCAGCCGGTTGGCCTGGTCCACGAACTCGTACTGGCTGCCGGAGTCGGTGCCCGCGTGGAAGAGGGCGTCGGAGAGCTGCCGGTAGTCGCCGATCGTGATCGGCACCTTGGTCCCGTCGGGCATGACGTAGTCGGTCATGCCGATGTCCTGCGGGTTGGCGTCGATCACCCACTCGAACGGGGCCCGGTCCTGGTTCTTGGTCTTGGCCAGGAGCACGCCGGAGTCGGGGGTGAAGGAGTCGGTGCCGACCCGGTCCACGACCTCGACAGTGTAGTTCTCGTAGCCGCCGCCGTCGCAGTACGGGTCGGTCGACGGGGTGCAGGCCGGGCTCTTGTCGCCGGTGTCGAAGGCGATGTTGACGCCGGACAGCTCGCTCTGGCCGGGCTGCACGGCACGGGCGATCACCCGGGCCTTGACCAGGCCGGACTCGTCGAGCGCCTCACGGGAGAGCCGCAGCACGTTCTGCTCGTCGACCATGGCGAGCTTGATCTTGTTGCGCAGCATGTGCTGGGCGCCCATGGAGGCGCCGGAGGTGGGCGGGATCAGCCAGCGGGTGTGCGGGCCGCCGGGCCCGTTGAAGCTGCCCCGGCTGAGCATCTCCCAGATCCCGGTGTACGCCCTGCGCGCCGGGACCCCGTACGGGTTGTTGTAGTTGTCCAGCACGCCCAGGATGTGGCTGAACTCGTGGGCGTACACGGCCATGCCGGAGCTCTCGGCCTGGACGGAGTCGACGCCGATGTTGGCGTTGGGCCAGAAGTTGGAGCCGGCCTGCCAGGAGGTCCAGTCGACGTAGCGGGTCAGCGACCAGTTGGGCAGTGCGGGGTCGGGCGGACCCCATTCGTCGGTCACGTCCTCCTTGGTGGGGAACTTCATCATCCCGAACTCCTGCCAGGTGGACGACTCGTCCTGCCCGGCGCTGACGTAGAAGATGAAGTCGTACTGCCTGGCGGCCTCGTCGCCGATCGCGCCGACCCAGGCGGCGCGGCCGTCGGTGCGCAGGTTCTTGTTGCACGAGTCGCCCGCCGGGCAGCCCTGGCCGCCCTGGAACTCCATGGCGTACTCGTGGTCCTTGCCCGGCATCGTGTACGGGCCGAAGCCGGTCAGCTCGACGCCGTAGCGCCCGCCGGAGTCCTCCATCCAGTACTCGTGGATGGTGTGGCCGCGGTTGAGCGTGTTCGGGGTGTTGAGGAAGTCCTGGTAGAACTTGGCGACCTGGTCGCGGGGAATGTCGTGGGCCTCGGCGCTCGGGTTGCCGTAGATGGTCGAGGCCTTGGGCTGGGTGACGACGAACTGCTGGTTGGGGTAGTCAAGGAGGACCAGCGCGCCCTTGAAGGTGCGCTTGGAGCCCTTGACGGAAGGATCGTTCCAGTTCGTGCCGGGAACCTTCTTGTAGTCCGCCCACGTCATGTGGTCGGGGTTCTCCCAGTTCTGGGGGTCGATGGGCGGGATGCCGCCGCTGGGGCGGCCGCGGAGCGCCTGGGCGTCAGCCTCGGGGGCGTCGAGCTGCCAGGGCTGGGTCTGCGGCCAGAGGTTGCGCCGCCAGGGGTACTCGGGATCGTCTGTGGGGGGTGCTGCGGAAGCCGGGGTCGCCACGAGGCTCACCGGGATCAGCACCAGTGCCGCCAGCAGACCTTTCAGCAGCTTCTTCGGGGCAATCACGGATTGACGGTATAGACGAAGTTGACGGAGATCACCGATCAGTTGTAGGGAAGACCTGTAGCGGTCCTTCCGACAAATGCCGAAAAATCCAGGTGACGTTGTGGCGGATCTTCAGCGGAGCGTGGACGAGCTGGCTGCCCGGCTCGACCGTCCGCTGCTGCTGGAGGACCGCGTCCAGCGGGTCATCGCCTACAGCGAGCAGGACGGCCCGATGGACGACATCCGCCGCGACTCGATCCTGCGCCGGCACAGCCCGCCCGAGGTGCGCCAGTGGGTGCGCGCGGCCGGGATCCAGGAGGCGACGGCCCCGCTGCGCGTCCCGGGCGCGCCCCGCCTGGGCCTGCTCCCCCGAGTTTGTGTCCCGGTACGCCATGACGCCGGGCTGCTGGGCTACCTGTGGTTCATCGACGCGGACCCGGCCATGTCCGGCGCGCAGATCGACGAGGCCGCGGCGGCGGCGCCCGCGCTGGCCCTGGCGCTCTACCACGAGAGCCTGGCCACAGGCCTGGCCTCGCACCGCGAGCTGGAGGCGGTGACCGGGCTGCTGCTCGGCGAGCCGGACTCGGCCAGGCAGCTCATCGAGGCCGGGGCCTTCCCGCAGGCGCAGCCGGTGACCGTGCTGGTGGCCAGGCCGCTGTCGGAGGAGCCGGACGAGGCGCTGCGGCTCGCGCTGGAGCAGGGGCTGCTCGCGCTGCGGCGGCGGCTGAGCGGGCACCACCCGCTGCACCTGGTCCGCTACGACCACGCCGTGCTGCTCACCGCCGGCGGCACCGGCCCCGGCGGCCTGGCGGCGGCGGACGAGCTGCACGCGGCCGTGTCGGTCCCGGTCGTGGTCGGCGTCGGGCGGCCCCGGCCGGCGCT
>NZ_JAHKRL010000080.1 GCF_019396405.1 Nonomuraea rhizosphaerae | reverse complement strand
GGCCGAGCTGGCCCAGCTCGGCCAGCGAGTGCAGGAAGCCCTCCCGGGTGCAGCGGTCGACGAGCTCCCACAGCTCGTCGGCGTCGCGTGAGTCGGGGGGCGGTTCGGGGCCGTCGGAGTAGACCATGATCGTCAGGATGGGCGGGGGGATCCTGCGCATCATGACGTCGAGAAGCTCGGTGTCGGTGGGGTCGGCCTCGGCGGCGTTGCAGACGGCCAGCACGCTGCCGGGCGGCACGCTCGTACGGACGAACTCGGTGATGCCGTTGGCCAGCCGGAGCGTGCGGCGGGGCGCGGGCACGAGGATGCGCTCGTCGTCGGAGAGCTCGGTGTCGAGGCTCATCCGACGGGCGGGCACCCGGTCACGAAGACCGGGTGCCGCCGCTCGGATCTCGATGTCATGGGCCGCCACGAGATCCTTCGAACTGTCCAAGGCGGCCGGGACCAGGTGATGCAACAGCGCGGCTGCGACGGTGTAGGGACCGGTTGGCCGTCTGTGCCCGTCGATCATCGGCACCAGCAGTCGCTGGGCCTCCCATCGGGCAGGCGGTGCGCCCTGGGCCCTGAGGTGGGACCTACCCTCGATCACCCCTTGTGTATGACGCTGGAGGTCCCGGCGAGCCTCGCGGTACCAGGCTTGCGGACGACGATGCGTTTCATAGTGCACCTCTCCATCGGGGTTAATTCCCTACTATCGGACACGTCCGCGAATATCAAGATTTACGGCGAATAAGGGAGTTGTTAATCCATAAGTACCAGAGGGTTTTTGACCGTGATTAGTGGCCTATTGGGACCGAAACCAGCGAGAGATTGACACCGTCCCGATCTTTCCACTTTCTTCGACCATGGCGCACAAACAACGCCCTCCCGGCGCGATCGCTCGTCCGGCCCCCGGATCGGCGCCCGGACCGGCGCCATTCTTCGCCCGCACGATCGTGGTCGCCCGTTCGATCAGCCGGTCGAAACTCGGCTCCACCGACCGCTTGCGCGCCTGCCCGTTCCACGGGCACCCCTGCGGGTGGGAGCAGGCGGTCTTGGACGGGTATGACGCCACGAGCCGGTCGAACTTCAGCGGATCGTCCCGTTTGGCCTTCAGGTCGGCCAGCGCCCTCCTGGCCTGCCTGGTCGCCGCCACGACGGCGCGTTCGGCGGCCTCGTCGGGCGAGGCCCTGCCCGGCACGGCCAGCAGCATCGCCGCCGCCATCAGCCCGCCGCCCACGATCATGCTGGTGCCGACCTGCTCGTCGAACCAGATCACCGCGATGAGCGTGACCCACAGGGGCTGGGACGACATCAGCACGGCGCTGGGGATGGCCGGCACGTGCGCCTGCCCGTACGAGCGGGCCAGGAACCCCAGCGCGCACGAGACGACGGACAGGTGGGCGAGTATCCCCCAGTCGGGCATCGTCTGGGGCAGCGTGATCCCGTCGCGCACCGCCATGACGCCGGTCATGGCCCCGATGGTGGCGAGCTGGATGACGGTGAGCGCGTACGCGTCGAAGGGCTTGGCGGCGCGCGAGAGCTTGGCCAGCATCAGCGTGTGCCCCGAGTAGAGGGCGGCGGCCGAGATCGTCACCCCGAGCGCGAGCACGGAGATCTTGGTCTCGCCGATGCCGCGCATCAGCGTGAGCACGGTCATGCCGGCCATGGCCATCGCCACGCCCGCCCACACCCGGCGGGGCACCCGGGCCTTGAACATCACCAGCGCCAGGACCGGCGTGATGATCACGTTGCAGCCGACCGCGAACCCCGACACGGACGACGGCAGACTGTCCAGGGCGATCGCCTGCGCGCACTGCCCGACCCCGAACATGATCCCCAGGATCACCCCGTTGAGCAGGGTCGCCCGCGACACGCGGAACAGGCTGCGCGGCCGGATCAGGAACAGCGTCAACGCCGCGATGGTGTAACGCTCGGTGAGCAGATCCTCCACCGGTAACCGGAGGATGAGATCTTTCATCAGCGGGAACGCCGACCCCCAAGCGGCGCTGACGAACAACAGAAGCACAGCTCCCAGGAGGGGTCGGGGAGCGGGCACGACTGCCATGTCAAAAGCATCTCACTACAATGAGCAGCCAACGATGTACAGGCAGCAGCCGGTGATGTTCCTCTACCACCCAGAGGGATGTGCCTCACTCCGGGGTGCGTACATCCCTATCCGAAGTGACTCTGAGCACGGTATTCCCCACCCACCCGCTAGGCGAACCCCGCTGTCACAGCTCTGTGTCACGTAGGAAACGGGCACGTCCCGTCAAGGGACGTGCCCGTCATGAACGCAGCGTCACGACTCCATGGCGTCGGCCGACTCGACGGCCGGCCGGTGGGCCTCGTCGCGGGGCCGCAGGCGCTTCTCGCCGTAGACGACGACCAGCTCGCCGACCTGCCGCCGGGAGGTCTCGCGCCAGCCGTGGCGCTCGTACAGCGCCAGCGCGGCCCCCTGGTTGAGCGTGGTGTCCCCGCGGATGGCGGTGAACCCCAGCTCCACCGCCCGGTGCTCCAGCGCGCGCAGCATCGTGGCGCCGAAGCCGCGCCGCTGGAAGCCGGGATGGACGCGCAGACGGCACACCTCAGCCGTCTCGGAGTCGATGGGTCGCAGCCCGCCCATGGCGACGACCCGTGAGCCGATCTCGCCGACGAGGAAGTCTCCGCCGCAGGCCAGGTAGAGCTCCTGTATTCGGGGGAAGTCGTCGTCGTAGTAAACACCGTCGCCCGGCGCCAGCCCCACCTCGGCGAGACAGATCTGGTGCAGGGCGAGGATGGTGTCCAGGTCAGACCAGCGATAGCGCCGGATCTTCAGTTTCATGCACCGCCGTTCCCTTCCCCGAAGGCCAGCCCAGTGCGCAGTTCTTCCTGAAGCATGGCCAGGCCGGGATGGTTCGCGTCCCGCGCCTTGATCGACTGCGCGAGCGCGACAGCCGGGCGCATGATGAAATCGGTGCGGTATTCGGGCCCGAGCAGCTTCATCGCGTCGCGCCCGAGCTTGGCGGCCTCGTCGACGTCCCCCTCGATGAGGCGGCACTGAGCCTGGTCGAGCCGGATCAAGGTCTGGTCGATGATGTGGTCCTCGTACTTTTCGAGGGCCTGGTCGAGCACGACCTCAGCCTCCAGGGTCTGGCCGAGCTTGGTGAGCACGTCGCCCTGGTAGAAGTAGAGCTGGCGCTCGGTGTAGCCGAACGCCATGTCCTCCCTCTCGTGGGACTTCATGTGCGAGAAGGCGTTCCTGGCCCGGGCGAGCGCGCGCTTGGCCTGGTCGACGACCTCCTTCTTGCTGTCGGTCCCCGACAGCATGGCCAGCGCGCGGGCCTCCACGACCGGGGCCATGGCCTGGGCCGCGCACGGGGTCGCGCCGGCCAGGTCGCGGCTCTTCTTGGCCAGGTTGAGCGCCTCGCGGGCGTCGCCGTAGTAGAGCGGGACGAGCGCCTCGCGGGCGGTCACCCAGGCGCGCAGCGCGCGGTCGCCGGTCTCGTCGGCGGCCGTGCGGCCGGTGCGGAAGAACGAGCGGGCGAGCCGGTGGTCGCCCAGGTTGATCATGATCATGCCGCTGAGCCCCGACAGTTGCGCGGCCATGCGGCACAGGCGCTCCTGCAGGTCGATCGGCTGACGCCGGGACATGGCGTTGCGCACCGCGCTCAGTTCGAGCAGCACGTCGCACAGCAGCCGCAGCGGCGCGGTGGTGGTGTACTGGCGGCCGAAGCTGAGCGTGGCCTCCTCCCACTGGTCGAGCATCGCGGGAGAGACGGTCGCCGAGACGAGGATGTCGTCCATCCGCCGCCTGATGCCCTCGCAGGCGCCGAGCACGTCACCTCTGAACTCGGCCTTCTTCGAGCTGCTCGACAGAAGTGTCAGCAGCGTGCGGCGCAGGATGTTCTCGTTCTCCTCGTCGGAGGGCGCCGGGGGCGAGTCGGGGAGCTGGATCAGCTCACGCGACTGCGGCCCGTAGTAGGGCCGCTCCTTGCTCTCCCCGCCGACCACGCCGGGCATCCGGTGGCCGTGCCCGCAGATGCACGGGGTGTCGTAGCCGAGCGAGCTCGGCTCCACCCGGTAGACCGAGCAGAGGTAGTGCAGGTATTCGGGACCCGGGCGTTTCAGCCCGCTCTCGTACGCCGACAGCAGGGTCTCCCCGATGCCCGGCACCGGTTTGGAGTCGCGCTCGAACAGCGCCCTCACCTGCTCGATGACATCGGCGAGCGCGATGCCGTAAGCGAGGCGGTGCCCCTTGATCCGCGTGGTGCCGAACTGGGGCCCGCACGCCTCGTGGATCTCCTCAGCTATCTGGGCGGCGGTGCGGCCGGCGGCGAGCCCTTTGGCTCGGATCTGCCGTGCCATCTCCGTTTCCCTGTGCTGTCTGCCGGACATCCCGGCCCCTTCCACACATGTCCTGTCGGTTGCGACCGATGACCCAGCGTAACCCTCAGATCGCGCTGCGCCTACAAGAACTATGGCCCAATGCTGACAGGTTGAAAACGCCTTCTTGGAGCTTACGGTTAAGGATGTTCCTCCCGAGGGCTGTTTCTTACATCCAGGGAGGGAGAAGCGGTCCCCTGTAGCCGCCCACCCGTCGTTGCGGAGTTCGCTGACTTGAGTCATGTTTGGCGCACCAGCAACGATTCAAGGGAGGGACGAAAGGTGGGGGACGACAACGTCGGGCACCTGGAGCGTCTGGTGTCAGAACTGGACGCTCGCGGATTGCTCGCGCGAGTGGTTCGGACCCAGAGCGGTCGACTCTTCGTAAGGGTGATAAACCCACACGCGACAAGTCTGTCCGAGAACGTCACCTGCCGGCCGACTGCGGTCGCTGAGCTTCCGGACTGGTGGTACTGCTGGTCCTGGGGCGAGCGCATGCACACGGCCGACGACCCGGCTGGTGCGGCGACGAAGGTCGCTCGCGTGCTCGCCGCCGTGGGGGAGTGACTGAGCGGTGGTCCGGGTGGAGCGCAGCCACCTTGGCCTACCGCACCCACGGCGGCTCCTCGGAGCCGGCGGGGTGGCCGGTGCGGAGGGTCTCCTGTTCCCGCAGGGGCTCTGGTCATCCCGCCGGTTCCGCTTCTCTGCGGAACTCGTGCTTGTGCGGCCAGCCAGCCGCGCACATTGAGCCATCCTCCAGGTCCGCCTGGTGGGTGTTCGGGGGTTCGGCCTCCGAGATCGGCTGGGGCATGCTTCCGGGTGTGTGTCCCAGCCGAGCCGTACGTCACCGGAGCGTCAGGCTTCGCCCTCCGCGGCCCCGGGGCCTGATGTCCCCGTCTTCCCCGGCGTGATGTGACTGCGGCCGGTTCGGTCGGCGGTATCTTTTTGAGCGATTCGCTCCATAAGGGCCGTCGGCCGAACCGTTTTTTCATGAGGGGGATCCACCCGGTGTTCCTGCTGGCTCCAACGCCTTCGCCAACACCCACGTCCACGCCTACGTCGAGTCCGCTGGACCCGACGGAGTTGCTCACCGAGGTGGGCAAAACATGTGTGGATGACACCGTGCTGTGCAACGTGTTGCAGGATTATCTCCCTGTGGGTTCTTTCGCGCCGGTCCTCGCCACCGTGATCACCATCGCGCTCATCCTGATCCTCGCCCTCGTGGTGCGGAACATCGCCAAGCGGCTGATCACCCGGATCGTCAACCGGGCCGCGACCGGCTCCTCGATCACCGGCCGGTTCCGCAGGGGCGGCGCCGCGACCGAGGGCATCGACGCCCTGCTCCACGAGCGCCGCAAGCAGCGCGCCGAGACGATGGGGTCGGTGCTCAAGCACATCGCCTCGATCGTGATCATGGGCACCGCCGTGCTGACCGTCCTGGACCGGCTGACGATCCCCATCGCTCCCCTGCTCACCAGCGTGGGCATCCTGGGCGTCGCGATCGGCTTCGGCGCGCAGGAGCTGGTCAAGGACTTCATCGCGGGCATGTTCATGCTGCTGGAGGACCAGTACGGCGTGGGCGACGTGATCGACGCGGGCGCCGCGATCGGGACGGTCGAGGCGGTCACCCTGCGCGTCACCAGGCTGCGTGACGCCGACGGCCGGGTCTGGTACGTCCGCAACGGCACCATCACCCGCATCGGGAACGAGTCGCAGGGCTGGTCGCGGGCCTACCTCGACGTGCCGGTCGCCTGGACCACCGACCTGACGACCGTGCGGGCGGTGCTGGAGAACGTGGCCGAGGAGATCTGGGCCGACGCGGAGTTCCGTGAGACGCTGATCGTGGAGCAGCCCGACGTGTTCGGCGTGGAGCAGCTCTCCGACAGCTCGCTGGTCTTCCGGATCACCGCCAAGACGTTGCCGGCCAAGCAGGCGCAGGTCGCGCGGGAGCTCAGGCTGCGGGTGAAGGCGGCCCTGGACTCCGCGGGCATCCCCTGGGCCGCCACCGCATAGGCTTGTACGGTGACTGAAACCTCCTTCTACGAGGCCGTCGGCGGCGAGGAGACCTTCCGGCGACTCGTGCGCCGCTTCTACGAGGGGGTCGCCCAGGACCCGCTGCTGCGTCCCCTCTACCCGGAGGAAGACCTGACCGGGGCCGAGGACCGGCTGCGGGGTTTCCTGATCCAGTACTGGGGCGGCCCCAACACCTACAGCCAGCAGCGCGGGCACCCGCGGCTGCGGATGCGGCACCACCCGTTCGTCATCGGCGAGGCCCAGCGCGACGCCTGGCTCAAGCACATGCACGACGCGGTCGAGTCGCTGGAGCTGCCGCAGGAGCTGGAGACCAAGCTTTGGGACTATCTGGTCTATGCGGCGCACAGCCTGGTGAACTCTCCGACATAACGGGCATGAGCGCCACATGAGCATCCCCTGGTGGCGTGACGCCGTCGTCTACGAGATCTACGTTCGCAGCTTCGCCGACGCCTCAGGAGACGGCGTCGGCGATCTGGCCGGCATCCGCGAGCGGCTGCCCTACCTGGCCGAGCTGGGCGTCGACGCGGTCTGGCTGACGCCCTTCTATCCCTCGCCGATGGCCGACGGCGGCTACGACGTGGCCGACTACCGCGACGTGGATCCGCTGTTCGGCTCGCTGGCCGACTTCGAGTCGCTGGTCGCCGACGCGCACGAGCACGGCCTGCGGGTCATCGTGGACGTGGTGCCCAACCACAGCTCCTCGCGGCATCCCTGGTTCCAGGAGGCGCTGCGCGGCGAGCGCCGCGACCGCTACATCTTCAGCGACACGACGAACAACTGGCAGTCCACCTTCGGCGGCCCCGCCTGGACCCAGGTGGAGGACGGCCAGTACTACCTGCACCTGTTCGCCCCCGAGCAGCCGGACTTCAACTGGCGCAACCCCGAGGTGCACCAGGAGTTCCTCGACGTCCTGCGGTTCTGGCTGGACAGGGGCGTGGACGGGTTCCGCATCGACGTGGCGATGGGCCTGTACAAAGCGGAGGGGCTGCCGGACGTCAAGGACCAGTCGTTCAAGTCGGTCTCGCCGGTGTGGGGGCAGCCGGAGGTGCACGACGTCTACCGCGCCTGGCGCAAGGTGCTCGACGGCTATCCGGGAGAGCGGATGGCGGTGGGCGAGGTGTGGACGGACAGCCCGGAGGATCTGGCCCTCTATGTCCGCCCGGACGAGCTGCACCAGAGCTTCAACTTCGCGTGGCTGCAGGCGCCCTGGTCGCCGACGGCGTTCAAGGAGGTCATCGAGGGCACGCTGGCCTCGGTGCCGTTCGCGACGTGGGTGCTGTCCAACCATGACGTCATCCGGCACCGCACCCGGTACGACACCGCCGATCCCGGAACAGGACTGGCCAGGGCGAAGGCCGCATTGCTCACGATGCTGGCATTGCCCGGGTCGGCATATCTCTACCAAGGGGAGGAACTTGGCCTCCCCGAGGTGAAGGATCTTCCCCCGGAGGCGCGGCAGGACCCGGTCTTCTTCCAGTCGGAGGGCAAGCTGCCGGGCCGCGACGGGTGCCGGGTGCCGATCCCGTGGGCCAAGGACGGCGCCTCGTACGGGTTCTCCCCCGACGGTGTCGCGCCGTGGCTCCCCCAGCCGCAGGACTTCTCCGAGCTGAGCGCCGAGGCCCAGGACGCCGATCCCGGCTCGACGCTGGCGTTCTACCGCCAGGCCCTCGCCTGCCGCCGTGACCTGGTGCGATCCATTCCTTATACCTTGGAGTGGCTGGATTCCCCCGAGGGAGCGCTTTTCTTCACCCGTGGCGCGCTGACCTGCGCGATCAACTGCGGCCTCGACCCGGTGCCGCTGCCTCCGCACGACGACGTGCTGCTGGCGAGCGGGGCGCTCGACGGGAACCTGCTGCCGCCCGACACCGCCGTATGGCTGCGCACCGCCGCCTCGTGACGCATCGCCGCTTCGTAGCGGGACGGTGGCTCAGGACGGGACGCCCTCCTCGGCGGAGGCGTGCCGTTCGCCACGGGTGGGGATGATCGGCAGCGACACCAGCGTGCACGCCAGCCCCGCCGCGAACCCCGCCCAGTAGCCGGGCCCTGTGATCAGCAGCCCGGCCACCGGGGTCACGGCGAGGGCCACGGAGTTCTGGATGGTGTTGTGGGTGCCCAGCACCCGTCCCGCCCAGCCGGGACCGGCCAGCTCGCCCGCCGAGAGGTAGGCCAGGCCGTTCCCGGCCACGGTGATCACCGCGGCCAGCGCCAGCATGGCCGGGCCCAGCCACGACTCGGTGAACTCCCCCAGCGTCAGCAGCGCCATGACGACCGCCGAGCCGGTGGCCAGCAGCCGCAGCGGCGCCATCCGCAGCCCGGTCCGGTCGGACCAGCGGCCCACCAGGATGCGGACCGCGGCTCCGGCGACGGCCGCCACGCCGAACAGCTGCCCGGCGCCGACGCCGTCCCAGCCGTACACGGTGACCAGGCAGGCCACCCCGTACGTGCTGACGACGAACTGGGGTGCGACGTGCAGCGCGGCGGCCGCGTGCACCCGCCACAGGGCCGGCTGCCGGTACGGCGAGACCGTCGACGCGGGGCCGGCGTCCGAGACCGCGTGCGGCGGCTCGGCCAGGAAGGCGACGGCCAGCACGGCGGCCACCAGCGCGATGACGGCGCACAGGACGAGCACACCCGTGATGCCGTGGGCGCGTGAGATGGGCGGCAGGACGAAGGCCGCGATGGCCATGCCGAGCGTGAAGGAGACCTGGCGGATGCCCATGGCCACGCCGCGTTCGGGCGGGTCGAACCAGCGCAGCACGATCCGCCCGCCGCCGACCAGCGCGGCCGACCCGGCCGCCCCGGCCAAGGCGAGCAGCACGACCACCGCCCAGATGTCGGTGACGAGGGTCACGGCCGCGAACAGGACCGCGCCGGCCCCGACGCCGAGGCCGAGCACCAGCTTCTCGCCTCGCCGGTCGGCCAGCACGCCCCATAAGACCAGGGAGAACAGGATGCCGATGCCGGGGGCGTTGCAGATGATCCCGGCGACGGGCAGCGAGACGCCGAAGTAGCTCTGGATGTCGGGCATGATGAGCGGCAGGCCGGAGATGCCGACGGTGACGCTGGTGTGGGCGTTGACCCCCAGCCCGAGCATGACCCAGCGCTTGGTCGTCATCAGAGTGAGGGGGTGAATCGCCGTAGATAGGAAAATTCATCCTCGGTGAGCCTGCGGGGCGCCGAGCGCTCCACGTCGTAGGCGACGAGCACGGATCTGGCCCGCACGTACAACGCCTCGTCGTCGCGGATCTCGTACTCCAGGGTGAAGCGAACCGGGCTGAGCTCGCTCACCCAGGTCTCCACGCGGACCGGTTCGGCGCGGAAACTGAGCGGGCGCAGATAGTCGATCTCGTGACGGGAGACCACCAGGCCCTTGAAGGGAGTGTCGCCCGCCTTGTAAGGATCGATGTGGAGCATCCCCAGCCGGGCGTCCTCCAGGTAGTCGAAGAAGCGGACGTTGTTCACATGCCCTTGAGAGTCAATGTCCGCAAATCTCACCATTCGAGGAAATACATGCCGTTGCGCGAGGGAAGGTTCAACCACACCTTCACGCTACCGTCCCCCTTGGGCGGCTCCGCCAGGGGCTGCGCAGATCAGAGGGGGTAACAGGGGCTATCCCTCTAGCGGTTCTAGATTTCGATACTAGAATTCAGTTCGCATCGTCAGCGGGTCAAGGATCGAGGTGCCAGATGAGCGGAATCGTCGAAGGCCGAGTGGTGATCGTCACGGGCGCGGCCAGGGGCATCGGGCGGGGCCACGCGCTCGAGTTCGCCCGTCAGGGCGCCAAGGTCGTGGTCAACGACCTGGGCGCGGAGGTCGACGGGACCGGCTCCTCGGACGCCGCCGCCGCGGTGGTGGCGGAGATCGAG
The DNA here is from genome assembly GCF_019396405.1 of Nonomuraea rhizosphaerae. Lineage (GTDB taxonomy): Bacteria > Actinomycetota > Actinomycetes > Streptosporangiales > Streptosporangiaceae > Nonomuraea > Nonomuraea rhizosphaerae. The sequence continues at coordinate 1,100 of NZ_JAHKRL010000080.1, read as the reverse complement.
GCGCTGGGCGGGGAGGCGATCGTCAACGGCGAGGACGTCTCCGACTTCGACGGGGCCGACCGGCTGATCCAGGCCGCCGTGGAGCGCTTCGGCGACCTGCACGTGCTGGTCAACAACGCGGGCATCCTGCGCGACCGGATGCTGGTCAACATGACGGCCGAGGAGTGGGACGCGGTCATCAAGGTGCACCTGCGCGGCACGTTCGCGCCGCTGCGCCACGCGGCGGCGTACTGGCGGGCCAGGTCCAAGGCGGGCGAGGAGGTGGACGCGCGGATCATCAACACCACCTCGTCGTCCGGCATCTACGGCAATCCCGGGCAGGGCAACTACGGCGCGGCCAAGGCCGGCATCGCGGGCCTGACGGTCATCGCGGCCAAGGAGCTGGAGCGGTACGGCGTCACCGTGAACGCCGTCGCCCCGGCCGCGCTGACCCGCATGACCGAGAACCTCGTCCCGAAGGGCACCCGCGCGACCGGCAGCACCGGCGCCGACCCCGACGACATCGCGCCGCTGGTGGTGTGGCTGGCCAGCGCCGAGGCCCGGGGCGTCACCGGGCGGGTGTTCAACGTCCGCTCGGGGATGATCAGCGTCGCCGAGGGCTGGCACGCGGGCCCCGCCGTGGACAAGGGCAGCCGCTGGGATCCCGCCGAGCTGGGCGCGGTCATCCCCGCCCTGGTCGAGAAGGCCGCTCCCAACGCCCTGACCAGCGGGCAGATCCCCGGACGGGAGGCCTGAGGTGGCACTCAACCATGACCTGGTCGGCGTCGAGGGCGAACCGCACGAGCGCGCCTGGACGGCCAAGGACACCATGCTGTACGCGCTCGGCGTGGGCAGCGGCCTGGAGGAGCTGGAGTTCGCCACCGAGAAGGGGCAGCGGGTGCTGCCGACGTTCGCGGTGCTGGCCGCCCAGTCGCCGGCCGGGCGGCGGCTCGGCGACTACGACCCGGCGCTGCTGGTCCACGCCGAGCAGGCGTTCGAGCTGCACCGGGAGCTGCCGGTGGCGGGCAAGGTGCGGACCACCTCGAAGGTGACCGGCATCTACGACAAGGGCTCCGGGGCCCTGGTGACCACCGAGGCGCTCGCCGTCGATCCGGACGACG
>NZ_JAHKRL010000079.1 GCF_019396405.1 Nonomuraea rhizosphaerae | reverse complement strand
CGCCCGCTGCACCCGGGAGGGCTTCCTGCACTCGCTGGCCGAGCTGGGCCAGCTCGGCCTCTCGCGCACCGAGCAGGGCAGCGAACGCTGGTGGCTGTTCCTCCAGCGCACCGCGACCGCGCTCGGCGCGCTCGGCCAGACACTCGAGGCCCGCGTGCTGTGGGAGGCCGCGCGCCGCTCCAGCCAGGACCCCGCCGTGCACTCGGCCAGCGCGTACGGCACCGCCATGCTCGACGCCCGCCACCCCGACGCCGCCCAGCGCGACCTGGGCCGGGCCAGAGGCTGGGTCAACCAGGCGATCGCCATCTCCGGCCTGCTGCCCGACCCCGCCGAACGGGCCTTCAAGCTCGGCTTCGACCTCAACGGGCTGGCGCTGATCGAGCTGCGCGAGGGCCGCCCCGAGACGGCGCTCTCACTGGTCGAGTCGGCCCTGGAGCTGGCCCGTGAGCTGGGCGAACGCCACCCCGTGCACCGCATGGTGCTGCTGGCCAACCGCGCCCAGCTCCTGGCCACGCTCCGGCGGGCCAAGGAGTCGCTGGACGAGTACGCGGTGGCCATCGCGATCGACCCGCTGTTCCCCGACTACTACCTCGACCGCGGCAACGTCCACTACCGGCTCGGCCGGTACGCCGAGGCGCTGGCCGACTACGAGCGCGCCATGCGGGCCGGCCCGCCGCTGCCCGAGGCGCACTACAACCGGGCCGAGCTGCGCATCGCCCGCGGCGACCTCGACGGGGCGCTGGAGGACCTCAGCCGGGTCATCGAGCTGGACCCCGGCTACCTCGACGCCTACATCAACCGGGCCGGACTGCTGGCCATGCTCGACCGGGACGAGGAGTCGAGGGCGGACGTGACGGTCGGGCTCGTCCAGTCGCCCGGCAACCCGTACCTGCTGGCTATCCTGGGCCAGCTCGAGACCGCGGCGGGACGGCTCAGCGACGCCCACCGGGCGCTGGACCTGGCGATCAGCGCGGCCCCCGACCTCGCCTCGGCCTGGGGCAACCGCGGGGTCCTGCGCTACGAGTCGGGGGACTGGACGGGGGCGGTGTCCGACCTGTCGCGGGCCATCACGCTGGAACCTCGCCTGCCGGATCTGTACCAGAACCGGGCGGTCGTGCTGCGGGCGCTCGGGCGCGACAGCGAGGCGGCGGCCGACGAGGCGGAGGCGGCCCGCCTGCGCGCCACCGGCCCGTAGGGGGTCCTTCCCTCCGGCGAAGGGCTGCGGGTGGCGGGCTGCGGGTGGCGGGCTCCGGGCTGCGGGCGGCGGGTGAGGAGCGAATGGCGGTGGGCCGGGGAGGGGCGGCGGTCGGCCAGGATGGGGGCATGCATCGGACAGCCAGAGCCGGCGCGGTCTGCGGAGCGCTGGGCGTGCTGTGGTGGGCGACGGCCCGCGTCGGCTGGGCCTCCGTCGGCTGCGAGGAGTGGAACTGCCTGCCCGCCGCGCTGGGAAGCGTGGTGGCGATCACGGCGGTGATGTTCGGCCTGGCCGTCGTGGCGCTGGAGCTGGCCCGGGTCCGGCCCGGGGTGCGGGTCGCCCTGGTGTCGGCCGCCGTGCTGCTGGTGCTGGGCGTGGTGGAGGAGGCGCTGCCGTCGTGGCCGTCGCGGTTCGCGCATGTGGTGACGGCGGGCGGGGCGTTCGCGCTGGCCGGGGCGGTGGCGGCGGTCGTGACGGACGGGGAGGTGGCGCGGGGGCGGCGGGTGGCCGCCCTGGCCGCCGTACCGGTGCTGGCGGCCGGCGGTCTCGCGGTGCTGTGGTGGCGGCGGGCTTGACGTGACGGCCCTTCGGAGGGACCGTTCCGTATACGGAACCCCTTGCGACGGGCGGCCCGGACCCGCCCACGGAGGTGCGTGATGCGGCCCAACTCCAGATTCGCCCACGTCCAGCCCATCGGCCTCGACGAGGTCGCGGCGGCGACCGGCAGCGACCCCGACGTCCTGCGGCTGGAGAACCTCGACACCGACGTCCCACCCCCGCCCGTCGCCGTGGAGGCCACCACCCGCGCGCTCGCCGAGGGCGCCGGAAACAGCTGGCTGCCGCTCACCGGCCTGCCGTCGCTGTGCGAGGCGGTGGCGGGGGAGCTGCGCCGGCGTACCGGCCTGGAACACGACCCCCTCAGCCAGGTGGTCATCACCTCGGGCGGCACCTCCGCCGTCCTGCCCACGCTGCTGGCCACCACCGAGCCCGGTGACCCGGTCGTGCTCACCGACCCCACGTACGCGGGCCTGCTCCAGCGCGTACGGCTGGCCGGCGCCCGGCCCCACCTCGTCCCGCTGACCGTGGACGGCGGTCACTGGCGGCTCGACCGGGACGCGCTCGCCCAGGTGCGCACGGCGGCGGCGATGCTGCTGATGAGCCCGTCCATGCCGTCGGGCGTGGTGTTCTCCCGGGAGGACTGGCAGGCGGTCGCCGAGACCTGCGCGCGGACCGGGGCGTACCTGATCCACGACGCCGCCATGGAGCGGATCGTGTTCGACGGGCAGCCGCGGGTCAACCCGTGCCAGGTGGACGGGCTGGCCGAGCGGACGATCACCATCGGGTCCGTGTCGAAGGAGTACCGCATGATCGGCTGGCGCATCGGCTGGGTCGCCGGGCCCGCCGACATCATGGCCCGGATCAGGGTGGCGGCGATCTACAACACGACCGTGGCCGGCGGGTACGCGCAGCTCGGCGCGGCGGCCGCCCTGTCGGACCCGGGCGGGGCGGGGGTGCCGGAGGCGGTGGCCGAGTACCAGGCCCGTCACGAGACCGTCATCGCCCAGCTGGCGGGGCTGCCGGTGGTGCGGGCCGGTGGCGGCTGGTCGTGCCTGTTCGACGCGGCGGCCGTGGGGCTGACGGCGGCGGAGCTGTCCTCCCGGCTGCTGGAGAAGGGGCGCGTCGCGGCCACGCCGATGACCGCCTGGGGGGAGGCGGTGGCGGGGCGGCACGTGCGGCTGGTGTTCAGCGCCGAGCCGGTGGAGCGGCTGTCGGAGCTGCGCGCCCGCTTCGAGGCCGCCCTGCCCGGCTGAGCCCCGCCGGACGGACGGGTCAGCGGGGCAGCAGCAGCGTCTTGCCCGTCACCGTGCGGGACTCGATCGCGGCGTGGGCGCGGGCGGCCCGCTCCAGCGGCAGCCGGAGGCCGATCGTCGGGCGCAGTGGCCCGTCGATCGCCTCCCGGGCCAGCTCGCGCAGATCCACCTGCGGGAACGCCACCGCCGTCACGCCCTCCCCGGGAGTCGTCATCGGCCCGCCCGCCATCCCGTACACGCTCAAGCGCCCTCCATCGCGCAACAGCCCTTGCGCGCTCGCCCCGATCTCCCCGCCGACGCCGTCGAACACCACGTCCAGCCCGCCGGTCGCCCGCCGTACCTCATCCGCCCATCCATTGGCGGTGTAGTCGACGGTGACCTCGGCCCCGAGCCGTTCGGCGGCCAGCCGCTTGTTCGCGCTGCCGGCCGCCCCCACCACGCGCGCCCCCGCGCGTACGGCGAGCTGGACCAGCAGCCCGCCCACCCCGCCGCCGGCCGCCTCGACCAGCACCCATTCACCGCGCTCGGGCGCCGCGGCCCGCGTCAGCCCGACGGCGGTACGGCCGTCGGCCAGCAGCGCCACCGCCTCCTCGGCGGTGCGGTGGGCGGGCAGCGGGATCAGGTCGGCGGCGTTCGCCACGGCCAGCTCCGCGTATCCGCCCAGACCGCCCAGCGAGCTCACCACCTGGCCGCCGGTCAGCGAGCCGTCGACGCCCTCGCCGACGGCCAGGACGGTTCCCGCCACCCCGTTGCCCAGGATCGCGGGCAGCTCCGGCCGGCGCGGCCCCCGTCCGGCCCGTACCTGCGTCTCCACGAACGTGATGCCCGCCACCGCCACCTCGACCAGCACCTGACCGGGGCCGGGCGCCGGATCCGGCACCTCCTCGGCGACCAGCTCGTCCGGACCGCCGTACGCCCTCAGCACCACCGCGCGCATGACTCGCACCTCGCTAATCGGAGTGAATCGCTCCGATAAATATACTGTCACCGGACCACGAGAGGGGGCCGGGTGGCCGGGCGAGGACGGCAGGCCGAGGCGGCCAGGAACGACATCCGGCTGCTGGAGGCGGCCCACGAGGTGTTCACCACGCAGGGCTTCGACGCGCCGGTCTCGGCCATCGCCAAGCGGGCGGGCGTGGGCATGGGCAGCCTGTACAGGCGGTACCGGACCAAGGAGGAGCTGCTCCAGCGACTGTGCGTCATCGCCGTGCGGCGGGTCGTCGAGGCGGCCGAGGACGGGCTGGCCGAGAGCGACCCCTGGGAGGGGCTGGCGGTGTACGTGCGCCGGTGCGTCGCCGCGCGATCGGGCGCGCTCGCCCCCGTCGCGGGCACCATCGAGGTGACGGACGAGATGCTGAGCGCCACCCGGCACGCGATGGAGCTGGCCGGCCGCCTCGTCGCCAGAGCGCACGAGGCGGGCGTGCTCAGGGCCGACGTGAGCACGCTGGACGTGTCGCTGCTCGTGGAACAGTTCAGCCGGCCCGCCCCGCGCCCGCCCACCGGGACGGACCACCACGTCAGGGAGCGCCTGCTCGCCATCGCCCTCGACGGCCTGCGCGCGCCCGGCGCCACCCCGCTGCCCGGTGACCCGCCGTCCACGGACTGGTACGAAGGCCGATGGGGCACCACCTCCTAGGACTACGGTGGGTGTCGTGGCATTCGACGAACTGTTGCGCGGCCTCCACCAAGGAGCCAGCGCCCAGGCGGCCGGCATCAGGCGTGGCTACGGCGGGCCGCCCGCGCGGGCGGTGAGCGTGCGCTGCGGGCTGGCCAGGCTACGGTGCGCCTCGCTGCTCAAGCCGCTGTACGCCTGGGTGACGGCCGCGCACATCCCCGACGCCGAGCGGTGGCGGCGTCACGCCGAGCCCGCCGTCGTCGTCTCCTCCAACCTCGACACCCTCAACCTCTGGCTCGCCGTCGGCCCCCGGGTCATCCTCGACGGCATCTACCAGCGTACGGGCGTCGTGTGGGCGCTGCCCAACGGCGATCCGTCCAGGTTCGGGTCGGTCGAGGTGTCGGCCGAGGAGGTCGCCACCGCCTACGCCGCGCTCGCCCAGGCCGCCGTCGCCGGCGACCCGGTCGCGGGCACGATCCTCGACTGGATGCGCACCGTGAAGGGCGACCAGACGTTCGGCGCGCGGGAGGCGCTGCGCTCGCCGGAGGCCGGGGTCAAGTGCGGCTGGTACGGCGCTCCGGACGAGACGTGCCTGCGCACCCACGCCGTCGCCGTGCTCCCCAGAGGCGGCACCCGCGCCACGGTCGTGGTGGGGATGACGGCGCAGCCCTACACCGGCGCGCACGACCGCGAGACCTACGTGAGCCGGATCGCCGACGGTCTGTCGGTCGAGGGGGAGCATGAGAGGGTGGCGGGTGAGCTGCTGCGCGGCCTGATGCGGGCCACGCTGAGCGAGCTGGGCCACGACCGGCAGCCTTAGGCGGCCGGGGTCGGCGGGAAGTCCGGGCGGCCGGGCGAGAGGCTCAGGTAGTCGATGGTGAGGCTTGGAGGGCTGGTCGGGTGACGGTGAAGGTGACGGTGCTCGGCGGGTGCGGGGCGTGGCCCGCGGCGGGGCAGGCGTGCAGCGGTTATCTGGTGGAGTGCGAGGGTTTCCGGGTTCTCGTCGACCCCGGCTACGCCACCCTGCCCAGGCTGCTCCGGTCGACGGCCGCCGAGGAGATCGACGCGGTGCTGGTCACGCACGGCCACCCGGACCACTGCGCCGACCTGAACCCCCTGCTCCGGGCCCGCGCCCTCGGCGACTCCCCGCCGTCCGCGCTGCCCGTCCACGCCCCTCCCGGCGCGCTCACGGCCGTGCTCGCCCTGGACAAACCACGCATGCTGGCAAGCAGCTTCGAGTTGCACGAGCTGGAGTTCGGCAGACCGTACGAGGTGGGGCCCTTCCGCCTGGACACCTGGTCGCTGCCGCACCACGTCCCGAACGCCGGGCTGCGGCTGACGGGCGGCGGGCGCGTCGTGGCGTACACGGGTGACACCGGCCCCGCGCCCCAGCTCGTCGACCTGGCCCGGGACGCCGACCTGCTGCTCGCCGAGGCGACCTATCCCGAACGGGTGCCCGACGAGGACGCGCCCTACCTGTCGAGCGCCCTGGACGCCGGACGCACGGCGGCCCAGGCCGGTGCGGGCCGGTTGCTGCTCACCCACCTGTGGCCGGACACCCCGCACGAGCCGGCGCTGGCCGCGGCCGCCAAGTCGTACACCGGCGACCTGGCGGTGGCCATGGGCGGCCTCTCGGTGCAGCTGTGACCCGCCTCGCCTGTCACCCCTGCTTCGTCAGCTCGGCGACCACCGCGGCCAGCTCGGGCGGCTCGACGTTGCGCGGCAGCTCGCCGACGGACGACCACGCGTGGCCGAGGTACGCCCGCGCCTCCTCCTCCGTGAGCTCGCCGGGATCCACCTCGGGCGCCCTCCCGTCGAACCGGGCCAGGTAGAACCGCTCGCTCTTCACGTACCGGACGCCCAGCCAGGTGAAGTCCCGTTCGACGGCCACCCACCGATCGCGCACCGCCGCCCCCGGCAGGCCGGTCTCCTCCGCCAGCTCCCGCGCGGCCGCCTCCAGGGGCGTCTCACCGGGGTCGATCCCACCGCCGGGCGGCTCCCACACCGCTTCGCCGCTGACGTGATCATGCCATTGGAGCAGCAACACCCGGCCGCCGGCATCCACACAGACGACCCGCGCCGCCGGCCGGTCACTGCTGCCCTGCGCCGGCTCGCTTCGCGTCGGGTGGTCCTGTGCCGGGCCGCCGTGCACGGAGGTGCCGCCGGTGCCGCTGTCGCCATCGCGCTCCGAGTGCACGTGCACGCCGGAAGTTCCGTCGCTCGTCTGCACGTGCATTTGTCCGCCGGTACGATCGCCGCTCATCTAGCCCCCATTTGTCCGCCTACATCGCTTATGTCCAACGGGCCCGCCCCAAACCCGTCAGCGGGCACGGCGATCAGGCCCCCGCGGAAGTGAGTGGCGAGTGACCACCGTCCCTGACTGCCGGCCTTTCGGACATCGCTTTCGGACTTGACGGCGCTCACCCTTCGTCCTCGGCGAGCACCAAGGTCAGCAACCCGGGGAACCGGGCGTCGAACTCGGCCCGCCTGAGCCGGTTGAGCCGCCGCGTACCCTCGTCGCGCTGCTCCAGCAGCCCGACGTTGCGCAGGACCGCGAAGTGGTGGCTGAGCGTCGACTTGGCCACCGGCAGGTCGTTGAACGTCCCGCACGGCCGGGTCCAGTCGGGCACCACGGCCAGCTCACGCACGATGCGGCGGCGCACGGGGTCGCCCAGCGCGTCGAGGGCGGCCTGCAGCGAGACCTCGATCGGGGACATGTGGGTGAGGTTGCGCGCCCTGTTCGACTGTGGTCGAACATTACTGTAGTGTTCCATCTCGATCGAACATCCTATCCGCGAGGAGTCGTCATGGACACCGGCCATGTCGGAGTGTGGCACCCCCTGATCAACAAGGTTCCGGCGGAGACGGCGCGGCAGGCGGCCAGGCGGATGGAGGAGCTGGGCTACGGCTCACTGTGGATGCCCGAGTCGGCCAGCACCAAGGACCCGTTCGCCATGGCGGCGGTGCTCCTGGCCGAGACCAGCCGCATCGCCCTCGGCACCGGCATCGCCAACCTCTGGGCCCGTGACGCCATCTCCATGGCGGCGTCCGGCGTCACCCTGTCCGACGCCTACCCTGACCGCTTCCTGCTCGGCATCGGCGTCAGCCACGGCCCCGTCGTGGGCCGGCGGGGCCACGACTACACCAAGCCGCTGACCGCCACCCGCGCCTACCTCGAGAAGATGGACTCCGTCGCGGGCGACTTCCCGTACACCAAGCCGCCACGGCTGCTCGCCGCGCTCAGGCCCAAGATGCTGGAGCTGTCCAGGGACCAGGCGGACGGCGCTCACCCCTACTTCGTCCCGCCGGAGCACACCGTCCAGGCCCGCGCCATCCTCGGCCCCGACCGCCTGCTGATCCCCGAGCAGGCCGTCGTCGTCGAGTCCGACCCGGCCACCGCCCGCGCGACCGCCCGCACCCACATGTCCCTCTACCTGCGCCTGCCCAACTACGTCAACAACCTGCGCACCCTGGGCTTCACCGACGAGGACTTCGCGGACGGCGGCTCCGACCGCCTGGCCGACGCCATCGTGGCCTGGGGCAGCCCGGAGACGGTCGCCAAGCGAGTCCGCGCCCACCTCGACGCCGGGGCGGACCACGTCGCGCTCCAGCCGCTCTCGGCCGGCGGCCCCGACCTGGCCGACGCCCTCACCCAGCTCGAATCCCTGACCACCGCTCTGGGGCTGTAACGCCCTGGAGCAGCAGCTTCAGCAGCTTCTGGCCAGGTCAGCGTTTCATGGCGCCGTCGGCGATGGCGTCGGCGGCCTCGCTGATCGCGATGCCGACGATCTCCAGGCGGCGCACCAGCTCGCGTTCCTTCATCGCGTCCGCCGTCAGCTCGCCGGAGAAGATGCGGGAGATCTCGTACTGGTACATCCGCCTGATCGCACTGCCCGTCTTCTTGGCCTCCAGGGCGTCGTGGACCACGGCGGAGGGACGGGAGGCGAGGTCGCGCACGGCGTTCTCCAGGGCGTCGATGCCGACGATGACCTGGTCGAGGAGAGGCGTGAAGCGGATCTGGTCCGGCACCCGGTACAGGTGCGACTCCCTGACGAAGTCGCGCAGCGAGTCCAGCACGTCGTCGATCGAGCGGGACAGGCGGAACAGGTCCTCCCGGTCGATGGGGGTGACCAGGGCTGATCTGAGTTCCTCCACGAGGTTGCGGCGCTCCTCGTCGCCGAGGTGTTCGATCACGCGCATCTGCTCGTGGGCCCCGGTTCTGCCGACCTCGCCGCCGATCATGGCCATCGCGAGCCAGGCGCCCTCCTTGGTCGCCTCCAACTGGCCGAGCAGGGCTTCGGTGAGGGCGCTGTCCATCCGGCCGGCCAGCAGCGCCCGGATCCGCCGCAACCGCTTCACGCCCGCGCCCCGTTCAGGGACCCCGCGAAGGGGAGGGCGTGCCTTCCGGCGCTGGACAGGTACATCGGGCCAGGACCCCTTTCCTCGGCGAACTCGCAGATCACTCGCGACACCCACCCTCTCCACCACGTCCTCGGCACGTCTCGCCGACACCGGCCCTTCACCGCGCGCCTGGCGCGTCACCCCGCCGCCACCCCCTTGTCCCGTCCTGACGCGTCACGTTCACACCGGCCTCGCCACCGAGCCGCTCTCCGTCGTGCGCGCGGCGGGTCACGACCACGCCACCCCCTTCACCACGTACGCCGCCAGCCCGGCCACCAGGGCGCTGGCCGGGAGCGTCAGGAGCCAGGCGATCACGATCTTGACGGCGGCGTACCAGCGGACCCGCCCGCTTCCCTGGGCCACGCCCGCGCCGATCAGGCCGCCCGCGATGGCCTGGGTCATGCTGACCGGCATGCCCAGCGCCGCGCAGGCGATCACGGCGGTGCCGGAGGCCAGCTCGGCGACCACGCCGTGGAGGGGACGGGAGGCGATGATCTCCCGGCTGAGCGTACGGCCGGCCCTGGGCAGCCCGTACACGGCGCCGAGCCCGAACAGCAGCGCGACCAGGGACGTGTAACCGAGCGGCGCCCCCGAGAAGCCGAGCGCGATCATGAAGACGGCGAGCATCTTCTGCCCGTCGTTGGCCGCGTACGCGACGGTCTGCAGCATGAACCCGGCCCAGTGCCACTTCGGCAGCCCGTGGCTGTCGGTGATCAGCAGCAACAGCCGGATCATCCACCAGCCCAGCAGCCCGCCCACGAGGGGAGCGGCGAGTCCGAAGGCCAGCACCAGCACCACCGACCCGGCCGACACCGGCAGCCCCCAGCCCAGGCCGGCGCCGGTGAGGCCGCCGACGATGGCCAGCGTGAGGCTGGTCGGACGGCCCTGCGCGCTCAGCGTCATGACCACGACAAGGGCGGCGATCACCGCGATCGTCATCGCGGTCTTGGCCCCCGGCCCGCTGAACGTCGCCAGCCTCGTCACGAACGTCTGCGCGACCTGCTGGGTGGCCAGCGGCACCACCGCCACCAGCACGACCAGGGTGAGAATGCCGGTCACCGGGCGCACCGTGGGCAGTTTGAGGCCGGTCGCCAGCAGGGCGCCACCGTCGTTCATCCCCGACACGACCGCGAACAGGCACGCGACCGCGATCAGCACGGCAGCTTCCAACAGCAGGCACCCCATCCCCCCGGGCACGGCGCCTCGACGAGGGGCGGCCCGATCAGCTATGCCCATTTACTACCCGAGATCGGGCAGATCAGTGTAGTTGGCACCAACGACGGCAACGACAACGTGGATCCGGCCGCTGGGAGGTACTCTGCCGAGATCAGCCGGAAGCCGTCCTTGATCTCTGCCGCGAGAGTGACGTCATGAGCTCTGCCGAGTACATCCTGACCCTGTCCTGCCCCGACCGGCCCGGTGTGGTGGCCGCCGTCTCCGGCCTGCTGGCCGGGCACGGGTGCAACATCACCGAGAGCCAGCAGTTCGGGGACCAGGCGGCGCAGCGGTTCTTCATGCGCGTCCAGTTCGCGGCACAACTGCCGGAGGACGAGGTGCGCGCGGCATTCGCTGCCCTCGCGCCGGAGTTCGGCATGGAGGTCAAGCTGCGCGACGTGGCGGTCAAGCCGCGAGTGCTGATCATGGTCAGCAAGTTCGGTCACTGCCTGAACGACCTGCTCTACCGGGTACGCGCCAAGGCCCTGGACATCGAGATCGTCGCCGTCGCGTCCAACCATCCCGACCTGCGGCCGCTGACGCAGTCGTACGGCATCGACTACCACCACCTGCCGGTCACGCCCGAGACCAAGGCCCGGCAGGAGGCGGAGGTGCTGGCCCTGGTCGAGCACTACCAGGTGGACCTGGTGGTGCTGGCCCGCTACATGCAGGTGCTGTCGGAGGACCTCTGCGAGAAGCTCGCCGGGCGGGCCATCAACATCCACCACTCGTTCCTGCCGTCGTTCAAGGGGGCGCGGCCCTACCACCAGGCGCACGACCGGGGCGTCAAGCTGATCGGCGCGACGGCGCACTACGTGACGTCCGACCTGGACGAGGGGCCGATCATCGAGCAGGAGGTCGCCCGGGTGAACCACAGCCACTCGCCGCAGGACCTGGTGGCGATGGGGCGGGACGTGGAGTGCGTGGCGCTGGCCAGGGCGGTGAAGTGGCACGCCGAGCAGCGGATTCTGCTCGACGGCCACAAGACGGTCATCTTCCCCCGCTGACCGCGCGCCCTCCTGGCCGCAGAGCGCGGCGTCTCACCTCACGTCTGCTGCCGCCGCCCGCCGTGGTTGTCTCATCCCACGTCCGCCGCCCGGCGCAGCGCGGTCACGAGGACGGGGACCTCGGTCGCGCCCCTGAGCGGTTCCGAGCCCGGCACGAAGAACGTGGGCACCGAGGTGACCCCGGCCGCCCGCCCCGCGGCGAGCGCGTCGCGCACCTCGGTGACGCCCTCCCCGGAGGCGAGGAAGTCCTTGGCGTCGCGCACCCCGGCCGAGGCCGCCGCGTCGGCGAGCGCCGCGTGGTCGCCGAGGTCACCGCCGTCGCGGAAGTGCAGGTCGTACAGGCTGGTGGCGAGCGCGCTCTGGGCCGACGGGCCGTGTTCGCGCAGCGTGAACCACAGGAGCCGGTGCGCGGTGAACGTGCCGGCCGCCAACGCCCGCTCGAACCGGTACTCCACCCCCTCGCCCGCCCCCAGCTCGGTCATGCCGGCGGTCATCGTGGCGGCCCGCTCCGGGCCGAACAGCTCGCCCATCACCTCCAGCAGCGGCCGCGGCTCCCCGGCGGCGTCCGGGGCGAGCTGGTAGGGCAGGTGGACAAGCTCGGCGCCGACGCCGGACGCCGCGACGGCGCGGTGGAAACGGTGGCTGCCGAGGCGGCACCACGGGCAGACGAGATCGGCGTACACCTGTACGCGGACAGGGCTCTTCGCACTGGTCATACGATCCACGCTGCCGGGTGACGCGCGACGTAGGGAGGCCGGGCCCGGACGGGCACCGCCAGGGCCACCCTCCCGCGACCGAAAAGGGTCAGGGCCGGTACGTCCCGAAGAACCAGACGTTCCCCTCCGGATCGGCGCACGCGTACTCGCGCGACCCGTAGGGCTGGTCCGTCAGCTCCATGGTGATCGAGGCCCCGGCCGCCCGCGCGCGCGACAGGTGCGCGTCCGGGTCGTCCACGGCGACGTAGACGCCGGGCCCGCCCGGCGAGCCCTCCCCGATCATGATGATGTCGTCCCCGGCCAGCAGCTCGGCGTGGTTGACCACACCCTGGTCGTTCTTGGACGCCTCGTGCACCCGGAACCCGAACGCCGAGACCAGGAAGTCGAGGGCGGCGGCGCAGTCGCGGTAGCGGGCGAGGGCGTAGACGGTTCGTGTCATAACGGTCAGTCTGCGACGAGGACGGCCCCTGGTCTTGGACAAATCTGACCCGGGGTGGTGTCGCCGAGCGCCCGGAATTCCCGGTTCATGTGCGCCTGGTCGTAGTATCCGCACTCGGCCGCCACCCGCGCGATCGGCCTCCCGGAGCGCAGCAGGCGCATGGCCCGGGAGAAGCGGATCACCCGGCCGGCCGTCTTGGGCGTCAGGCCGACCTGGTCGTGGAAGCGGGCGACAAGGTGGCGGTGACTCCAGCCGAGTCGCGACGCCAGCGACGACGGCCCCTCGCCGCCTCCCGACGCCAGCAGCCGCGCCCACGCCCACGGGATCTCCGGCCCGACCGGCGGCCCGGCCAGGACGCGCCGCACGAGCAGGCGGTCGGCCAGGGCCAGGCGTCCGGGCCAGGAGGGCACGCCGGCGAGCTGTTCGACGAGGGTGCGGGCCCAGCCGCCGAGCAGGTCCTCGACCGGGACCACCAGGTTCGTCAGCTCCCGCATCGGCAGCCCGTACAGCCGCCGCGCCCCGAAGGGCGTCAGGAACACCTGCACCCCCTCGCAGGGCCCCTGCGTGCGCGTCACCGTGAACCCGTCGCTCAGCCCGCCGGTGAACGACGTGAACGGCGCCCCGCCGACCCGCATCGGCCCGCCGAGCGCGAGGACGAGCACCGCCCCCGGCATCGCCGCCTCGCTGCGCGTCAGCGGCGCGGCATAGTGCTCGCTGTACGCGGTCAGCCGCGTCACGTAGGGCCGCAGGGCAGGGCTGGGGGCGGCCTCCACCATGGCCAACCCCAGCATCCCCATATTTCCGACTATAGGCCGGTGTGCTGCGCCAAGAACGTCAGCACGTCGGCCGACAGCTCGACCGTCCGGCTGATCGACCGGGCGCCGTGCCCCACCTCGGTCTCGTTGCGCAGCAGGATCGGCCTGTCACCCGTGGACGCGTGCTGCATCGCCGCGCACATCTTCCACGCGTGCAGCGGGTGCACGCGCGTGTCCGACTGGAAGACCGTGAACAGCGTCGCCGGGTACGCCACCCCCTCGCGCACGTGGTGATAGGGGGAGTATCCCGCCAGCCAGCCGAACCCCTCGGAGTCCTCCGCCGACCCGTACTCGACGTTCCAGGTGGCGCCCAGCCCGAACTTCTCGTACCGGATCATGTCGAGCAGCGGCGCCGAGCACGCCACGGCCGAGTACAGCTCCGGCCGCTGCGTCAGCGCCGCCCCCACCAGCAGCCCGCCGTTGGAGCCGCCCGAGATGGCGAGCTGCCCGGCGGTCGTCACGCCGGTGGCGATGAGGTGCTCGGCGGCCGCGTGGAAGTCGTCGAAGACGTTCTGCTTGTTGGCGAGCATGCCGGCCCGGTGCCACTCCTCGCCCTCCTCGCCGCCGCCGCGCAGGTTCGCGATGGCGTAGACGCCGCCCGCCTCCACCCAGGACAGGACGGTCGCCGAGTAGCCGGGGGTCATCGACAGCCCGAAGCCGCCGTACCCGTACAGGATGGTCGGCCGCGCCCCCTCGCCGGAGACCGGCGAGATGATCAGCATGCGGACGTCCGTCCCGTCCTTCGACCGGTACACGACCTGGGAGGTGCGCACCGGTGGCACCTCCACCGCGCCCGGCGAGGCGGCCCAGAGCGTCGTCTCGCCGGTTCTGGCGTCGAAGCGCTGGATGGTCGGCGGCGTGGTGTTGTCGGTGTAGCCGAACCACGCCTCGTGGCCGCCCTCGGGACGCTCGGCGATGCCGCCGATCGAGCCGAGCCCCGGCGTCGGCACCTCGCCGATCCGCTCGCCGGTGGCCAGGTCGTGCACGGTGATCTCGCTGATCGCGTGGCGGGTCCAGCCCACCAGCATGACCGGGCGCTCCAGGTCGTCGAGGATCGCGAAGTCGGACAGCACCGCCTCGGCGTCCTCGGGGATCAGGTCGCGCCAGCTCTCGTACCCGGGCGTCGCCGGGTCGGTGACGCAGACCCGGGCGCGCGGCGCGTCACGGTCGGTGTGCACGTAGAGCCTGCCGTCGCGGCCGAACACCAGCCCCGTCTGCGCGTCCACGCCCTCCTGCACCACCTGGAGGTCGGGCCGGTCGGGGGTGGAGGCGGTGAGGTCGGCGACCCACAGGTCGTTGCGCGGAGCCGTGCCCTCGTGCGCGGAGACCTGCAGCCAGTGGCCGTCGCGCGAGACCGAGACGCCGTAGTAGTTGGTCATCTTCAGGCCCTCGCCGAAGATCATCACGTCGTCCTCGGTGGAGGTGCCGACCCGGTGCAGGTAGACGCGGCGGTGGAACTGCGCCTCGTCCTCCGGCACCTCCGTGCTCGGCAGCCGCCGCACGTAGTAGAACGCCTCGCCGCCCGGCAGCCACGCGATGGGGGAGTAGCGGCACCGGTCGATCGGGCCCTCGACGCGCGCGCCCGTGGCGACGTCCATGATGTAGAGGATCGACTCCTCGTTGCCGCCCACCGAGATCTGGTAGGCCAGCAGGCGCCCCTCCTTGTCGGGCTGGACGGCGTCGAGCGTGGTCAGCCCCGACGGGTCGAGCGCCATCGGGTCGAACAGCGCCCGCTCCGTGCCGTCGCCCTCCACGACGTAGTAGACGGCGTGCTCCTGGTCGGGCGTGCGGCGGCTGAAGAAGTGACGTTCGCCACGCCACGTGGGCACCCCCACGGAGCCCGACCTGAGCAGCTCGGCGATCCGGTCCCTGAACCGCTGCGGCTCGCCGTTGCGCTTGAACAGGTCGGCCTGTGCGAGCAGCCATCCCTGGGTCTCGGGGCTGTCGGGATCCTCCAGCCATCTGTAGGGGTCCGCCACGGGAATGTCGTGCAGGATTTCGGTGAGGTCCTCGCGGCGTGCGGTGGGATAGGGCTCTCGCGTCATGCCCGAACCCTACTGCCAAGGAGGACGCGTAAAGCCCTGGTGAAGTGGGCATAAAACGTACCGTGCGTCTCTCTGGTCATTCCGGCTGGGGGTTATGGGGTGGCGGGGAACACGCGGTAAACGCCAGACTTGGTGACAGGACGGTGCCGTGGTGACCATCCGCTGGGCCGTCCGGCGGAGGTCCACGTGACGGAAGCAGCAGTACCCCAGGAGGGGCCGACAGCCGGGACATGCCGTGGCATGTCCCCTCTGATACGCATGCAGCAGGGAGAAGCGCCATGACGCGCCAAGTCCTGCTGCTCAACGCCACCTACGAGCCACTCACCACCCTCTCGCTGCACCGGGCCATCGTGCTCGTGCTGCGGGAGAAGGCCGACATCGTGCACCGTGACGGCCGCGGCGCGGTTCTGCGCTCCGCGACCTGCACGCTCGACGTCCCCTCGGTGATCCGGCTTCGCCGATACGTCCGCATCCCCTACCGGTCCCGCATCCCTCTGACCAGGGCTGCCCTCATGAGGCGCGACGACTACCGCTGCGCCTACTGCGGGCTGAAGGCGGAGACCATCGACCACGTCATCCCCCGGTCCAGGGGTGGCGCCCACACCTGGGAGAACTGCGTCGCCTCGTGCACGCCGTGCAACCACAGGAAGGCCGACAAGTTCCTGGAGGAGCTGGGGTGGACGCTGCGCGTCGCCCCCGCGGTGCCACGCGGCGCTCACTGGCGGCTCATCGGCGCGTCTCTCGTCGGTGATCCTCAATGGGCGCCCTACCTGGAAGCGGCAGCCTGACTCAGGGCCCGGATCTCCCCGATCCGGGCCCGATTTTTTCCTCCGGGAAAGCCTTTGTCTGAGTTCGCATGCCCTGGCAGGATGCCGGGCATGTGGACCTTCACCGCCGACGTCGAGGAGTACGCGGCCGCCGCCGAGGCGTTCCTGCTCACCGACCCCGTGGGCAACACGGTGCCGCTGACCGTGCTGGCGAACGTCCGCGGCGGCATGCCCGCCGACGAGGCCTTCTTCGGCTGGTGGACCGGCGCCGACGGTGAGGTGCGCGGCGCGGCCTTCCGCACCCCGCCGCACCCGGTGGGGCTGGCCCGCATGGCCGTCGAGACCATCGCGCCGCTCGCCGAGGTGCTGAAGGGGGACCTGCCGGAGGTGCAGGGGCCGCTGGAGCTGACGGACGCGCTCGCCGAGCACCTGGGGCCGCCGGAGCGCGTCATGGCCGAGCGCCTCTACCGCCTCGGCGACCTGTCCCTGCCCGAGGTCTCCGGGCGCGGGCGGCTGGCCGGCCCCGCCGACTTCCCGCTGCTGGTGTCCTGGTTCCTGGCGTTCGGGGACGAGGTCGGGCTGGGCCTCGGACGCGACCCGTCCGAGCAGGTCGAGCACCGGCTGGCGGGGCGGCAGCTCTTCCTGTGGGAGGACGACGGGGCGCCGGTGTCGCTGGCCGCGCTCTCACCCGCCGCGGGCGGCGTCTGCCGGATCGGCCCCGTCTACACGCCGCCTGCCTGCCGCAGGCGCGGGTACGGGGCGGCAGTGACGGCCCACGCGAGCCGGGTGGCGCTGGAGGAGCGGTGCGAGCAGGTGGTGCTGTTCACCGACCTGGCGAACCCGACCAGCAACAAGGTCTACCAGTCGATCGGGTACGTGCCCGTCTCCGACTACGCCCAGGTGACGTACCGGGGCTGATGTGCCGGAACTGACGCGCCGGTGTTGGCGGACCCAGTGGTGGCGGATCGGTGTTGGTGGACCGGCGTTGACGTAATCTAGGGCCATGCCGCGTTACGACTTCCGCTGCCGCGCCTGCGGCTCCACGTTCGAGGTGTCCCGCCCGATGTCGGCCTCGAACGAGCCGGCGTCATGCCCTGAGGGGCACGACGACACGGTCAAGCTCCTCTCCACCGTAGCCATGACGACCGGCGCGACGGGCAGTGGCAGTGGCAGTGGTGGGGGTGGGGGTGGCGGTGGTTGCTGCGGCGGAGGCTGCTGCGGCGGCTGACCCGGCCGCGTGACATCTATCCGCTTTTAAGATCGTTTGTACGGCCAGCATGGGCCGGCCCCACCCTCCGCACGGGGCCGGCGCCCGTCCAGGGAAACGCTCCTCCGGTGATGCGGGGCCGGCCGCCGTGACGTGCGCACAGTGGGCCACTTTCGTGGACACATGTGCCTTACCAGGCGTACAGACTTTCGAAAAATGTCGGTGGTCATCTCTATTGTGAGGGTATGGCTACAGGCGTGAACCTCCACACTCGCCCGCTGTCCACCGCTGAGATCGCCGCCCTGGCCCTCTCGCTGGCGCACCTCGGAGCCGGGCCGCAGGCCGTCACCGCCAGGCGGGGCCTGCAACTCGCTCTTGAGCACCTGGACCTCGACGACGAAGTCATCGCCACCACGCTCACGACGCTCACCGAGCCGCTGCCCGCC
This sequence comes from Nonomuraea rhizosphaerae, assembly GCF_019396405.1. Lineage (GTDB taxonomy): Bacteria > Actinomycetota > Actinomycetes > Streptosporangiales > Streptosporangiaceae > Nonomuraea > Nonomuraea rhizosphaerae. The sequence goes on along the minus strand of NZ_JAHKRL010000079.1, from coordinate 691 downwards.
GACATCGCGTCACGAGCGCGGCTCATCGCCGACGCGATCACCAGCCGGATGATGATCCGCCTGCACTACCAGGACGCCTCCGGACATGTCACGACCCGTGATGTGGAGCCGGTGACGTGCCTGGTGCACCGCGAATACTGGTACCTCGTCGGGATCTGCCGGATGCGGCGGGCCATCCGGGCCTTCCGGTTCGACCGGATCCTCGCGGTGGAGCCGACACTGACGCCGTCCCGGCCGCACCTGGCCGACCGGTTCCTGCCCTTCCAGCGGCGTAAGCGGGCTCGCGCCGCGTAGGAGCCCAGTCCGGGGACAATCCGGGCACGCCCTTGACCCGTCGCGTCCCGGCCGTTGGCGCGACGGGTGGCAGGCTCCCGCACATGCGTGTTCGAGGGATCTTGCTGGCACTGCTGCTGACCGCCGCCGCACCCGGCTGCGGCGACGTCAGCGCCGCACCGGGCGAAGCCGGGAGCCCCGGAGCTCAGCGCGGCTCCGGGGCCGGGTCGAGCTCGGCGGGCTCGCGACCGGGGGCCAGACAGAGTTCAGCGGCCCCACGGACCGGAGCCGGGCGGGGGGCTGTGGCGGCGTCCGCCGGAGCCGGGCCGGGGGGCGCGGCGCCGCAGGCCGCCGCACGGACGTCAGGGGGCCCCACACCAGCGCCGGGGGGCGGCGTGGCGGCCCCCGGGGGGGGCGC